>DATCUT010000001.1:0-42012 GCA_036561785.1 Rhodanobacter sp.
GGTCGCCGCGGGTTCGACCGCGGCGGCGATCACCACGCCCGCCGACGCATCCAGCGTGGCCAGCACACCGGCCACTAGTGCGTCCGTGGTCACCACGCCGATCGCGGCGCCGGCGCCGGTCAAGCCGGCGGAAAAGCCTTCCAGTCAACCGGCTGCTGCAGAGCAGCCGTGGTACATGCAGACCTGGGCCTGGGGGGCCGGGGCCGGCGCGATCGTGCTGCTGATCCTGCTGGCGATGCTGGGCCGTCGGCGCAAGCCGGGTGCTGCCGCCTCGAAATCCGAGTCATCGCTGGCGGACCGTTTCGGTTCGGCGTCTGCCGCCGACCAGGACCTCCTCGGCGACGATGTCGACCAGGACGAGTTGCTCGACCAGTTGGCCGAACATCCGGACGACATCGGACTGCACCTGGAACTGGTCACCCTGTACTACTCGCGCCGCGATGTCGAGCATTTCGAGGCGGCGGCCGAGGCGATGCACGCCCATATCACCGACCCGCAGCAGGACGAGTGGCAGGACGTGCTGCACATGGGCGAGGACCTGGTGCCCGGTCATCCGCTGTTCGACCATCACGCCGAGCCGGTGGCGCATGACGATGCGGAGGCGCGCGGCGAGTTCGACATCGACGACTATGCCGACGAGGGCGATGCGCCCACGGTCGTCTCCTCGATGCCGCCGTTGCCGTCGAGCGGGCCGAAGCGGGTCAGCGAGTACAATTTCAATTTCGATCTGACCCAGACTGCGGCCGAATCGGCGTCCCGTCCTGCGCCGGCATCGGACGATGCCACCGTGGTCGCGCCGTTGGCGCCGGATCGGCCGGCGCCTGCCGAACCGGCCGCGAGCTGGCATTTCGACGAAGCGGACAGCGCGCACCAGGCGACCGACGAGGGCCACGACCTGGGCGAGTTCAACGACGATCCGGTGGACACCAAGCTCGACCTGGCCCGCGCCTATATCGACATGGGCGACGCCGAAGGCGCCCGCGCCATGCTCGGCGAGGTGGTCAAGGAAGGCAGCCAGATGCAGAGGGACGTCGCCAAGCGCCTGCTCGACAGCCTGCACTGAGTCGCCAGGTACAACCTGCGGGATGAGTCGGGCCGGCTTCTGCCGGCCCGATGCCGTTGCGGCCTGCTAATCTTTCTTCTTCTTCCGGCGGATTCCTGCACGACCCCATGCGCATTGCTCTCGGCATCGAATACGACGGCACCGATTTCAACGGCTGGCAGCGCCTGAAGACGGACGTCAGCGTGCAGGGGGTGCTGGAGCAGGCCTTGTCGAAAGTCGCCGACCATCCGGTCGAGGTCAGCTGCGCGGGGCGCACCGACGCCGGCGTGCATGGGCGCTGCCAGGTCGTGCACTTCGATACCGAGGCACGCCGCGACATGCGCGGCTGGGTGCTGGGTACCTGTTCCAACCTGCCGGCGAGCGTGGCGGTGCTGTGGGCGCAGCCGGTGCCGGACAGTTTCCACGCGCGTTACGCGGCACGCAGCCGGCGTTACCGCTATCACATCCTCAACCGGCCGGTGCGTGCGGCGCTGGACGCGCGCCATGTCGCCTGGGAGCGCCTGCCGCTGGATGCGCAGCGCATGCATGCCGCCGCCCAGGCCTTGCTCGGCGAGCACGATTTCAGCGCGTTCCGTGCCTTGTCCTGCCAGGCCGCGCATCCGCGCCGCAGCGTGCTGGCGGTGAACGTGCGGCGCGAGGGCGAACAGTTGTTCGTCGACATCGAGGCGAACGCGTTCCTGCATCACATGGTGCGCAATATCGTCGGCTCGCTGCTGCTGATCGGCCGCGGCGAGCGGCCGGTGGAATGGCTGGCCGACCTGCTGGCCGGCCGCGACCGCCAGGTGGCCGGGCCGACGGCGTTGGCTTCGGGGTTGACCTTCGTCGGTCCTCGTTACGAGGCGCATTGGGGCCTGCCGCCGGAAGTCTGCCTGATGGGAGCCGGCCAGTGACCCGCATCAAGTGCTGCGGCATGACCCGGGTCGGGGATGCGCTGCTCGCCGCGCGCCTCGGTGCCGATGCAATCGGGCTGGTGTTCACTGCACGCAGCAAGCGGCAGGTGACGCTGGCGCAGGCGCGCGAGATCATCGCGGCGTTGCCGCCGTTCGTCGCCACCGTCGCGCTGTTCATGGACGACGAAGCGAATCGGGTACGGCAGGTGCTCGATGAAGTGCGACCCGCGTTGCTGCAGTTCCACGGCGACGAGAGCGATGGCTGGTGCGCACAGTTTGGCCATCCGTTTCTGAAGGCCATCGCGATGGGCGAGGGCGCGGCGGCATTGCCGCGCCTGCACGACTATCCACGGGCCTCAGGTCTGTTGCTGGACGGCCACGCTGCCGGCGAAGCCGGTGGCAGTGGCAAGGCCTTCGACTGGTCGTTGCTGCCGGGCGAGCTGGCGCAGCCGCTGATCCTGGCCGGCGGCCTGCACGCAGGCAACGTGGGCGATGCCGTGCGCACGGCGCGCCCCTGGGCGGTGGACGTGGCCAGCGGCGTGGAGTCGGCGCCGGGGATCAAGGACCCGGTGCGGCTGGAAGCCTTCATCCGTGCGGTGCGCACGGCCGACGCGGAGTGAGCGACATGCCCGCGGCGATCGAGGAACATCACGATACCGGCCAGCCGATCGCACTCGCCGACCTGGTCGGCCGCGGGCGTCCGCTGGTCATCCGCGGCCTGTGCCGCGACTGGCCGATGGTGGCCTGGTCGCGGCAGTCGGACACCGCGTTTGCCCAGGGTCTGGCCGCGCTGGACAACGGCAGCGAGGTCGATGCGCTGCTGATGCCGCCGGATGAGGGCGGGGTGATCGGTTACAACGCGGCGTTCGACGGCTTCAACTATGCGCATCACCGCGTCTCGGTCACCCAGGGTCTGCAGCGGCTGGCGCAGTACAGCCGCCAGCCGGACGCGCCGGGGCTGGCGATGCAGAGCGCGTTGATCTCCGCCTGCCTGCCGGGGTTGCTGGACGATCACGCGGTTCCGTTTCTCGACCGCGGCATCCCGCCGCGCATCTGGATCGGCAACCAGGTCACCACGCCGGCGCATTTCGACGAATACCACAACGTCGCCTGCGTGGCGTGCGGCGCCCGGCGCTTCACCCTGTTCGCGCCGGAACAGGCGCGCAACCTGTACGTCGGACCGCTGGATTTCGCGCCCACCGGCGCGGCCATCGGCATCGCCCGGCTCGATCGCCCGGATGATCCGCGCTATCCCCGCCTGAAGCTGGCCCTGGCCGAGGCGCAGGTGGCGGATCTGCATCCCGGCGACGCGATCTACATCCCGCCGATGTGGTGGCATCACGTCGAGTCGCTGGAGCGGATCAACGCACTGGTGAATTACTGGTGGAGGCCCGTACCTGCCAGCGGCTATGCGCCGAACACCGCGCTGGGCTGCCTCATGCATTGCATCCTCGCCTTCCGCTCGCTGCCGCCCGCGGAGCGGGCCGCGTGGAAGACGTTGCTGGACCATTACGTGTTCGACGACGAGGATCCCGCCGCGCATATCCCCGCCGGCCGGCGCGGGATGCTCGGCCCGCTGACACCCGAACAACTGGCCGAGTTGCGCGAAACCATCCGGCGCTATCTGTGACCCCCATCGCCAGGGGTTGCCGCTAAGATGATCGCCTGCCTGTAGAAGCGCACCCTGTGCGCGATGCTTTTGCCCAGCATGCAGGAAGAGCATCGCGCACAGGGTGCGCTCCTACACCCGTATCGAGTGACTACATGAGCAAGATCGTGGATTACAACGCCTACCCCGACGCGCACGGCCGCTTCGGCAACTACGGCGGCAGCTACGTCGCCGAGACCCTGATGGCGCCGCTGGCCGAACTGACCGAAGCCTACCTGCGCCTGCGCGACGATCCGGCGTTCATTGCCGAACTCGACCGCGACCTCAAGCACTACGTCGGCCGGCCCAGTCCGATCTACCACGCCGAGCGCCTGTCGCAGCACGTCGGCGGCGCGCGCATCCTGTTCAAGCGCGAGGACCTGAACCACACCGGCGCGCACAAGATCAACAATACGGTCGGCCAGGCGCTGGTCGCGCGCAACATGGGCAAGACCCGCATCATCGCCGAGACCGGCGCCGGCCAGCACGGCGTGGCCAGCGCCACCGTGGCCGCGCGGCTGGGCCTGAAGTGCGTGGTCTACATGGGTGCGGTGGACATCGAGCGGCAGAAGATCAACGTCTACCGCATGAAACTGCTCGGCGCCGAGGTGGTGCCGGTGACGTCCGGCTCGAAGACGCTGAAGGACGCACTGAACGAGGCGATGCGCGACTGGGTCACCAACGTCGCCGACACCTTCTACATCATCGGCACGGTGGCCGGGCCGCATCCGTACCCGCTGATGGTGCGCGATTTCAACGCGATCGTGGGACGCGAGGCGCGCGCGCAGATGCTGGAGCAGTACGGTCGTCTGCCCGACGTGCTGACCGCCTGCGTCGGCGGCGGCTCCAACGCGATCGGCCTGTTCCATGCCTTCCTCAATGATGCCGACGTGCGCATCGTCGGCGCCGAGGCGGCGGGCGAGGGCATCGCCACCGGTCATCACGCCGCGTCGCTGGCGGCCGGCCGGCCCGGTGTGCTGCACGGCAACCGCACCTACGTGCTGTGCGACGACAACGGCCAGATCACCGAGACGCACTCGGTTTCGGCCGGGCTCGACTATCCCGGCGTCGGCCCCGAGCACGCGTTCCTGAAGGACGCCGGCCGCGCCGATTATGTCGGCGTCACCGATGACGAGGCGCTGGCCGCGTTCCATCTGCTGGCACGCACCGAGGGCATCCTGGCCGCGCTGGAATCCAGCCATGCGGTGGCGCAGGCGATCAAGCTGGCGCGCGAGTATCCGAAGGACGGCATCGTGCTGTGCAACCTGTCCGGCCGCGGCGACAAGGACGTGCACACGATCGCCGCGCGCGAAGGAGTCGAGGTATGAGCCGCATCGACCGCCGCTTCGCCGCACTGAAAGCTGCCGGCCGCACCGGCCTGATTCCGTTCGTCACCGCCGGTGATCCATCACCGCAGCACATGGTGGCGTTGATGCACGCGCTGGTCGACGCCGGCGCCGACCTGATCGAACTGGGCGTGCCGTTCTCCGACCCGATGGCGGATGGCCCGGTGATCCAGCACGCCAGCGAGCGGGCGATCGCGAAAGGCGTGGGCCTGGCCGAAGTGCTGGGCTGGGTCGCCGCGTTCCGCCAGCGCGATGCGGATACGCCGATCGTGCTGATGGGCTACCTCAATCCGGTCGAGATCCACGGCTACGCGCGCTTCGCACAGGAGGCCGTGCAGGCCGGCGTCGACGGCGTGCTGCTGGTCGATTGCCCGCTGGAGGAATCCGCCGTACTGCAGCCGTTGCGCGACGCCGGGCTGCAGCAGATCCTGCTCGCCGCACCGACCACTGCACCCTCGCGTATGGCGCAGTTGTGCGGTTCAGCCGAGGGTTTCCTGTACTATGTCTCGTTTGCCGGCATCACTGGTGCGGCACACTTGAGCACCGGCGACATCGCGTCACGCGTGGCCGATATCCGGGCCCATGCGAAGGCGCCGGTGGCGGTGGGCTTCGGCATCCGCGATGCGGCGAGCGCGCAGGCGATTGCCGGTTTCGCCGATGCGGTGGTGATCGGCAGCGCGCTGGTCGAGCGGCTGGCCGGGGCGACGGATGCCGCGGAAATCGCCACGCGCGCGCAAGCGTTCCTGGCGCCGATCCGCACCGCGCTGGATACGCCGCTCGCTAGGCATTGAGGACGCGCACCGCCTGATCGCGGCGCGCTCACGAACAGTCAGGGTGATGCAATGAATTGGCTGCAGAAAATCATGAACCCGCGCACCCGCCCGCAGAGTCCGAACGGCGGCAAGGGCTCGGTGCCTGAAGGCGTGTGGGAGAAGTGCGGCGGTTGCGGTACCGTGCTGTACAAGCCGGAGCTGGAACGCAACCTGATGGTCTGCCCGAAGTGCGGCCATCACCACTACATCAGCGCGCGTGCGCGACTGGGCGCGTTGCTGGATGAAGGTTCCGCGCAGGAACTGTGGGCCAGCCTCGAGCCGACCGATCCGCTGAAGTTCCGCGACTCCAAGAAGTACCGCGACCGGATTGTCGCCACCCAGAAGAAGGTCGGCGAGAAGGATGCGATGGTCGCGATGAGCGGCCGGCTCAAGGGCCGCCCGCTGATGGCGACGGCGTTCGAGTTCGCCTACATGGGCGGCTCGATGGGTTCGGTGGTCGGCGAGAAGTTCGCGCGTGCCGCCGAACGCGCGCTGGCCGACAAGAGCGCGCTGGTGTGCTTCTCCGCCACCGGCGGCGCGCGCATGCAGGAGGCGCTGTTCTCGCTGATGCAGATGGCGAAGACCTCGGCCGCGCTGGCGCGCCTGCGCGACGCCGGCGTGCCGTACATCAGCGTGCTGACCAACCCGACCACCGGCGGCGTCTCCGCCAGCCTGGCGATGCTCGGCGACATCAACATCGGCGAGCCGAAGGCGTTGATTGGCTTCGCCGGCCCGCGCGTGATCGAGCAGACCGTGCGCGAGACTTTGCCGGAAGGCTTCCAGCGTTCGGAGTTCCTGCTCGACCACGGCGCGATCGACCTGATCGTCGACCGCCGCGAGATGCGCGACAAACTGGCCGACCTGCTCGGCATCCTGATGAAGGCGCCGCGCGCAGCCTGATCGGCCATGTCTGCTGCAACGATGCGATGCCGCCTTCGGGCGGCATCGTCGTTTGCGCGATCGGGTTTTCCACAGCCGCTGTGGAAGTGTCCCGGTAAAGCCTGTGGACAAGCGATGTTCGCCACTTGTCCATCAAGCACTTGCTACGCGTTGCCGAGATGTTGCGCAGTCAGGCGAAGTTCTCCACAGCGATTGTGGAGCGTACGCGGTAAAGCCTGTGGACAAGTGCGCTATCTATCTGAGTGCAAAGGCACTGCCGACGGCGTGCACATATTCTGTGCAGCGCAGTGCTCAGCCGAGTGACGACAGCAGCCACAGCGATGCACTGCCGAGACCGCCGCCGATGACGATTGCGGCCAGCACGTCGCTGGGATAGTGCAGACCGAGGATCACCCGCGAGACGGCGACCAGTGCAGTGAAACCCAGCAGCAGCGGAGCCAGCGGTGGATACCAGGCCAGCGCCACGACGCTGAGGCCCACCGCCTGCAGGGTATGTCCGGATGGAAAGCTGAACTCGTCCAGCGGCGGTACGTGCGCGATCACGCCGGGGCAGGCGCGGTAGGGACGCGGGCGGCGCGTCCAGCGCTTCAGCAGGCGATACAGCAGCAGGGCGGCGAGTCCGGTGGCCGCCATGTGCGCGGCCGCGGCGATGCCGCGCTGGCCGCCGAGCACGGCCAGCGCGACCATCAGTGCGTACCAGAACACCCCGTCGCCGAGTCGGCTGACCAAGCCGAAGAACAGGCCCACCAGGCGCCGGGTACCCCAGTGGTTGGCGATCACGCAGACGCGTCGGTCCAGCGCGAAACGCGGCCCGGGCAGAAGCTCAGACGTGGGCGGCGACGGCGGCGTGTTCATGCAGGTTCTCCTCGGCCATGTCGCGCAGCAGGGTCTCGAAATCGCGGATCACCGCGTCCGGCGAAAGCCCAGCCATGCCGGCATGGCCGGCGCGGCCCATGTGCCGGATCAGCGCCGGATTGCCGGCAAGTTTCGCTGCCGCCTCGATGAAGGCCGCTGCGTTGCCCGACGCGATGCAGTAACCGTTGACGCCGTCGACGAGATGCTCGCGCGCGGCGCCTTCGGCGTACGCCACCACCGGCAGGCCGGCGGCCAGCGCCTCGATGATCACGTTGCCGAAGGTCTCGCTGAGGCTGGGGAACGGGAACAGGTCCGCGCTTGCGTAGTGCCGTGCCAGCGCCTCGCCGCGTTGCATGCCGGCGAAGATGAAATCCGGATGCGCGGCCTGCAGCGCGTCGCGGGCCGGGCCGTCGCCGACCCATACGTAACGCGCTTGTGGCACTTGCTGGCGGACCGCGCGAAAGGCCTGTACCGCCAGTTCGAGATTCTTCTCCGGCGCGATGCGTCCGACGTACAGCACCACCGGCGTGGCGGCGTCCACGCCCCAGCTGGCGCGCAAGGTTTCATCGCGCCGGTTCGGGTGGAACAGCTGCGTGTCCACTGCGCGGCGCAGCAGGCGTGCGTTGGCGATACCCATGGCGTGCAGCTCCCGTGCGAGCGCGTCGGTCGGCACCAGCGTGGCGGCGGCACGCTGGTGGAAGCGGCGCAGGTAGCCGCGCACCAGCGGCGTGAGCAGGCCCAGGCCGTAGTGGCTGGCGTAGCTGTCGAAACGGGTATGGAAGCCGCTGCTGAGCGGGATGCCCAGCCGCCTGGCGGCACGCATGGCCGACCAGCCGAGCGGTCCTTCGGTGGCGACGTAGACCGCGTCGGGGCGCTGCTTCGACCAGTGCTGGTGCAGCGTGCGGCTGGCCGGCAGGCCGAAGCGCAGGCCCGGGTAACGGGGCAGGGCGCCGCCGCGCAGTTCGAGCGCGTCGATGCCGGCTTCGTCGCAGTGCGGCTGCGGTTGGCGCGGACGGATCAGGTCGATGCTGTGGCCCCGCGCGGCGAGTCCGGCGGCGAGGCTGTGCACGGTCAGCGCGACGCCGTTGATTTCCGGTGGATAGGTTTCGCTGACGATGCCGATGCGCATGACGATACCCGTGCTGGCTGGGCACAGCTTCGCCGGCCAGCGTTGCGGCGACGTGGCGGGTGCATGACGTCGTGGTGACGTTGCGGGGTGCCTTGAAGGCGCCGCAGCGCTTACACTGGGCCATCCTTCACCGCTGGAGACCGACGATGAAACGCATCCTGCTCGCACTTGCCCTGACCGGGCTGACTGGCGCCGCGCTGGCCGCCGACGCTCCCGGCCTGCCGACCACCCAGGCGCCCAGCGGTGCCGCGGTCTACATCATCTCGCCCGCCAACGGTGCCACTGTGGGGCAGGAAGTCACCGCGCGCTTCGGCCTCAAGGGCATGGGCGTGGCGCCGGCCGGGGTGGACAAGGAGCACACCGGCCACCATCACTTGCTGGTCGACGTGAAGGAACTGCCCGCTGCCGGCCAGCCGATCCCGAAGGACGACAACCACATCCACTTCGGTGGCGGCCAGACCGAGACCACGCTGAAGCTGAAGCCCGGCACGCATACCCTGCAACTGGAGCTGGGCAACCAGAACCACGTACCGTTCGATCCGGCGGTGGTATCGAAGAAGATCACCATCCACGTGAAGTAATCCCGCGTGAAGTGAGCGATCCGCAGGCTGCCGGCGGCAGATCGGTTAAAATCGGCAGCTTCGCTCCCACGCTGCCGATATCCCGATGACCGTCCGCACCCGCTTCGCCCCAAGCCCTACCGGTTTCCTGCATATCGGCGGCGCGCGCACCGCGCTGTATTGCTGGCTGGAGTCGCGCCGTCGCGGCGGTGAATTCATCCTGCGCATCGAGGACACCGATCGCGAGCGTTCCACCGACGCGGCGGTGCAGGCGATCCTCGACGCGATGCACTGGCTCGACCTCGACGCCGACGAGGGCCCGTTCTACCAGACCCAGCGGCTTGCGCGGTACAAGCAGGTCGCCGACGAACTGGTCGCTGCCGGCAAGGCGTACTACGCCTACGAGAGCAAGGAAGAGATCGAGGCGATGCGCGAGGCCGCGATGGCGAAGGGCGAGAAGCCGCGCTACAACGGCTACTACCGCGACCGCAACGAGCCCGGCTTTCATGAAGCCCGTCGTGAAGATCCCAATCGCGTGATCCGCTTCCGCAACCCGAGCGAAGGCTCGGTGGTGTTCGACGACAAGGTGAAGGGCCGCATCGAGTGGGCCAACAGCGAGCTGGACGATCTGGTGATCTTCCGCTCCGACGGCTGGCCCACCTACAACTTCGCGGTGGTGGTCGACGACATCGACATGGGCATCACCGAGGTGATCCGCGGCGACGACCACGTCAACAACACGCCGCGGCAGATCAACATCTATCACGCGCTGGGCGCGAAGGTGCCGGAGTTCGCGCACCTGCCGATGATCCTGGACAAGGAAGGCAAGAAGCTGTCCAAGCGCACCAATTCGGTCAGCGTGATGGAGTACCGCGCCGACGGCTTTCTGCCGCACGCGATCCTCAACTACCTGGTGCGGCTGGGCTGGTCGCATGGCGACCAGGAGATATTCTCGCGCGAGGAGATGATCGCGCTGTTCGACATCGCCGACGTCAACAAGGCCGCCTCGCGCTTCGACACCGAGAAGCTGGCCTGGCTCAACCAGCACTACCTGAAGACGGATGATCCGCAGTCGCTGGCCGCCGAATTCGAGTGGCACCTGCAGCGCGCCGGCATCGACACTTCGCACGGCCCGGCGCCGGTCGACGTGATCGTGGCGTTGCGCGACCGCGTGCACACGCTGAAGGAAATGGCCGAGCGCGCGAAGATCTGGTACGCGCCGATCGCCGAATGGGACGACAAGGCGGTCGCCAAACACCTGAAGAACGACAGTGCGGTTGCCGTGCTCGACGCGGCCAAGTCGCTGCTGGCCGGGTGCGAATGGCAGCCGGAACCGATCCACCAGGTGATCGGGCAGGTTGCCGCGAAGCTCGAGCTGGGCATGGGCAAGATCGCGCAGCCGTTGCGGGTGGCGATGACCGGCACCCAGGTCTCGCCGTCGATCGAGTACACGATCTACCTGGCCGGCCGCGACGAAGCGCTCAAGCGCATCGACGCCGCGATCGCCATCGCGCGGGGATGAGCTTCCCGCCATGACGATGACGCACTGAACCCGCCGTGGACGAACTGCTGGCCAGGGCCACCCAGGGCGTCGACCCCGACGCACCGGGTGCGTTCTGGCACATCTTCTTCAACCTGTTGAATATGCTGCCGTGGGCAGCCATGTTCTGGTGGAGCCTGTTGTTCGTCGCGGTGGGCGCGCTGCTCGGCTGGTGGCGCGGCCGCCTGTTCGAAGGCATCGTATGGGCGTGGGTGCTGGGGCCGATCGGCTGGATCGTGATCCTGTCCAGGCCCCGCCCCGTGCCGCGCCCGCAGCCGCCGCCACTGCGGCGCTGAGCCTTGCCTGGAGTGATGCGGTTGCGAGTGTATGATCCGTCTTGAGGTGAAACGCGTGAGCCACGAAGTCGTCCACAACCCGCACGCGCACCATCCGCATCATCATCATGAGGATGCGAAGGGGTTCGTGCGCGCGGTGGAGCATGCGAGCGAGGAGCGCGGTCTGCGCCTGACCCCGCTGCGCAAGGAAGTGCTCGAACTGGTCGCGACCGCGCACAAGCCGGTCAAGGCCTACGATCTGCTCGACCAGTTGCGCGAGAAGCACGGCAACGCCGCGCCGCCCACGGTCTATCGCGCGCTCGACTTCTTGCTCGAGAACGGCTTCATCCACAAGCTGGAATCGATCAACGCGTTCGTCTCCTGCCACCACCCGGCCGAGGCGCACCAGGTACCGTTCCTGATCTGCGATATCTGCTCCAGTGCCCAGGAAGTCTGCGACGAACGGGTCGCCGAGCTGATCGAGGCACAGGCCAAGGCGTTCGGCTTCCGTCCGCAGGCGCAAACCCTGGAAGTGCACGGCACCTGCAGGAACTGCCGCAAGGCCTGAGCCAGGGGTATGGCGGTCAGTAATGTTATAAAGTAACATATCGCCGACCGGGTATAGAGTCGCCACGTCTGGCGACACCGGGGCAGGTCGATGGATTCCGAGCAGGCGAACAAATCTCGCTGGTGGCATGTGGCCGATCGCGTTGGCGCGACGGCTTCCTTCTTGTGCGCGATCCACTGCGCGCTGTTGCCCTTCGTGCTCGCGTTGCTGCCTTTGCTGGGTCTGGAATTCCTGGCTGACCATCGCTTCGAGCGTGTTTTCGTGCTGTGCGCCTGCGTGCTGGCCTCGTTCGTGCTGGTCCGCGGTTATCGCCGGCACCGGCAATCGTTGCCATTGCGGCTGGCCGCGCCGGCGCTGGCCCTGCTGCTGCTCGGCGTCATCTACATCGATGGCTCCTCGCTGATCCTGCACAGCGTACTGGTGACCTGCGGCGGCCTGTTGCTGGCCGGCGCGCATTTCGTCAACCTGCGGTTGGACAGCCACAGCGAAGGCGCCCACGTGCACGGTCCGCAGTGCGCGCACTAAGCGTGGTGATTGTGTAACGGCGGCGGCCATTCCTAGCATGCACGCATGAGCACGCCCCACACCCACTCGCACGACCACGCACACGACCATGCGCATGGCCACGCCCTTGCATCCGGCAGGCGCAGTCGCAAGCTGCTGTTTGCGTTCGTCTTGACCACCGTGATGATGGTGGTCGAGGTGGTCGGCGGCGCATGGTCCGGTTCGCTGGCCTTGCTGGCCGACGCTGGACACATGATGGTCGATGCGCTGGCCCTGCTGCTGGCGGTGGTCGGCGCGTGGATGGCGACCAGACCGGCCGATGCGCGGCGCAGTTACGGCTATGGCCGGGCGGAAGTGCTGGCGGGTTTCGTCAATGCACTGGGCCAGTTCGTACTGGTCGGCTGGATCGTCTATGAGGCCGGCGTGCGGCTGCTGCATCCCGGGGAAATCCTGTCCGGGATGATGCTGGCCGTGGCGATCGTGGGGCTGCTGGTGAATGCGCTGGTGCTGCGTACCCTGCACGGGCATGCGCATGATGACGTCAACCTGGCCGGCGCCAGCCTGCATGTGCTGGGTGACCTGCTCGGTTCGCTGGCGGCGGTGCTGGCGGCGCTGGCGATCCGCTGGTTCGGCTGGCTGTGGGCCGACCCAGTGCTGTCGCTGCTGATCTCGCTGCTCGTCCTGGGCAGTGCATGGCGGTTGCTGCGGATGTCCGCACACATCCTGCTGGAAGGCGTGCCCGAGGGCATGGACAGCGCGCTGGTGGAAGCGTCGCTGCGCACGGCCGATCCCGGCATTCGCGACATTCACCACCTGCATGTGTGGCAACTGGCCTCGGGTTCGCGCATGGCCACCGTGCATGCCGAACTGGATGAGCATGCCGATGGCGCGCAGGCCTTGCAGGCGATCAAGCGGATGCTGCTGGAGCGCTTCGGGATCCAGCATGTGACCGTGCAGATCGACCCCGGCAAGTGTCTCGATGCCAGCGGAGACTGCGCCGGGCACGGTCAACCCTGACTATCCCGTACGGCTCCGACACTGCTATGATGGCAGGCCGTTCATCCAATAAATCAAGGAGTTCCCCATGGGTAAGGGCGATCGCAAGACCCGTCGCGGCAAGACCTATCGCGGCAGCTACGGCAATACCCGTGCACACGGCGTGCTGCCGGCCGTGGTGGGCGCCAAGCCGACCGTGACCAAGCCGGCCGCCGCCAAGAAGGCCGCGCCGAAGAAGAAGTCGGCCTGAGCCGACTCCGGGCTGCACCAGGTTCACAGGACCCCCGCCTCGGCGGGGGTCTTTGTTTATGGGGAGGGAAAAGCTGCTGAAGCCGCCTCGGGCGCTTCGGACAACCGCTGCTGAACCCGGATTGATGCCGGCGAAAAGCGGATTTGCCGCAGCGCCGCATGCCGTGTATGATGCGCACCACTGTGTTAATGCGTTAGTACATTATGAAACGTCGATCACTCGATCCGGAAACCCCCGTCGAATCTGCCGAGCAGAGCCTTTACGAGGCGCTGCTCTCGTTGAAGAACAGCGAGGAGATGGGCGCCTTCCTGAGCGACCTGTGCACGCCGGCCGAGCTTGAGGTGCTGGTAGACCGCTGGCGGGTGGTTCCGTACCTGCTGGAAGGCGTGTCGTACCGCGAGATCCACGAGCGCACCGCAGTCAGCATCACCACGATCGGACGGGTGGCGCGTTACCTCAATCAGGGCAGCGGCGGCTACCTGGCGGCCGCGGCCCGTGCAGCGCGGCGACAGTCGCAGGCAGCGAAAAAGGCGAAGGCATGAAAACGCGCGACCGCTTGCGCATCGCGATGCAGAAATCCGGCCGGCTGACCGAGCCGGCGCTGGAGTTGCTGACCCGTTGCGGGCTCACCTTCCGGCAGAGCCGCGACAAGCTGTTCTGCTTCGGCGAGGGCGAGCCGGTCGACCTGCTGCTGGTGCGCGACGACGATATTCCCGGCCTGATCGCGCAGGGCGTGTGTGATCTCGGCATCGTCGGGCGCAACGTACTGGGCGAATTCCAGCTCACTGCCGGGCGCGAGGCCGAGCCGCTGGCAGAGCTGCGCCCGCTCGGCTTCGGGCGCTGCCGGCTGTCGATCGCGGTGCCGCAGGAACTGGACTATCACGAGCCCAGGCAACTGCAAGGCCGGCGCATCGCCACGTCGTATCCGGGCCTGTTGGGCGAATGGCTGCGCACGCAGGGCATCGATGCCGGCGTGGTGACCCTGGCCGGTTCGGTCGAGATTGCGCCGAAGCTGGGCACCGCGGACGCGATCTGCGATCTGGTGCAGAGCGGCGGTACCCTGGTGGCGAACCAGCTGCGCGAAACCGAAGTGCTGCTGCAGAGCGAGGCAGTGCTGGCGGGGCCGCTGACCCTGCCGGTGGACGAGCGCGGCGACATGCTGGAGCTGCTGTTGAAGCGGCTGGATGGGGTGATCCAGGTGCGCGAGTCGCGCCTGCTGCTGTTGCAGACCTCGCGCCACACGCTGGAAGCCGTCACCCGCCTGCTGCCCGGCGGCCCGCAGCCGACCCTGCTGCCGGTGGCCGGCCAGCCGGACCAGTTGATGCTGCAGGCGCTGTGTGCCGGCGAGGTGAGCTGGCGGCAACTGGAAGAAATCAAGAAGGCCGGCGCGCGCGAGATGTTCGTGCTGCCGGTGGAGAAAATGCTGGCATGAAACGTCTGGACTGGAACGCACTGGATGACGCGGTACGCCGCGATGCGCTGGCGCGGCCCGCGCAGTCGCGCGCGGACGAACTGCGCCGCGGTGTCGAGCGGATCATCGCTGCCGTGCGCGAGCATGGCGACACGGCACTGCGCGAGCTCAGCGCGAAATACGACCGCTGCACACTGGGCGCGATCGAAGTGGACGAGGCCGAATTCGCTGCGGCCGAAGCCTTTCTCGATCCGGCCCTGAAGGAGGTGATCCGCGAAGCGGCTGCACGCATCGAGTTGTTCCATCGCGCGGCGGCGCCGCAGCCGGTGGCGGTGGATACCGCGCCCGGCGTGCGGGTGGAGCGGATGTTGCGTCCGATCAGCCGGGTCGGCCTGTACGTGCCGGCCGGCAGTGCGCCGCTGCCGTCGACCGCTCTGATGCTGGGCGTGCCGGCGCATATCGCCGGCTGCCGCGAGGTGGTGCTGTGCTCGCCGGCGCGCGCGGATGGGCGCTGCGACGAGGCGGTGCTGTATGCCGCGCGCCTCACTGGCGTGCACCAGGTGTTCAAGCTGGGCGGCGCGCAGGCGATCGCCGCGATGGCCTACGGCACTGCCAGCGTGCCGAAGTGCGACAAGCTGTTCGGCCCCGGCAATGCCTGGGTCACCGAGGCGAAGCTGCAGGTATCGTCCGACCCGGACGGTGCCGCGATCGACATGCCGGCGGGCCCGTCGGAAGTGCTGGTGATCGCCGACGCCGACGCGAACCCCGTGTTCGTCGCCGCCGACCTGCTGTCGCAGGCCGAGCATGGGCCGGATTCGCAGGTGATCCTGCTGAGCCCATCCGCCGAATTGCTGGATCAGGCGGCAGCCGAGGTCGAGCGCCAGTGCGCCGAATTGCCGCGCGGCGCGATCGCCCGCCAGGCGCTGGCGCAGAGCCGGCTGATCGCGGTCGACTCGCTGGCGCAGGCGGTCGAGGTGAGCAACCGCTACGCGCCCGAGCACCTGATCCTGCAGGTGGCCGCGCCGCGCGCCTTGCTCGACGGCATCGACAGCGCCGGCTCGATCTTCCTCGGCCAGTGGACGCCCGAATCGGTGGGCGACTACTGCAGCGGCAGCAACCACGTGCTGCCGACCTACGGCTACGCGCGCAGCTACAGCGGCGTATCGGTGGCCAGTTACCAGAAGCAGATCAGCGTGCAGGAAGTCAGCGAAGAAGGCTTGCGCAACATCGGTCCCTGCACGGCGATGCTGGCGGCGGCCGAACAACTGGAGGCGCACCGCCGTGCGGTGACCTTGCGATTGGCCACACTGGAGGCACAGTCATGAGCGTGCTCGATCTGGCGCGGCCGGAAATCCGCGCGATGCAACCGTATTCCTCGGCGCGGATGGAGGCCAGCGGCGGCGAGGTATTCCTCAACGCGAACGAGTCGGCGTGGGCCCCGGTGGGCGACGACGGCCTCGGCTGCAACCGCTATCCCGAGCCGCAGCCCGCGGCGCTGGTCGATGCGCTGGCGGCACTCTACGGCGTGCGGCGCGAACAGTTGCTGGTCGGCCGCGGCAGCGACGAGGCGATCGACCTGCTGGTGCGCGCGTTCTGCCGCGCCGGCCGCGACGCGATCCTGATCCAGCCGCCCACGTTCGGCATGTACGCGGTGTGCGCGCGGGTGCAGGACGCGGGCATCGTCGAGGTGCCGCTGGCAGCGGATTTCACCCTGGACGTGGACGCCGTGCTGGCAGCACTGACCCCGGCGGTGAAGCTGGTCTTCATCTGCACGCCGAACAACCCCACCGGCCAGCCGGTGCCGCGCGCTGCGGTCGAGCGGCTGGCGCAGGCGCTGAGCGGTCGCGCCTTGCTGGTGGTGGACGAGGCCTACGTGGAGTTCAGTGACGCGGGCAGCGTGGCGGACCTGATCGATCGCTACGACAACCTCGCCGTGCTGCGTACCTTGTCCAAGGCCTGGGCGCTGGCCGGCGTGCGTATCGGCAGCCTGCTGGCGAACGACGAGGTGATCGCGCTGCTGCGTCGGATCATGGCGCCGTACCCGTTGCCGTTGCCGTGCGTGGACGCTGCGTTGCTGGCGCTGTCTGGCTGGGGCCAGGTGAATGCACGAGGGCATGTCGGCATCGTGCGCAAACAGCGCGCGCGGATGCAGGCGGCGCTGCGCCGGTTGCCCGGGGTGCGTGAGGTGCTGCCGTCGCAGGCGAATTTCCTGGCCGTGCGCTTCGACGATGCCGGTGCCGCCTACCAGCGCCTGCTCGCCGCCGGCATCGTGGTGCGCGACGTGCGTCGCTATCCGAATCTCAGTGATGCGCTGCGCATCACCATCGGCACGCCGGCGGAGAATGATCGCGTGCTGACCGTTCTGCGAGAGGTCGTGCCATGAGCCTGAGTCGTAGGAGCGCACCCTGTCCACAAGGGACTTCCTTCGGTCGTGCGCGAAAACTAGGTTGCGCAGTCGTCGCGGTATTCGCGCACAGGGTGCGCTCCTACATGGCAGCGAGGAGGTTCCGGTGAGCCGCAAGATTCTCTTCGTCGACCGCGACGGCTGCCTGATCGAGGAGCCGGCCGACGAGCAGATCGACAGCTACGAGAAGCTGGCCCTGCTGCCGGGCGTGATCGCCGCGCTGCAGCGCTTTGTCGCAGCCGGTTACGAACTGGTGATGGTGACCAACCAGGATGGCCTGGGCACGGACAGTTTTCCCGAACCGCATTTCGCCGGGCCGCACGAACTGCTGCTGCGCATACTCGCCTCGCAAGGCATCCGTTTTCGCGAAGTGTTGATCGATCGCAGCTTCCCGCACGAAGGCAGGGATACGCGCAAGCCGGGCGTCGGCATGCTGCGTCACTACCTTGCCGACGACGGCTGGAGCCGCGCCGCGTCGGCGATGGCGGGCGATCGCGAGACCGACCTGGAGTTTGCCGCGAACCTCGGCGTGCGTGGCTTTCGCGTGGGCCCGCGCGGACTCGACTGGGCGACGCTGGCGCACCAACTGCTGGACGCGCCGCGCACGGCCACGGTGGTGCGCAACACCAAGGAAACCCGCATCACGGTCAGCGTCGATCTGGATCGGGCGGCCGAGCCGAAGGTGCACACCGGGCTGGGTTTCTTCGACCACATGCTGGAGCAGATCGGCAAGCACGGCGGCTTCGCGCTGGAGCTGAGTTGCGACGGCGATACCCACATCGACGAGCACCACACCATCGAAGACTGCGCGCTGGCGCTGGGCGGGGCCTTGAAGCAGGCGCTCGGCGACAAGCGCGGCATCGGCCGCTACGGCTTCACCCTGCCGATGGACGAGGCGCAGGCCAGTGCAGCACTGGACTTGTCCGGCCGGCCGTACTTCGTGTTCGAGGGTAGTTTCCCGCGCGAGCGCGTGGGCGAGGTGCCGACCGAACTGGTGCCGCATTTCTTCCGCTCGCTGTGCGAGAGCCTGGGCGCGAACCTGCACTTGTCCGTGCACGGCGACAACGCGCACCACATGGTCGAGGCCTGCTTCAAGGTGGTGGCACGCACGCTGCGCCAGGCGGTCCGCCGCGAGGGCAGCGAGCTGCCCAGCACCAAGGGCGCGCTGTGATGAGCGTGGTCCTGGTCGATGCCGGCGGCACCAATATCGGCTCGGTGCGTTACGCGCTGCAACGGCTGGGCGTGGATGCCGCGCTGACCGCGGACGCGGCGACGATTCGTGCCGCCGACAAGGTGATCCTGCCCGGCGTTGGCGCTGCCGGCCCCGGCATGGCACGGCTGCGCGAACTGGGTCTGGTCGAGTTGCTGCGCTCGCTGAAGCAGCCTGTGCTGGGCGTCTGCCTGGGCATGCAGCTGTTGTGCGCGCATTCGGAGGAGGGTGATACCGAATGCCTCGGCCTGATTCCGGTGCCGGTGCGCCGCTTCGCCGAAGCTCCCGGCTTGCGCGTGCCGCACATGGGCTGGAACCGCTTGAGCGCGAAGCAGGCGCATCCCCTGCTGGCCGGGCTGGGCGACGATGAGCAGGCGTACTTCGTGCACAGCTATGCGGTGCCGGTGAGCGACTGGACCTTCGCCACCAGCGACTACGGCGAGGCATTTTCCGCCGTGATCGCGCGCGGCAACTACTACGGCATGCAATTCCATCCCGAGCGCTCCGCTGCCGTCGGCGCGAAGCTCCTCAAGAACTTCCTCGAACTATGAACTTCGACGTGATCCCCGCGATCGACCTGCGCGGCGGCCAGGTGGTGCGCCTGAAGCAAGGCGACTACGCGCAGCAGACCACGTATGCGGCCGATCCGCGCGGACTGGCGCAGCGCTATGCGGACGCCGGTGCGCGCTGGCTGCACCTCGTCGACCTGGATGGCGCGCGCTCGGGCCAGCTCGATAATCTCGCTGTGATCAGGGCGATTGCCGCGGACGCTATGCGGGTCCAGGCCGGTGGGGGCGTGCGCGACGAGGCGGACTTGCAGCGCTTGTTCGACGCCGGCGTGCAGCGCGTGGTGCTGGGCAGCGTGGCGATCCGCGATCCCGGACTCGTCGCCGGCTGGCTGGACAAATACGGCGCCGAACGATTGACCCTCGCGCTCGACACGCGTCGCATCGACGGCCGCTGGAGCCTACCCAGCGCCGGCTGGACCGAAACCGAGGCGCGCACGCTGGACGAGCTGGCGCCGTGGTACGCCGCGCGCGGCGCGCGCCACCTGCTGTGTACCGACATCGACCGCGACGGCATGCTGGCCGGCTTCAACCTGGACTTGTATCGCCATCTCGCCGACAGCGTGCCGCAACTGGCGGTGCAGGCTTCCGGCGGCGTGCGTTCGCTGGACGATATCCGCGCGGCGCGCGCGGCCGGCGCGCGCGGCGTGATTCTCGGTCGTGCACTACTGGAAGGCCGCTTCACGGTCGGGGACGCACTGGCATGCTGAGTCGCCGCATCATTCCCTGCCTCGACGTGCGCGACGGCCAAGTGGTCAAGGGCGTGCGCTTCCGCGATCACGTGGTGATGGGCGAGATCGTCGATCTCGCGCTGCGCTACCGTGACGAAGGCGCCGACGAGCTGGTGTTCTACGACATCACCGCCAGTCCCGAGGGGCGCAGTGTGGATCGTGGCTGGGTCGAGAAGGTTGCTCGGGTGATCGACATTCCGTTCTGCGTGGCCGGCGGCATCCGCTCGGTCGACGAGGCGCGTGCGGTGCTGCACGCCGGCGCGGACAAGATCTCGGTGAACTCGCCGGCGCTGGAGCGGCCCGGGTTGATCGACGAGCTGGCTGCCGCGTTCGGCGTGCAATGCGTGGTGGTCGGCATCGACTCGCTGCGCGATGCCGACGGCGAATGGCGCGTGCGCCAGTACACCGGCGATCCTGCGAAGACACAGGCCCTGCCGCGCCGCACGCTGGACTGGATGGTCGAGGCGCAACAGCGCGGTGCCGGCGAGATCGTGCTGAACTGCATGGGCAGCGACGGCGTGCGCCGCGGCTACGATCTGGAACAGCTGGTGGCGGCACGTGCAGTCTGCCATGTGCCATTGATCGCCTCCGGCGGCGCCGGTGCGCCGGAACATTTCCGCGACGCATTCATCGAGGCCGACGTGGACGGTGCGCTGGCTGCCAGTGTGTTCCACTCGGGCGCGATCGCGATCCCCGAACTCAAGCACTATCTGCACGGGCAAGGTGTAGCGGTGCGCCTGTGAACGATTAGGAAAACAGCGGCCTGTCCGTCGTCGAAGTTTGGTTGGCCGGAAACCCACCGTTCCCCCTGAGCGCAGGCCGCAAGGCCGAAGTCGAAGGGCTGCCGCCGCGCAGGCACTTCGACTTCACTCGCTGACGCGAGTTACGCTCAGTGCGAACGGTCGTTGGCTCAATTTGCACTGCCGATCAGGAGCAACGATGAACAACGATTCCAATACCGACTTCAGCCGCCTCGACTGGGCCAAAGGCGACGGCCTGCTGCCGGCGATCGTGCAGCACTGGTTGAGCGGCGAGGTGCTGATGCTCGGCTACATGAATGCCGACGCGCTGGCGCAGACGCAGGCCAGCGGCCAGGTGACGTTCTACAGCCGCAGCAAGCAGCGGTTGTGGACCAAGGGCGAGAGCTCCGGCCACGTGTTGGCGCTGAAGTCGATCCGCATCGACTGCGACGCCGATACCTTGCTGGTCCAGGCCGAGCCGCATGGCCCGACCTGCCACCTCGGCACGTCGAGTTGCTTCGGCGAGGCCGTGCGGCCACCGCTGGGTTTCCTCGCCGAGCTCGACGCGCTGATCGCGCAGCGCCATGCCGAGCGGCCAGAAGGCAGTTACACCACCAAGCTGTTCGACGGCGGCATGCGCCGGATCGCGCAGAAAGTTGGCGAAGAAGGTGTCGAGACGGCGTTGGCCGCCGTAGTGCAGGACGATGCCGAACTGCTTGGCGAGGCGGCGGACCTGGTCTTCCATCTCACCGTAGCGCTGCGCGCGCGCGGGCTATCGCTGATCGATGTCGTGGCGTTGTTGGCTAAACGGCATAATGTGGGCCGTGAGGATTGATCGGAACCTCGAGCGTTCACAACGAAGGGCTGGCATACACCGCCTAGCCCTCACTCCACCGTCGAACCACCTCGTCGCGGTAGCTGCGGCTCATGCGCAGTTCGTGGCCATTCCGCAACCGCAGTATCGCGTCACCATTTGGTAGCGATTTCATCTCTTCGATGCGATCGACAGCTACGATCAAACGTCGATGGATGCGGACGAATCTGCTCGTATCCAGATCTTTTTCGAAGTCAGTCAAGGTTTGGCGAACGAGCTGCGTGTTGGGCCCGGAATGCAGAGCAAGGTAGTTTCCCTGCGTTTCCAGCCAGTCGATGCTGGCCTGCTCCAAGAAGCGCAAGCGTCCCCTTGTCTTGATCGGGATGCGCTCGCCGCGCGTGGTCTCTGCGGCGGCTGCATTTGTTGCGATGGCAGCAGTCACGCCATCCTTGCGTCGAATAAACCGGACTAGATGGACGATGGTTGTGAATGCGCAGAGTGCGAATACGAGAAGCGTCCAGTTCGCAGCAAGTTGGCTGTTGACTTCGGCAAACGACGGAACGATTTGCTGTTCGAACCCCCATGCTGCGAGAAAACAACTGATGACGATCAGCAGGAGGGCCAGACACGTATTGCAGACCAGGTGGATCAAGGCACGCTGCCAAAGGCGGGTGCCCTCAGTAAGGGGAAGCCGGTTGGTGAGCCACGCGAGCAGTGGCGTTACCGTGGCCCCGAGGACTGCAGCACCTGTGATGCGGACAGTCTCGAGGCCGAGAGGCAGCGCATAACCCGCCTGTGACGCGCGCAACACGTTGCCGGGTTCGAGTACCAGCAGAAAAACCAGCCAATATAGAAAGCCGCTGAAGAGCGGCGCCAGCCGGTGCTGCGGCGAGTCGAACAGGCGGCGAAATTCGAGTGCGAAGTGGTCGGTCATGACCGCGCCAGTTTGCAATGGCCGCTACGGGTTGTCCACACAATGCACCTGTTCGTCCCATTTGTGACGAACCGGGCGGGATGCTAGATGATCCGGGCTATCCGGCGTCATCGGGCTCGTACAGACTTTGATGCTCCGTCGCATGTGGGAGCAGGCTGTGCAGTGGTTGATGAATCATCGATTGACAGATTCTTTGGACGCACCCGCCGGTGCTGATAGCCGTCCGCGCGGCGGCCGGGAGAGGCGCCACTTCCTGCATGGCGCATTGCTGTGCGTGGCTGTTCTTGCCTTTCTCGGGTTATCGGTGTCGGTTGCCACGCCAGTCCGCATCGACAGTGGCCTGGTCGAGGGTATGCAGGAGAACGGTGTAACTGTTTTCAAGGGCATACCTTTCGCGGCGCCGCCCATCGGACCGTTGCGATGGCGTGCCCCTCGGGCGCCTGCAGTATGGTCAGGCATCAGATCGGCCAGCCAGTTCGCACCGATCTGCATGCAACACGGCTCCTATCCCGAGGACGCGCCACCGGAACCCATGAGCGAGGACTGTTTGTACCTCAATATCTGGGTACCGCCACATGTAACAGACAACCCTCTACCTGTCATGGTGTGGATATATGGTGGCGGTTTGGTGAATGGTTCGGCGTCGACACCGCTGTACGCGGGCGACATGCTCGCGCGCAAGGGCGTCATTGTGGTCACCGTCAACTACCGGCTCGGCGTGCTGGGATTTCTGGCGCACCCCGATCTGAGTCGCGAATCACCACAAAAGGTGTCCGGAAACTATGGCCTGCTCGATCAGCTCGCGGCATTGCGTTGGGTGCAACGCAATATCGGCGCGTTCGGCGGTGATGTTGCACGTGTGACCGTGTTCGGACAGTCGTCGGGTTCGATTTCGATCAGCGCGTTGACAATCTCACCGCTGGCCAGGGGCTTGTTTCAGCGTGCCATCGGCGAGAGTGGTGGGTTGTTCGAACCGATAGACCTGGCTCCCGGTTTCAAGTTGGTCGATGCCGAACAGGTCGGTAGAGCGTTCCTTGCCAGGAGCGGAGCACGTACGTTGCGGGATCTGCGAGCGATGCGGGCAGAGGAGGTGATCAATACCCACTTCAATCCGCACCCAGTCATCGATGGCTACGCTTTGCCGCAAGCTCCGTACGACGCTTATCGCGAGGGTCGACAGAACGATGTTGATCTCCTCGTTGGCTCAAACGCGCGCGAAGGCCAGCTGTTTCTCGCCAACCGGGCGATTACGGCCGCCAATCTTGACGAGGTACTCGATAGTGACTTCTCCCATCCGATTGTCTCGCTGATTGGTCCCGGACCGATGGCCAACGACCAGCAAGCGCGCTCGGCCTTCGTAAAGTTCGAGGGCGAAATGCGGTTCGGTTGGGACATGTGGACATGGGCGCGCCTGCAAGCCGACGCAGGGAAACGCCGTGTATTCCTCTACCGATTCACGAAGAGTTCGCCTTATGGTGTTGACGACAAATACTATGGTTGGGGTGCCAGCCATGGCATGGAAATGCCTTATGTATTTGACCATCTTGATCAGCAGAGATTGCCGTGGACGCCGGCGGATCGTCGGCTTGCGCTCGCCATGTCGACGTACTGGACCAATTTCGCGAAATTCGGCGATCCCAATGGGGTTGGACTGCCGGTCTGGCCACCATTCACTACGCCGAATTCGCAAGCAATGCTGTTGGGCGAAACGATCGCGCCAGGACCCATTCCGGATGTAACCGATCTACGACGTATAGACCGTCTATATTGGACGGCACGTTTCGTAGCGCATCACGCCTATTTACTCCTCGCAGGGACAGCATTGGGCGTGCTGGCTTTGATCGTGGGCATCGTCAGGTTTGTTCGCAAGCGATACCGACGGTTATCAAAAGAAGTAAGTACGTAAGCTACGCAGTCAGTGAACGTTGCCTTCTATTGCAAGTGGCGTCGATGGCTACTCGCGTACACGTGCTCCTAGTGGTTTAGATATTCTCGGGAGGGCTACTGCGCCACCGCCGTTGTACTGGCTGGCGCCGGCGTTGCCGGCTTGAACGGCAGTGCCGGCCCGGGCGTGATGTTCTTGCGCCACAAGGCGAGCTGCCCCGCGATGCCGCTGCCGATGTCGATCTGCGGTTCCGAGGGCGTCAGCTTGTCCTTCTGTTCCCATTGACTGATCTCGCCGCTGGCCTGCTTGAAGGCTTCGATGAAATCCGGGGTATGGTTCAGCGCGTCGACCAGCCAGGCCTTGCCGAAGTAGGTGATGTCCGAATCGCTGCCGCAGCCGAACGAGCTGCGGTCGGCGCGGGCGGCGGTGAGCACCAGGGTGCCGGGGCCGCGCAGCGGCGGCACGAAGCCGCCCGAATAGCAGGCGTTGACCACCAGCACCTTCCACTTGAACGGATGCATGGACAGGATACCGGCCAGGTCGCTGGCGCCGATCTGGTCCAGCGGCAGCGGGTCCATGTCGACCAGCAGGCTGTGGTCCTCGCCGCCGTGGCTGGTGAGGTACAGCAGCAGAATGTCCTGGTCCGGCTGCATCACCTTGCCCAGGCCTTCGAGCGCGGTTTCCAGATTGCTCCAGCTGGCCAGCGGACGGGTGGTCAGGCTGGCCGGGTTGTTCTCCAGCACCAGGCTGTGGGTGGTGGCGCCGAAGCGCTGCGCAAACAGCTGCGCGGCGTATTCGGCTTCATTGCGGAATACGTCCTCGCTGCCATCACCGGCGAAGACGAGCAGGTACAGGTTCGGTTTGCCGGGCACGCGCGGGCCGAGCTGTGCCAGTGCGTCGCGCATCATCCGCGGCTGCGCGTACAGCACCTGTTCCGGCGTCGGAACCTGGCTGGGCCAGTTGTCGACATCGGTGTCGCTGTCCAGTGCGGTGTCCGGCTCCACGTCGACGGACGCAGCGGGTGCGGGATGGCCGACGGTCGAGCGCATCGCCGGGTGGCCAGGCCACCACGTCGCCAGCAGCACCCCGGCGGCGAACGCAAGCAGGACGGTCAGGGCGCTACGCATGGCGGGCTCGCGCAGCAGGTTCAGGGCGTGATCGCGTCGAAATCGCGATGGACCGGGTGGCGCGGCGATTCGGGCAGGTCCTGCGGCGCACGCACCAGCCAGCCGGTGTGGAAGCCGGCGGCCCGCGCGGCGTCGAGTTCCTCCACGATATCGGACAGGAACAGGATATGCCGGGGCTGTTCGTCGATCGCTTCGGCGATGCGCCGGTAGGATTCCGATTCGCGCTTCGGGCCGGTTTCGGTATCGAAGTAGCCGGCGAACAGCGTGCCCAGATCGCCCGCCTCGCTGTAGTGGAAGAACAGTTTCTGTGCCGGCACCGAGCCGGAGGAGTAGACGTACAGCCGCAACCCGTCGGCGCGCCAGTCGCGCAGTCGCGCGGCCACTTCCGGATAGATGTGGGCGCGGTAGTCGCCGGCCTCGTAGCCATCCTTCCAGATCATCCCCTGCAACGCCTTCAGCGCGGTGGACTTGCGATCCTGGTCGATCCACTGCAGCAGCAGTTCGATGATGTCCTGGCGGCGGGCTTCCACCAGCCCGGCTTCCATGGCCGCCTCGTGCAGCCAGTGCTGCACCTCGGGCTTGGTGCCGTGGGTTTCGACGAAGGCCGGCAGCCGCTTGCGCGCGTACGGAAACAGCACGTCGCGAACGAAGTCGATCGAGCTGGTGGTGCCCTCGATGTCGGTGACGATGGCGCGGATTTCGATCATGGCGGCAGTGGCGTGGGTGGGTGGGCCAGCATAAACGAACGGCGCGTCGGCGGCCGTTATCAGCCCGCTGCAGCCTGGTGCGGCTGCATCCGCGGGAACTGCTGCGCGATGTCGTCGCCGGTGAAGTTGGCCACCCAGCCTTCCTTGTTGGTGAACAGCCGGATCGCCACGAAGTACGGCGATTCGCTCATGTCGAACCAGTGGCGGGTGCCGTCCGGCACGCCGATCAGGTCGCCCTGTTCGCACAGGACGTCGTAGACCTTGCCGCCGATGTGCAGGGTGAACTGGCCGGCGCCGGCGACGAAGAAGCGCACTTCGTCCTCGCTGTGGGTGTGTTCGCTGAGGAATTTCTGGCGCAGCGTGGCGCGGTCGGGGTGATCGGGGGCAAGGCTGATCACGTCGACGGCCTGGTAACCCTTCTCGCCCATCAGGCGGTCGATGTCGCTGCGATAGGCCGCGATCACCTCGTCCTGGCTGGCGCCCGGCGCGATCGGCTGGCTGGCATCCCATTGTTCGAAGCGGACACCGACCTTGCCCAGCTCGGCGGCAATCGCGGCGTGCTCGTCGATCGCCGCCAGCGGCGATTGCGGTCGGGTTTCGTCGAAGATGCGCAGTCGGCTCATGATGCCCTCAGCTTTTTCAGGTCGAGTTCGCAGCCGAGCAGGAACTCCAGCGCTTCCAGGTGGCGCTGGGTCTCGGCCATGTCGCGGCCCCAGGTGTAGATGCCGTGGCCGTCGATCAGGTAGGCATGCAGCGGCTTGCCTGCGTCCAGCCAGGCGTCGACCCGGGCCACCAGTTCGGGCATGTGCTGGGTGTTCGGGAACACCGGAATCTCCAGCACGCTCTCATGGGTGTGGTAGCCGGTGATTGCCTTCTGCAGCTCCCAGCCCTGCAGGCGCACGGCGCCCTCGGCGGCAAACAGCCGCGACGCCACGCTTTGCGTGCGCGAGTGGGTGTGCAGCACCGCGTTCATCTCCGGCCAGCGCCGGTAGACCTGGGTGTGCAGCGCCGTCTCGGCGCTGGGGCGGGCGTCGGTGCCGACGGCATTCCCGTCCAAGTCGATCAGCATGATGTCGTCGCGGCCGAGCCTGCCCTTGTGCCGGCCCGAGATGGTGATTGCCGCGTGATCGGCATCGATTCGCATCGAGAAGTTGCTGCTGGTCGCCGGCGTCCAGCCGAGCACAGACAGCTCGCGCGCGGCGTCGGCAATGGCGTCGGCGCACTGCTCGAACAAGCTGGCGGGGATCGCGGCTGGAAGGACCTGGCTCATGCGGTTTGGACGTCCAAATGAGTGTCGACTATAGCATGTGTCAGGTGCCTTCCTGGCTGGAATGAGAGCCATTCGCGCAAGTCATGAAAGATTCGGGCGGTGGGCGTAGGATCGGCGTGAGTCCGGCGCAGGGTGCGCCAGACAGATCCCGACGGAGGCTTGCCCATGTCGAAAGAACAAGATATCGAATCGCGTCGCCGATTCCTCAAGGTGGCTGCCGGCGCCACGGCGGCAGCGGTGGTGCTCGGCGGCTTGCCGCGCTTTGCCCGGGCGGCGGACCTGCCGCCGGTAAGCGAAGCGGATCCGACCGCGAAGGCGTTGGGCTATGTGGAAGACGCCACGAAAACCACCAACGCGAAGTACAAGGCTGGCGACGACTGCACCAACTGCCAGTTCTACACCGGCGGCCCCAGCGGTCGCGGACCCTGCCAACTGTTCCCGGGCAAGTCGGTGAATGCGAAGGGCTGGTGCGTGTCGCACACGCCGAAGAAGGCCTGATCGCATTCCGATCGGTCGGAAGGTTGCTCCAACGAAAGGCCGGCTTGTCGCCGGCTTTTTGTTGTCGCTGCCGGAAAGTCGGAGGAGAAGGGGCGATGCGTGGACAAAAGTGCGGCCCGGACACATCAGGCTGAGGAGCTTACCCACCTGACGTGCCGAGCCGCGATCCGGGGCCCACTGCCAAGTGATCAACCCGCGGACTGAGGATGATACTCCCGAGTTTGGCGAAAGGGCGACCGGTTCCCCGATTTCTCTTGAAAAGTTCTCGTTAAATCTAGCATAAACAATGACTTGCCATTGAATTCGTAAGATTTATGAAGAACTTTGCCGCTTTAAGGTGATTGAGGGAATTTGCTTGCTTTCAGCGAAGTTTTGAGATTTTTACGGATATTCGTCGAAATTGATGAGTCAGGACTTCGGGGCGTCGGTCATGGTGCGACGCAGATGGCTGTGCCGGTTGCCGTAGCCGAAATAGATCACCAGTCCGAGGATGGTCCAGACGATCATCAGCGACCAGTTGTACCAGGCCATCGTGGACAGCAGGGCGAGGCAGCTGAGGATGCCGAGCGTGCAGATCACCGGTGCGAACGGCACGCGGAAAGTGCGCGGCAGCTCCGGCCGGGTATGCCGCAGGATCCACACGCCGGCGCATACCGCCATGAACGCGATCAGCGTGCCCATCGACACCAGGTCGCCCAGCACGTCCAGCGGAAAGATCGCCGCGAGCAGGGCGATGCCGGCACCGGTGATCAGCGTGTTCAGGTGCGGCGTGCGGTAGCGCGGATGGATCCGCGTGAACACCTTGGGCAGCATGCCGTCGCGGCCCATGATCATGAAGATGCGCGGCTGCGCGATGATCATCACCAGTACCACCGACGACAAACCCAGCAGCGCACCGATCTCCACCAGCCAGCGCAGCCATTCCAGTTGCGGGTGCCCGTGCAGGGCAGTCACCACGGGCTCGTTGGTGCCGAGCAGGGTGTAAGAACTGAGGCCGGTCATCACCGCGGCCATCGCGATATACAGCACGGTGCAGATCGCCAGCGAGGCAAGGATGCCGATCGGCAGGTCGCGCTGCGGGTTGCGTGATTCCTGCGCCGCGACCGAGGTTGCCTCGAAGCCGATGTAGGCGAAGAACACCATCGCCGCGCCGCGCAGCACGCCACCCCAGCCATATTTGTAGTGGCCCTGCGACTCGGGCACGAACGGGGTCCAGTTGGACGGGTCGACATAGCGCCAGCCGACCACGATCACCAGGGTGATCAGGCCGACTTTGAGCGCCACCATCGCCGCGTTCGCCAGGCTCGACTCGCGGATGCCGACATAGCAGATCCAGGTCAGCAGCAGCACGATGACGACCGCCGGCAGGTTGAACAGGGCGCCGGTGGCGACCAGCTGATGATCGGCCGTGAACGCCAGTGGCGCGTTGGTCAGCGCCGTGGGCAGGCTCAGGTCCATGTGGAACGTGTTGCCGATATGGTCGAGCAGGCTGAGGAAATAACCGGTCCAGCTCACTGCCACCGCCGAGGCGGACACGCCGTATTCCAGCACCAGGTTCCAGCCGATGAACCACGCCATCAATTCGCCCAGCGTGGCGTAGGCGTAGGAGTAGGCGCTGCCGGAAACCGGGATAAGCGTGGCGAACTCGGCGTAGCACAGCGCGGTAAACGTGCTGCAGATCGCCGCCAGGATGAAGGACAGGATCACCGCCGGGCCGGCGTGGTCGGCCGCTGCCTGGCCGGTGATCACGAAGATGCCGCCGCCGATCACTGCACCGATACCCAGCGCGGTCAGTCCCCACGGGCCGAGAGTGCGGCGCAGGGTGGGGCCGTGGGTGTCGTCGGGTTCGTTGAAGTCGGTCTTGCGGGCGAGCAACTGCTTGAGCATGGGAAGTCGTCTTCGAAAGCGGGGCGTCAGGTTTTATCCGGGCAGCATCACAAACGCGACGGCCGGCGCGATGGGCGCCGGCCGCCGGTGGTTTGTCAGTGGGCGTTCTGCCGCAACTTGCTGTTGCGATAACCGTAGAAGACGTAGATCAGGAAGCCGATCGCGATCCAGCCAAGCATCAGCGGCCAGCGCTCCTTGAAAGCCTGCCAGAACAGGAACAAGCAAGCAGCAGCGCCCAGCGGGCAGGCGATCCACGGCAGCGGCACGCGGAACGCGCGCGGCAGATCCGGTCGCGTGCGACGCAGCACCAGCACGCCGATGCAGACGGTGGCGAAGGCCAGCAAGGTACCCATCGACACCAGGTCGCCGAGCACGTCCACCGGGAACAGGCCGGCAAGGATGCAGGCGATCACGCCCACCAGGATGGTGCCGATATACGGCGTGCGGTGTTTCGGGTGCAGGCGCCCCAGAGCCGGCGGCAGCAGACCGTCGCGCGACATCGAATAGAAGATGCGCGGCTGGCCCATCAGCATCACCAGCACCACCGAGCTCAAACCCGCAAGGGCGGCGAATACCACCAGGATCTTCAGCGCGCCCAGGAGATAGCTGGACGCGCTGCCGGCAGCGACGGTACCGAGCACATAGTTGATCGCGGTAGCGACCGGCTCAGGTGTATTCAGCATGCGGAACGGCGTCGTGCCGGTCATGACCGCAGCCATCGCCACGTACAGCACGGTGCAGATCAGCAGCGAGCCAAGAATGCCGATCGGCATGTCGCGCTGCGGGTTCTTGGCTTCACCGGCTGCGGTGGAGACCGCGTCGAAACCGATGTAGGCAAAGAACACCAGGGTGGCGCCGCGGTAGATGCCGCTCCAGCCGAACTTCGAGCCGCCCTCGTTGGCCGGGATGAACGGATGCCACAGGTCGGTGTTGATGTAGTTGAACATCACCACCAGGAACAACAGGATCACGATCACCTTGATGGCCACGATGATCGAGTTCGCCGTCGCCGACTGGGTGATGCCCAGATAGCACAGCCAGCTGATTGCGCCGACGATCAGGATCGCCGGCAGGTTGATCAGGGCGCCGGTGGCGATCAGCTGGTGACCGCCTACGGCGAACGTGAGCGGAGCCGAGGAAAGCGCTGCCGGCAAGTTGAAATTCAACCCCGTCATCGAGCTGAGCATGCGCAGCATTTCGCCGAAGTAGCCCGACCATGCCACCGCCACGGTCGACGCAGCGAACAGGTATTCGAGTACCAGCGCCCAGCCGACGAACCAGGCGACCACTTCGCCCAGGGTGGCATAAGAATAAGAGTAGGCGCTGCCGGATACCGGCAGCATCGCGGCGAATTCCGCGTAACACATGCCGGCCAGGCCACAGGCAACAGCGGCAATCAGGAAGCTGAGGATCAAGGCGGGACCAGCGAACTGCGCAGCCGCCGTGCCGGTGATGGCGAAGATGCCGGCGCCGATCACCGCACCGATGCCAAGCATCACCAGGTGGCGTGCGGTCAGTGCCCGTTTCAGCGTGACCTCGCCGGTCGCACTGCCTTCGACGGGTTCGCCGGCATCCACATGAGGCATCGCCTCAATGGTGTGAGTGGCAAATAGACCTTTTATCATCAAGCTCCCCTCAAGTGATTTTTGCCCGCTTCCGCTCTGCGGCGGATAGGCGTTACGGGCAGGCAATGGCGGGCCAACATAGCCCAGCAATAGATGTTGTACAAGCTTCGTTCATGTTGCGGCGAAACATGCCGGGACGAGTTTCAACCCACGTCAACGGATGTCCATGCAACAGCCAGCCACCATCATGATCGACGCAATCCGGCGCTACCGTGACCAATGGCAGGGGGAGGCAGCGACTGCCGCGCAGTTCGAGACATTCCTGCATACGCACGCGAATGCATTCGAGCGCAGCAATGCGGCCGGCCATTTCACCGGTTCGTGCTGGCTGGTGAGCGCGGACGGTGCACGTGTGCTGCTGATGCATCACCGCAAACTGGATCGTTGGCTGCAACCGGGCGGCCATGCCGATGGCGATACCGACCTGGCGCGCGTGGCGTTGCGCGAGGCGCAGGAGGAAACCGGCGTGGCCGGCCTGCGCATCGAAGGCGGCATCTTCGATATCGACCGGCATCGGATTCCCGAGCGCGGTGGCGAGCCGGAGCACTGGCATTACGACGTGCGCTACGTGGTGCGCGCGGGCACCGACGAGCGCTTCACGGTGAATCAGGAATCGCGCGCGCTGACGTGGCGAGCGGTGACGGATGTGGCCGACGACGCCAGCCTCGATGCTTCGCTGCGGCGGATGGCGCGCAAGTGGCTCGGTCGTTCGTTGTAGGAGTGCACCCTGTGCGCGATGCTTTTCCGTGACGTGACGAAAAGCCATCGCGCACAGGGTGCGCTCCTACACGTATTTTTCCGGGGCCGGGTTGAGGTGGCCGCAGGCGTCGCAGGTGCGCGCCTCGCGCGAGCCGTAGAAGCGCTCGAACACCGGCGGGAAATCATGCTCGATGCTGTCGAGCACGAAGTACTCCTCGTACAGCTTGTGGTTGCACTGTTCGCAGAACCACATCAGTCCGTCCTTCTCGCCCGCGACGCGGCGGCGCTCGATCACCAGCCCGATGGAGCCGGCGGCACGGTTTGGCGAGTGCGGCACGCGTGGTGGCAGGTAGAAGATTTCTCCAGCGCGCAGCGGGATGTCGCGTGCCACGCCGTCGACCTGCACTTTCAGCGTGATCTCGCCCTCGAGCTGGTAGAAAAACTCGGGGCCTTCGTCATAGTGGTAGTCGGTGCGCGCGTTCGGGCCGCCCACGATCATGATGATGAAGTCGCCGTCGACGATGCACTTGTTGCCCACCGGCGGCTTCAGCAGGTGGCGGTGCTCGTCGATCCAGCGCTCGAGGTTGATGGGCGGCAGCAAGGCCATGGCGGTGGTCCCGGTAAAAGTAGCGATCACCTTAGCGCCGCCGTGGCCGCAAAAAAAGCCGCGGCGGCTCAGACCTCCAGCGTCGCCAGGTCGCCCTTTTCCTCCAGCCAGGCCTTGCGGTCGCCGGCGCGTTTCTTGGCCAGCAGCATGTCCATCAGCCTGGCAGTGCCGTCGTCGTCGCCGACGGTGAGCTGTACGAGTCGGCGCGTGTCCGGGTGGATCGTCGATTCGCGCAACTGCGGCGGGTTCATCTCGCCCAGGCCCTTGAAGCGGGTGGTGCTGACCGCGCCTTTCATCTTTTCGCGCTCGATCCGCTGCAGCATGGCTTCCTTCTCGCTTTCGTCGAGGCAGTAGAACACCTGCTTGCCGACGTCGACGCGGAACAGCGGCGGCATCGCCACGAACACATGGCCCTCGCTGACCAGCTTTGGGAAATGGCGCAGGAACAATGCCGCCAGCAAGGTGGCGATGTGCAGGCCGTCGGAGTCGGCGTCGGCGAGGATGATCACCTTGCCGTAGCGCAGGCTGGACAGGTCGTCCTTGCCCGGGTCGCAGCCGATCGCCACAGCCAGGTTGTGCACTTCTTCCGAGGCCAGCACCGAGGTCGACTCGACTTCCCAGGTGTTGAGGATCTTGCCGCGCAGCGGCAGGATCGCCTGGAACTCCTTGTCGCGCGCCTGCTTGGCGCTGCCGCCGGCGGAGTCGCCCTCGACCAGAAATAATTCTGTGCGGCTGAGGTCGGTCGCAGTGCAGTCGGCGAGCTTTCCGGGCAACTGCGGACCCTGGGTGATCTTCTTGCGGACGATCTGCTTGGCCGCTTTCAGGCGTGCGCTGGCGCGCTCGATCGCCAACTGGGCGATGCGCTCGCCCATCTCCACGTTCTGGTTCAGCCACAGGCTGAAGGCATCGTGGATGACATTCTCGACCATGCCGGCGGTCTGTCGTGAGGACAGCCGTTCCTTGGTCTGGCCGGCGAACTGCGGGTCTTGCAGCCGCGCCGACAGCACGAACGACAGCCGCTCCCACACGTCTTCCGGTGCCAGCTTCACGCCGCGCGGCAGCAGATTGCGGATGTCACAGAACTCGCGGATCGCGGTGGTCAGGCCGGTGCGCAGGCCGTTGACGTGGGTGCCGCCTTGCGCGGTGGGGATCAGGTTGACGTAGCTCTCCTGCACCAGCTCGCCTTCCGGCAACCAGGCCAGCGCCACTTCCAGGCCCTCGACGTCGCGTGCCATGTGGTGCACGAACAGCTCGTTCGGCAACGCTTCGATGCCGTCGAGTTCGCCGCGCAGGTAGTCGCGCAGGCCGTCCTCGTAATGCCATTCGACGACTTCGCCGCTGGCGACATCAGTGAGCTTGACGTTGAGGCCGGCGCACAGCACCGCCTTGGCGCGCAGCAGGTGCTTGAGCTTGCCCAGCGAGATCTTCGGCGAGTCGAAATACTTCGCTTCCGGCCAGAACCGCAACGTGGTGCCGCTGCGCTTCTTCGGTACCGTGCCGATCACCTCCAGCGGGCTGACCTTGTCGCCGTGGGCGAATACCATCTGATACTCGGAACCATCGCGGCGGATCGTCACCTCGACCCGATCGGACAGCGCATTGACCACCGACACGCCGACGCCGTGCAGGCCGCCGGAGAAGTTGTAGTTCTTGCCGCTGAACTTACCGCCCGCATGCAGCCGGGTCATGATCAGCTCGACGCCGGAAACGCCTTCCTCCGGATGGATGTCCACCGGCATGCCGCGGCCGTCGTCGCTCACTTCCACCGAGCCGTCGTCGTGCAGCACCACCTCGATCGTCTTCGCGTGGCCGGCCAGCGCCTCGTCCACCGAGTTGTCCACCACCTCCTGCACCAGATGGTTCGGGCGGGTGGTGTCGGTATACATGCCGGGGCGGCGTTTGACCGGATCCAGGCCGGAGAGGACTTCGATATCGGCGGCGTTGTAGCGACTGCTCATGCGTGTGTTTCGGATGGTTCAAGACAGCGAAGCATGGGGCGCGCGGACGGCGGCGGTCAAGCTGGATGCCGCAGGTACATTGCGCTTGGAACATGACATGCAAAGCGATCCAACACGGTGCATGCTACTCAAAGTCTGTAGCATCAAAGTCATCGTCCGAAAAGAATGGCGTTCCAGATAACTGTTCCGACGATGCCGAGAACACCAAGCCCCTCACTCCGAGCCATCCTTGCAGGTAACGTGCGTGCGTTTCGCAAACAGCACGGTTATTCACAAGAACAGTTGGCCGATCTCTGTGAGCTCCATCGAACGTATATCGGATCGGTGGAGCGCGAGGAGCGCAATGTTTCGTTGAGCACTCTCGAAGTCCTCGCCGAGGCTCTCGGGGTCAGCGTCCCGGAATTGCTGACCCAGGGAGTAGGACGTGAGCGAGGAAAAGTACCCTGACTACAAGGGCGCGATTGCGTCGTCGGGCAAGGGTATATGCGAACCCATCGACATCGGCGATGCCGAGTACTGGATTCCGACGCATCGCCTGGAAAAATTGCTCAACGACGGATTGTGCGGCAAGAGTCTGGCGGGCCTGTCACCTCGTACGAGGTCCAAGATCGCCAAGAGCGCCGTCTGTGAGGCACTTGGCTATCCTGTGCCGAAATCCTTCAAGAGGACCCAGCCGCGATTTCTGGGGCAGCAGCTCGACGTCTATGTGCAGAAGTCGTTGAATCTGCAGATATGGAATGAACAGATCTCACCCGCACGGCGTTACGCGATCATCCAGGTGAGTCCGGACGATGTGATCACCCGGGTGAAGGTCGTGGGCGGGCCACAGCTGGCGGTACTCGATACGACGGGAACCATCACGACCAAGTATCAGGCACGTCTGGAGCTGGGCTCCCAGACGCATGAGCTGGTTTCTCCGCAAGATACCCAGCCGATGATGCAACACGTCAGACAGGCTGTTACGTTTGGTCCTGCAGCAAGTCCCGTCCAGCAGGCCGAGACCGGGGCTTTGCTCCCGATCCGGGAAATTTTCGAGAGGCTTTCACCGCTGGTCGGCCAGAAGTTTCCGGATCCGGGCATGGACCAGGATCGCAACCGTGGCGCTGCACTTCATCGACTTGTCTGCGAGCGGTTGGGATACCACCGCTACGAGGACAAGGGGCAATTTCCCGATGTCCCTCATCAGTTGCTGGAGGTGAAGTTGCAGACCTCTCCCACGATTGATTTGGGCCTGGTCCAGCCAGCGAGTGAAGAACGTCTGGATGCGCGTCGGATTGGTTCGTTGCAACCACGGCATTGCGATACGCGTTATGCCTTGTTTTGTGCGGTGACGAATGGGGCGCAAGTGACATTGACTCATCTGTTTGTCACCACCGGAGCGGACTTCTTCAGACGTTTCAGGCGTTTCGAAGGGAATGTCACCAACGGCAAGATCCAGATCCCGTTACCCCGGGATTTCTTCGACCGTTAGTCCAAACGCCTGCCAGACATACGCATCGAGGTCGCAAGCCAACCGATCGGTCTCGGGAGAGGGCATCCCGGCATGGATGGCCTGGACCAGTTCCACGATGGCCCGGGCCTCCTTGCTCGCTGGATCGGGCAAGGGAAACTGCTCGACATACTGTGTGATGAAGCGGCGGCGGCCCGCGTACAGCTTATTGTTGAAGCGATGATCGTAGAACGCCTCGATGAAAGTCGAATTGGCGACCGCAAGGGCAAGCCATAGCAAATCGTCTTCACCCTCTTTCTCGCACTGCAGCCAGTAACACTCACCATTCACCACGCCGCCATCGGTGTCCATCCAGAACACGGGCTTTTCGGAGATATCGGGGAATACAAGCTTGGGTGATGACCAGGCGGCGGGATCTTGTGGCACCCACAACTCGTACCAGTGGCGTCCCGCGGCGATGACGTAGCTTCTCGCTTCCAACGTCTCTCGATGTTGTTCGAGGTAACGGGCTGCTTTTGGATAGCGGCTGAGATCCACGGCGGCGCGCACGCCGCCGATCACTGCATGCGGGTACAGAATTTCCTTGATCAGGCTCGTTTTTGAGGGAACGTCGGCCTTGAACCGCCGCGCGCAGTGACGCGTGATCAGAGGCCGCAACAGCTCCGGTCGTCCACCCGGAAGACTGTCCCAGTCGCTGCGGATGAAAACCTTGTCCGCAGTGGATTTCACGCCTACCCGAATCTTGCCGATCCGACGGAATGCCGCCCAGGTATGGGCCTCGACGGTGGTCAGCCATCGGTCACTGCTGTGGGTGGCGATACGCCAGATGCCTTCCGTTTCTCCACCGTTATCCAGGTCACCATGCCGGACACGGAAATGGCGACCATCCGGGATGGCGACGACGGTATCGTCGTCCGCGGCCAGTGCCGCAAGCGCGTCCGGTGCATCAGTCTGGGCGGGATCGCGGGTTTCGTAGATCGAGGAAAACATGATCCGATCAGGCTGCGGTTCTCGCGGCTCGGCCATTCCGCGAGCCAGCAGCACAGAAGGCAGAACCGCTGCATCGAAGAGCTTGGTGTCGCCCAGATCCCACGCGTGCACCAGCTTGAAGCGCGACAGCAATTCGCGACGTACTGTCTGCCCCGACCTGGTGGTCATGAACCGGTTGGAGGTGATGACACCCGCGATGCCATCCTCGGCCAGCACCCTCGATATGCCGAGGAGAAACGGGTAGTACAGATCAACCCGGCCGGTGAGGCCGAAACTCTGCGCCAGTTGCTGGGCCTGTCGAGCACCCATGATCTGGGTACGAACGTACGGGGGATTGGCGATCACCAGATCGAATGGCTCTTGCGTCTCTCCGGACGGAAACAAATCGCCGCATCCCTGAAGATTGAGGACGTGATCCAGGAAATCCTTTTCTACGAGGCGAATTTCCAATTCGGGAAAATCACGCTGCAGCCGCTGTGACGCAACCTCGATGGCAGCAGGATCCGTGTCGTAGCCAAGGACTTCGACCCGCTTGCGGGCTGCGGCCGGCAAGCATTTGATCAACGCGTCAAGCAACGCCCCATCGCCAACCGCTGGGTCGAGGATACGTATCGCCCCTCCCGACGGGAGCGAAGCAACCCGCACCATCTGATTGGCGACAAATTCCGCGAAAGGTGCCGGCGTATAGGTCGCGCCTACAGACTTTTGTTGACCTACCTGACTATATCGTTGGTGCTTGGTCAAAGGCGTGCCAACTTCATATTTGCTACTCATGGTCATCATGTTGGCATGGATGCAGTAGCCAGACAAGATTCGAACAGGGATCGAAAGCGCTTCGAATGGCAGGGCGTTGGCGTAGCGTAACTGGAAGGCGCATCTGTGGCTCGGCGCGAGCCTCACCGATAACCTTGCGCCTGCAGCGAGAACAGGTGGGCATAGTGGCCGCCCAGCGCCATCAGCTGTTCGTGGCTGCCGTGTTCCACGATGCGGCCGTCCTGGATCACGATGATCTGATCGGCCATGCGCACGGTGGAGAAGCGGTGCGAGATCAGGATGGCGATGCGGTTGCCGGCCAGTTCGCGGAAGTGCTCGAAGATGGTCGCCTCGGCGGCGGCGTCCATCGCCGCGGTGGGCTCGTCCAGCACCAGGATGTCCGCGCGCGAGCGCATGAACGCGCGCGCCAGCGCGATCTTCTGCCATTGCCCGCCGGACAGCTCGCGGCCATCGCGGAACCACTTGCCGAGCTGGGTCTCGAAGCCGGCCGGCAGGCTGTCGATGAACTCGCTGGCCATGCCCTTGTCGCTGGCCTCGCGCCAGCGCGCCGCATCCTCGAAGTGGCTGACGTCGCCGGCGCCCACGTTCTCGCCCACGCGCATCTGGTAGCGCGCGAAGTCCTGGAAGATCACGCCGATGCGCTGCAACAGGGTGCTTTCGTCCCACTCGCGCAGGTCGGTGCCGTCGAGCAGGATGCGGCCGTTGTCGGGTGAGTACAGCCGGGTCAGCAGCTTGATCAGAGTGGTCTTGCCCGAACCGTTCTGTCCGACCAGGGCCAGCGATTCGCCGGGGCGGATGTGCAGGTTGATGTCGTGCAGCGTGGGCTCGCTCGCGCCGGGGTAGGTGAAGCCGACATGCTCGAAGCGGATGCCGTCGTCGGGCTTTGCGCCGCGTTGCGCGACGCCCGGCGAAGGCGGCACCGGGGTTTCCAGGTATTCGTAGAGGGTGGACAGGTACAGGTTGTCCTCGTACATGCCGCCGATCGCCGACAACATCGCCGACACCGCCGCCTGGCCCTGGCGGAACAGCATCAGGTACATCGTCATCTGGCCCAGCGTGATGCGCGCGACCACGGTGCTGGCGGCGATCCACGCATATGCGCCGTACAGCGTGAGCGTGCCGAGCAGGCCCAGCCCGAAGCCCCAGCTCTCGCGGCGCACGGTGAGGTCGCGGTCGTCGCTGTAGAGCTTGTCGAAGATGTCGCGGTAGCGGCCCAGCAGCAGCGGGCCGAGGCCGAACAGCTTCACTTCCTTGGCGTGGTCCTCGCGCGCCAGCACGGTTTCCAGGTACAGCTGCATGCGCGTTTCCGGCGAGCGCCAGCGGAACAGCCGGAACGCGTCGCCGGAGAACTTCGTCTCGGCGAAGAACGACGGCAGCCCGGCCAGCAGCAGCACGGCCACCGCCCACGGCGAGAACTGGAACAGCAGGCTGCCGTAGCTGAGCAGCGAGATCGCGTTCTGGCCCAGCCCGAACGTGCGCGTCACCAGCGACAGCGGCCGGCTCGACGCCTCGCGGCGGGCGCGGGTGAGCTTGTCGTAGAACTCCGAGTCCTCGAAGTGCGCCAGCTGCAGGGTCAGCGCCTTCTCCAGGATCATCACGTTGACGCGCTGCCCCAGTTGCGCACGCAGCAGCGACTGGCACATCGACAGCCCGCGCTGCGCGCCGGCCAGCGCAGCCACCAGCACGCCTTCCAGCGCCACCCATTCGAATACCGGCCGCAACGGGGCATGGCCGCTGGCGGTCCATGACCGGCTGGCGTTGACCACCGCGTCGACGATGTGCGCGCCGACGTAGGCCACGCCGGCCGGCAGCAGGCCGGCGACCAGGGTCAGCAGCGCCAGCGCGACGGTCAGCGGCCGGCTGGTACTCCATACCAGTTCCAGCGCGCGCCCGCTGTAGCGGAACACGCCCAGGAAACTGCGCGTGAGCCCGGTCGATTCGGCAGGTTCGGGGGAATGGTGGGGCGGCACGTGGGAAGTCGTCAGGCCGTGGGCGCCGTTTGCGCGGAACTCCCGAGATGGGGGCCGTGCCGCTTCACGCAAGATGGGAGGCGTGCCGCTTCGCGCAAGTCAGTGCGGCTGAACTTCCACGACCTGCCGGTCCGGCTGGTACAGCGCCGGGAACAGCTGCTTCAGCTGCGCCACCTTCGGCGCGTCGTTGTAGACGATGTACAGGTTGTTCGGATGCAGGCGGAAATAGTTCTGGTGGTACGCCTCGGCCGGGTAGAACGCCTTCAGCGGCACCACTTGCGTCACGATCGGTGCCGGGAAGGATCTCGCCGCGGCCAGCTGCACGATATAGGCACTGGCGATCCGCTTCTGCTCGGCGTTGCCGTAGAAGATCACCGAGCGGTACTGCGTGCCGCTGTCCGGGCCCTGCCGGTTGAGTTCCGTCGGGTCGAGCGCAACCGAGAAGAACACCTGCAGCAAGGTGCCGTAGCTGATCTGGGCCGGATCGAAATGTACCTGCACCGATTCGGCATGGCCGGTATCGCCGTCGCTGACCTCGTCGTAGTGCGCCGTGTCGGCGTCGCCGCCGGAGTAGCCGGCGATCACCTGGTGCACGCCTTTGACGTGCTCGAACACCGCCTCGATGCCCCAGAAGCAGCCGCCTGCCAGCACCGCGACCTGCTCGCCATGGGCGGTGGTTTTCGGAGCATCGACCGTCGGCGCCGGGAGCGCGTCGTCGGTAGCGGACACCGGTTGGCACGCGCTCACGCCAAGCATCAGCAGGGCGGCCAGCGGTATGACATGGAGTGTGCTGCGACGGATCATGCTGCGCCTCGCCGGAATGGTCATCGGGTGGCCCGATACCTGTTCTTCGCCGGCCGTATGCCATCGGTTACCTGTGCGGCGCCGGTTGGCCCGGTACCATCATTGCCGGTCGGTTTTCGTGGAGTACGGGATGCACGGTTCCATTGATCTGGATGCCTATCTGCGGCGCGTCGGCTGGCATGGTGCCGTCGCTGCTGATCTGGCGGCCTTGCGCGGGCTGGCCATCGCGCATGTGGCCGCGATCCCGTTCGAGAACCTCAACCCGCTGCTCGGCCTGCCGGTCGAGCTCGATCCGGCCGCGCTGGAGCGGAAGCTGGTGCACGACGGCCGTGGCGGCTACTGCTTCGAGCAGAACCTGCTGTTCGCCGAGGTGTTGCGGACGATCGGTTTTGCCGTGTCGGGGCTGATCGCACGCGTGCTGTGGCAGCACCCGGAAGATGCCGTCACCGCGCAGACCCACATGCTGCTGCGCGTCGAACTGGACGGCGAGAGCTGGCTGGCGGACGTCGGTTTCGGCGGCCAGGTGCTCACCGGCGCGTTGCGGCTGCAGGCCGACGTCGAGCAGCCGACCGGCCACGAACCGTTCCGGCTGGTCGTGCGCGACGGCGACTGGCGCATGCAGTCGCTCGTGCGCGGGCAATGGCTGTCGCTGTACCGCTTCGATCTGCGGCCCAGCCAGCGGATCGATTACGTGGTGGCCAACCACTACGTATCCACGCATCCGGCGTCACGCTTCCCGAGCAACCTGATCGCGGCGCGCACCACCGCCGACCGGCGCATGAGCCTGCTCAACCATGAGTACACTGTGCGCCGGCTCGGTTGCGAACCCGAGCGGCACAGCTTGCGCGACAGCGCCGCGATACGGCGCGTGCTGGAAGAAGAATTCCTGCTGCGCCTGCCCGCGCACGCGGACCTTGACCGGCGACTGGACGAGCTCCCGGACTGAACGTTGCGACAATTTCCCAAGACCACGCGTGCAGGAGCCCGCTCGCGGGCGATGCTCTTGCTCTGGATCTGTACCCGTGCATCAGAGCAAAAGTATCACCCGCGAGCGGACTCCTACGAGAGTGGCGGGAGCGTCGGCAGGTTATGCCTCGGGGTCGGCGAGCACGTGGATTTCCACGTCGTCGATGCCGACCACCTGGCCCGCATGGATCTTGCAGGTCTTGCGCAGTTCCATGGCGCCGTCGACGCGCACCGCGCCGCTGGCCACGATCGCCTTGCCGGCGCCGCCGCTGTCGCACAGGCCGACCAGCTTCAACAGCATGTTGAGCTCGACGTAGTCGCCTTCCAGTTCAAAGTCGATGGTTTGCATGGTTTTCCAGGATGAAGGAAGCGGCCCGCTTTCAGGCGGACGGATGATGGTCGTCGAATGCGCTGTCGGGCAGCGCCAGGAATGCGAACCACGGCATGTCGTGATCGCTGCCGAAGGTGGCTGCGTCATCGAGGATGCCGAGCAGGGTGTCGTAGTCGGCTGCGGCGGACTGGCGCAGTTCGTCGGCGTGCTCGAACAGCAGCACGTAGCCCCAGGCCGGCATCCAGCCGAGGTCGCGCAGGCAGTCGGCCAGGGCGTCCCAGTTGTGGCCGAACGTGGCCGGCAGCTGCAGCGACACGG
>DATCUT010000002.1:0-3890 GCA_036561785.1 Rhodanobacter sp.
AGGACGCCGCGTTCGTGCACGGCGAGGACGGTTTCGGCGACATCGGTTTTCCCGAGCCGGCAGCCGCGTTGGCCGACGAACCGGCCGCGCTGGCCCTGCTGCGGCTGACCCGCGAACGGCCGGGCGAGCTGACCCTGGTGGCGCTGGGCCCGTTGACCAACCTGGCGTTGGCGTTGCGGCTCGATCCGACGTTGCCCGAACGGGTGGCGCGGCTGGTGGTGATGGGCGGCGCGGTCACCGGCCACGGCAATACCGGCAAGGTGCCGGCCGAGTTCAACATCGGTTTCGATCCGGAAGCGGCACACGTGGTGTTCGAGGCGTTCCCCGCGTTCGACCTGGTCGACTGGGAGGCCACGCTGCGGCATGCCTTCGACGATGCCGAGTTCGATGGCTGGCTGGCCGCCGGCGATCGGCGCGCGGACTTCTTCGGCAAGATCGTGACCACGGCGCGCCGCTACAACACGAAGCACGACCGCCACGGACTGGTGGCGGCCGATGCGCTGGCGATGGCGGTGGCGCTCGACCCTTCGATCGTCACCCGGCGCGAGACCCGGGCGGTGGCAGTGGAACTCGATGGCCGCCTGACCCGCGGCGCCACCGTGGTCGACTGGAGTGCGCGCTTGGGCCGGCCGGCCCAGGCGAACATCGTGCTGGCGGTGGACCAGGCCCGCTTTGCCGCGATGGTGCAGCGCGCGCTGGGCGTGCCGGTCTGAGCGCAGACTTGCAGGGGTAGCCGGTTCCTCGTTACAATGCCGCTCTTTTCACCACCGCTTTAGAGCCAGCCATGAAGCCTGATATCCATCCGAACTACATCCCGGTGGTGTTCCAGGACCTGTCGTCCGACTTCGCGTTCCTGACCAAGTCGACCATGTCCAGCAAGGAAACCATCAAGTGGGAAGACGGCAGTGAGTACCCGCTGATCAAGGTGGATATCTCCAGCCATTCGCACCCGTTCTACACCGGCAAGCAGAAGACGCTGGACGTCGGCGGCCGCGTCGACAAGTTCCGTCGCCGCTACGCGGGTTCCGTCAAGGAATAATTGACGGCGTCGGCCGGCGCCTGACGCTGGCCGCGCAGATCCGATTCGAGACACGGGGCAGGCGCAGGCCTGCCCCGTGTTTTTTCGTGCCCGGCCTTCGACCATTCGCCATCGAATGTGTGCGGAACCTTGTGCGATAATGGTCGGTGAACTGACGTCACCGCGTCCGTTGCATGGCGTGTTTTCCCCGGCACGCCATGCCCAGGCATTCCTTCGCCGGCCGGCGCCGCCATCGCGGTTGCCGGCGACGACGACCCACATGTAAGGAGGTTTCCGTGTCCGATCCCAAGACCGTCAAGCTGGTGGATGAGTCGAACAACCGCAGCAGCGAACTGCCGCTGGTCAGCGGCACGCTCGGTCCGGCGTGCATCGACATCGCCACGCTGTACAAGGACACCGGCCACTTCACCTACGACCCCGGCTACGGCTCGACCGCCAGCACCAAGAGCGCGATCACCTACATCGATGGCGACAAGGGCGTGCTGCTGTACCGCGGCTATCCGATCGAGCAACTGGCGGAGAACTCCAGCTTCCTCGAAGTGGCCTACCTGCTGCTCAACGGCGAGCTGCCGAAGCCGGCCGAGTTCGCCACGTTCGAGCACGACGTCGCGCATCACACGATGCTGCACGAGTCGCTGAAGAACTTCTTCCAGGGCTTCCACCACGACGCGCATCCGATGGCGATGCTGGCCGCCGCGGTGGCCTCGCTGTCGGCGTTCTACCACGACGACCTCAACGTGGACGACCCGGCCGACCGCAAGCTCGCCGCGATCCGCCTGATTGCCAAGATGCCGACGATCGCCGCCGCCTGCTACCGCTACTCGATCGGCTGGCCGATGCGCTATCCGCGCAACAACCTGGAGTACGTCGACCGCTTCCTGCACATGATGTTCGAGGTGCCGAGCGAGCCGCTGCAGATGAGCCCGGTCGCGGCCAAGGCGCTGGACCTGCTGTTCATCCTGCACGCCGACCACGAGCAGAACGCGTCCACCTCGACCGTGCGCCTGGTCGGCTCCACCGGCGCGAACCCGTACGCGTCGATCGCCGCCGGCATCACCGCGCTGTGGGGCCCCGCGCATGGCGGGGCCAACGAGGCGGTGCTCAAGCAGCTGCAGGAGATCGGCACGCCGGACAACGTCGAGTCGGCGATCCTGCGCGCGAAGGACAAGAACGACAGCTTCCGCCTGATGGGCTTCGGCCATCGCGTGTACAAGAACTTCGACCCGCGCGCGAAGATCATCCGCGAGATGTGCCACAAGGTGCTGGCCGAGCTGGGCGTCAACGACCCGCTGCTGGACGTGGCGATGAAGCTGGAGGAGGCGGCGCTGAAGGACGAGTACTTCGTCGAGCGCAAGCTGTATCCGAACGTCGATTTCTACTCCGGCATCATCTACAAGGCGCTGGGCATCCCCACCGAGATGTTCACCGTGATGTTCGCGATCGCGCGCACCGCCGGCTGGATCGCGCACTGGATCGAGCAGCACGAAACACCCGGATCGCGTATTGGCCGCCCGCGCCAGATCTACACCGGTGCCGACGTACGCGATTATGTGGCGACCGCGAAACGCTGATCGCCACCTCGCGCCGATGAAAAGGCCCCGGGCAAAGCCGGGGCCTTTTTTGTGCGGGAAGACAACCCGGGCTCAGCGCAACGCAGCGCCCAATCGTTGCTCGAACGTCTCCTCGGCGTCCTCGTCGAGCAGCATTTCCACCTGGGCCAGCGAGGCGCGCCGCATCGGCCGGTCGTCGGCGCGGTCCAGCGGGGCCTGGCGCAGCGCATCGCGCGGCAGCACGGTGAGATCGAACGGCAGCTCGTCGGCGGCGAACAGCAGCACCGGGTATTCGGGCTGGTCGTCGCGGCCGTAGCGCAGCCGGCGCACCTGGGTGTCGATCGGCACGCCGTGTTCGCGCAGGTACAGCACGACCGTCTCCGGGTCGTCGCTGTACACGTGCAGGCAGACTGCCGAATGCGCGTCGGCGGTGCCTTCGAGCACGGCGCCGACCAGGCGCGGTTCGAACGCGGCGAGGAAACGCATCGCCTCGACCGCCGCCTCGCGCCGCTGCCGCAGCAGTTGCGGCTGGCTGTCGGCGAGAAACAGGCGCTGATGCTCGCGTAGCGCCTGCTCGATTTCCAGGTTGCGCGGCAGTGCCTGGGTGTCGAGGATGCCCAACCGCTCGGCGGCCTTCAGCTTGGCGTGGTGGAAGTCGCGGATGCCGTGCTCGCTCATCAGCCGCGCGGCTTCCTGGGCGACGCGCAGGCGGTTGCGCTGCAGACGGTCGTGCGCGTGGATGCGGTGGTGTTCGCCTCGGGACATGGCGCGCTCCTCATCGATCGGTAACCGGCAGCTTCCTTTTGCCGGAAGCTGCATCGAAGGCTCAGAAGATGTCGTAGGCGTGCTGCTGGTCCTGTTCCTTCTGCTGGGCGGCCTGGCTGCGCAGGCGGTCGACGTCTTCCACCTTGAACATCTCGTTGATGCCGTCCGGATCGCCCGACGAGGCGGGCAGGCCGCTGTAGCGGTTGATCAATACCGTACTGATTCCCGGCGGCATCGGCAACGTGCTTGGCGGCGCGTCTTTCAGGGCGCTGCCCATGTACGACATCCAGATCGGCAGCGCAGCCTTGGCGCCGAACTCGCCGCGGCCGAGCGAGCTGTAGTCGTCGAAGCCCATCCACACGGCGGTCGACAAGTCGCCGTCGAAGCCGACGAACCAGGCGTCGCGGTGGTCGTTGGTGGAGCCGGTCTTGCCGCCCACGTCCTCGCGACCGAGGACCTTGGCCGCGGTGCCGGTGCCGCGCTGGACCACGTCGCGCATCATCGACACCAGCTGGTAGGCGGTGCGTGCGTCGATG
>DATCUT010000003.1:0-11943 GCA_036561785.1 Rhodanobacter sp.
CGAGCCGGTGCGCCGGCGCAGCCGGCCAGCACCAGCAGGATCGCAGCGGCCAGCACCGGGCGACCGCGGAGCGGGGCATGCTTCATCGGGGTGTCCTTCATGGTTGGCGGCTTTCACTCAACTGGTCGAGGTTGCCGGCCAGCTTGCGCAGCAAGCGGTCGAGATGGCGTTTGTCGGTATCGCTGAAGCCGGCAAACATGGTGGCGACGCGAGGGAACATCGGCGGCAGCATCTTCTGCACGAAACGCCGCCCGGCCGGAGTGATGCGGATCAGCACGCGGCGACGATCCTCCTCGCTGGCACCGCGGGTGATCAGCCCGCGCTTGACCAGCGCATTCGCGATGCGCGTCATGTTGGTCGCGCCCTGGGTGGCGTACTCGCACAGCTCGCCCGGCGTGGAGCTGCCGTCCGGGCGGCTGTACAGGATCATCAAGGTCAGGAATTCGCTGTGATTGAGTTTGTGCGGCTTCAGCTTGAATTCGAGCTCTTCCTCGATGTCGTCGCCCAGCATCAGCATCAGCCGGCACAGCCGTGCCTCAAGCGCGGGCATCTGCGGGATGATCTGGCTGACCCGGCCGATGCCTTCGTCCATCATCGTGATGCAGTTTGTCAAGCGTGCCATTTCACTGATTCATATTTCACTAGTGAATTAAAAAATAGCAAACCTGGATCGCCATGTGCAAGTGACGGATGGCATGGTCAGTCGAACTGGAACAGGCGGCGGGCGTTGGCGCTGGTGGCGGCGGCAATGTCGGCCTCCGATTCGTCGCGCAGTGCCGCGATACAACGCAGCACCTCGGAGACGTGGGCCGGTTCGTTGCGCTCGCCGCGGTGGGCGGCGCCGGGCTGGTCCGGGGCGTCGCTTTCGAGCAGCAGGAACTCGATCGGCATGTGCGCCACGATCCGGCGCAGGCGCTGCGCTCGCTCGTAGGTCACCGGGCCGCCGATGCCCAGATGGAAGCCCAGATCCCACAGTTGCCGCGCCTGCTGCTCGCTGCCGGAAAAACTGTGCACCACGCCGCGCAGACCGCCGCTGCGGCGCAGGGTCAGGGTGACTTCCTCCAGCGCGCCGCGGGCATGCACGATCACCGGCAGGTCGCGTGCGCGTGCCAGTTGCAGCTGGCGCAGGAAATAGTGCCGTTGCAGATCATGGTCGAGGCTGTCCACGTGGAAGTCCAGGCCGATCTCGCCGACCGCTACCGGATGGTTTTCGTTCAGCCATGAAGACAGGGCGTCGACATGCCCCGGCGCATGGTGGGACAGGAACATCGGGTGCAAACCATAGGCGGGATGCAGGCCGGCATGGCGGGCGCAGAGGTCCCTGATCGTCGGCCAACTGTCGGCATCGACGGCCGGAACGACCATCGTACCGACCCCGGCCTGGCGGGCGCGTTCGATGACCGCGCCACGGTCGCCGGTGAAGGCGTCGCCATCGAGATGGACGTGACTGTCGACGAGTCGGGACATGATTTGTTTTTCGTGCACTGGCAGAGAGTTCCGCGACTACGACGTGAAGATAATGTAACGAGCGTGAGCTAGCTGCGATTCAGTTGGACAACGGTTCAATGGCTACGCACGTTATTGCGCAGGCGCACCAGGCGCCCGGCAATGCCGCCTAACCAAACAGAGGAGAGGGTTGTGATGAACAGGTTGACAGTCAATGTACTCAATATCGCCATCGCGGCGGCACTCGCGGTCGGTCTCTCGGCCTGCAACCGGAATGCGGATGCGGGCGTCTCCGGCGCTTCCGCCGATGCGGGCGCCAGCGCGAGCGCGGACGCCGGGGTCAAATACGGCAAGGTCGTCAGCGTCGATCCGGTGCGCTCGACGGTAAACAACCCGAAGCAGGTCTGCCACGACGAGACGGTCACGCAGACCGCGCCGCCGAAGGACGAACACCGCATCGCCGGCACCGCGATCGGTGCGGTGGTTGGCGGCCTCGTCGGCAACCAGGTGGGCGGCGGCAAGGGCAAGACGCTGGCCACGGTGGCCGGTGCGGTCGGTGGTGGTTATGCCGGCAACCGCATCCAGGCCAGCCGCCAGCATGCCCAGGTGACCTCGTCGGTGGAGCGCAAGTGCGAAACTGTCAACAACACCAGCACCAAGATCGTCGGCTACGACGTGCGCTATGAATACAACGGCGTCACCCGCACGGTGCGCATGGACCACGATCCGGGCGACCGCGTGCAGGTGCAGGAAGGCGTGACGGCTGTGTCCGACGCTCACTGAAACGATCCCCGAAAAAGGAAGTGACCTCATGAATGCACTGACCAGCAAGTTCGCCCTGGCCGCCGCGATGACTGCCGGCCTGGCTCTCGCCGGCTGCGCTACCGCACCGTACGGCAACAACGGCAATTACGACCGTGGCTACCAGGGACAGCAGAACGGTGGCTATGGGGACGGCGACCGCAACGTGCGCTGCCAGACCTGCGGCGTGGTGCAGGAGGTGCAGCAGGTCTACACCGACGGCGGCGGCAATGGCGGCACGCTGGGTGCGATCATCGGCGCGGTTGCCGGCGGCGTGCTCGGCAACCAGGTCGGCAAGGGTGACGGCCGCAAGGCTGCCACCGTGGTCGGTGCGGTTGCCGGCGGCGTCGTCGGCAACCAGGTCGGCAAGCGCAACAGCGGCAGCGAGGCCGCATGGCGCGTCGTGGTGCGACTGGACAATGGCCAGTACGCCACGGTGACCCAGCGCGAGAACCCCGGCGTCCGCAACGGCGATTACGTCGAAGTGCGTGGCGACCATGTCTACCCACGCTGATCGAAACGTCTGGACGTCTGGACGTCCATAAACAAAAGGCCCTCGAAAGAGGGCCTTTTTTGTTTCGTCGTTGATGCGAGGATCAGTTCACTGCGTAGAACGCATGTTCACCGATGGTCACGCTGGGGCGGTTGCGCGACCATGCCGGCGAGATCGCGGTCGTGGCGAAATGGTCGGCGCGCGGCACCAGCATGCGGCGCTGTGCCACCGGCAGCTGCCAGTTCTGGATCGACATGCCGGCTACCCGCCACGCCTTGTTGAAGGCTTCCAGGTTGGTGATCTCGAACGAGCCGGGCGTGGTCGTGGTGGCGAACTGGTGAGGCGAGGTCACCACCTTGCAGACGGTGTCGCCCCAGCGGCCGCGATCGCGACGGCGCAGTGCCACTTCCGCCACGGCTAGCTGGCCGTTGGTCGATTCGCTGCGTGCCTCGAGGTAGACGGTGGTGGCCAGGCAGGCCTGGTCGGCAACGGGCTGGGGCATCAGTGTCGTCAGCCACAACAGCATGGAAAGTTTCATGGTTCTGCCTCCAACGTGCTGTACGCGTAAAGCAAACTGCAGCTTCGTGCGCCGTTGCGGTGGACGGGCGGGCAGGCCGTTCCACCTGGATCAATCGCCGTGGCCGAAACTTGTGGCCAAGACGCTTTGCCACGGGATTGTGGCGGGTCGAACGGCGGTTCAGGCCGATCGGGGGATTGGGTTGTTGTCGGGCGTTGCGCGGCCGCGTCGGCCGTGTTGCCTTCGACTACTACGCACTCGTTGGCTGCGAGGCGGTGTTCCATCCGGCGTTGTTGCCGCCGGGTCGCGCCGATTCGGATTCTTCCGGTTCGTCGCGTACATCGACACCCCGTGTTCCGGATGTCGCGATATTCGATCGGCGGAGCCTAGTGGCGGAATTTGCCGCTGGCAAGTGCCGAGGTGCCGAAGTTTATCTGACGCTCACGATTCGTTGACAAATGCCATGACGAACAAACTGCCTCGTCGCGTCGGGCATCGATCATGCCGGCCACGATGTGACGAGTCCCATCACGAAGTTGTCGTCGAGTGCATGCGCGTGCATGCCGCTGGCTTGCGCTGCCACGTCGTCGCTCAACACGACAAGCGCCTCGATGCCGTCGTCCGTCGTGATGGCTTCGAGTACGCAACCGACCTCGCGTCCGTCGCTGCGCAGCACGTCGCCGGCATTCGCTGCTTGCGACAAAGTGACGCGATGCAAGTGTCGTTTGTGTCCGCCGCGAAAATGCAGTCGCGCGACGATTTCCTGGCCGGGGTAGCAGCCCTTGTCGATGGCGACCGCGTGCAGTCGCTGCAGCGACAGTGCCGGTGGCAGCAGCTGATTCAACAGTTGCGTCGGCAGCCACGGCCAGCCCGCACGCAACTGCGGCAGACGCCATGCATCGTCGTCGTTTCCGGAGAGGGTGATGCGCAGGCTGTACGTGTCGCAGCCGAACGACACCGTTGCGCCGTCATTCATGACGGTGTTCAGCGGCAGTGACGGACCGGTCGCGAGTGTGCGCGGCGGCTGTGCGGTCACGCTGACTTTCGAGCGGAACACGAAACGCCGCAGCGCATCGGCCATTGCGGCGGCGACGCCACCGCGCAGCAGCAGCAGGTAGCGGTCGTCGGCGAGACGGGCCAGGTGGAACAACGCGCGCACGCGCCCCTGTGGGTCGAGCCATGCACTGAGTTGCCACTGGCCGGTGGCGAGCGAGCTGACCGCGCTGCTGAATTGCGCATGCGCGAATGTCGTCGCGTCGGGGCCTTCGATCAACAGGGTTTCGGCGGGATGGTATGTCGGCATGGGTCAGCCAGAGTTGGGGGCAGAGGGTGCCGGGCACAAGTGCGATACGGTAGTCGCGGCTTCGCTGGAACATGGCGTATGGTTGTACTGCATTGCCGCAAGTATTAACCTTTGTCGGCTTACAAAAACCATGTCCGATACCTTATCTCCCGTCGAGTCCACACCTGCTTCCGTTTCGACGGAGACAACCGCCGTGCCTGTCGGCCCGGCAGCGGACAAGGAACCAGGGGAGCGGCCGGCCCCCGATCCCACGCGTTATGGTGATTGGGAAAAGAACGGGCGCTGTATCGACTTCTGAACGACCGTAACGGCGTTTGCCGCCGTCGCGTATCAGGGCAGGGGAAGGTGCGGCATGGACATCAGCGATTCCACACAGGATAGCCGCCATGGCAGATACGCAACGACCGCTCTCCCCGCATCTGCAGATCTACAAGAAGCAGGTGCAGATGATGACCTCCATCACGCACCGTGCCACCGGCATCGCGCTGGCTGTCGGCACCTTGCTGGTGGTCTTCGGCCTGCTGCACCTGGCAGCGGGTGAGGAGAGCTTCAATCACTTCAAGGGCGTCATCGGCAGTCCGGTTGGACTGATCCTGCTGCTCGGCTGGAGCTGGTCGTTGTTCTATCACCTGTGCAACGGCATCCGGCACCTGGTGCAGGATGCCGGCCTCGGCTACGAGATTCCCCAGTTCATCCGTTCCAGCTGGCTGTCGGTCGCCGGCAGCATCGTTCTCACGGTGCTGGTGTGGGCTTATGTATGGATGGCCGGAGGTGCGGCATGAGCGCCAAGGACGCTGTCGTGAAAGACCGGCGCAACCCGTTGAAGATCGCCCGCGGCCTGGGCTCGTCGCAGTCCGGCGTGGGCCACTGGTGGACCCAGCGGGTGACCGCGGCGGCGCTGGTGCTGCTGGGCATCTGGTTCGTGCTCACCGTGCTGTGCCTGCTGCATGCCGACTACGCCACCGCACGCGCCACCGTGGCGAAGCCGTGGAACGCGCTGCTGCTGATCGCGTTCGTGCTCACCATGTTCTGGCATGCCGTGCTCGGCCTGCAGGTGGTGATCGAGGACTACGTGCATACCCGCTGGAAGGAAGTCGTGCTGATGGTGGCGATCAAGTTCCTCGCGGTGCTGGGCGCGCTGGCTGGCGTGCTGGCCGTGCTGCGCATTGCGCTGACCCCATAAGACAAGACGCGAGGCCGGGATTTCATGGAAAGCTACAAGGTTCAGCAACATCTGTATGACGTGATCGTGGTCGGCGCCGGCGGTGCCGGCCTGCGTGCCACGTTCGGCCTGGCCGAGAAAGGCCTCAAGGCCGCCTGCATCACCAAGGTCTTTCCCACCCGCTCGCATACGGTGGCGGCGCAGGGCGGCATTTCCGCCGCGCTCGGCAACATGGGCGAGGACGACTGGCGCTTCCACTTCTATGACACCGTCAAGGGCGGCGACTGGCTCGGCGACCAGGACGCGATCGAGTACATGTGCAAGCACGCGCCGGAGGCGGTGATCGAGCTGGAACATTACGGCGTACCGTTCTCGCGCACCGACGAGGGCAAGATCTACCAGCGTCCGTTCGGCGGCATGACCACGCATTACGGCAAAGGCACCGCGCAGCGCACCTGCGCCGCGGCCGACCGCACCGGCCACGCGATTTTGCACACGCTGTACCAGCAGGCGCTGGCGCACGACGCCACGTTCTTCATCGAATACTTCGCGATCGACCTGATCTTCGACGAAGCGGGTGTCTGCCGCGGCGTGCTGGCGCTGGACATGAACGAAGGCACCTTGCACTTCTTCCGCGGCCAGGCCGTGGTGCTGGCCACCGGCGGCTACGGCCGCGCCTACTTCAGCGCCACCTCGGCGCATACCTGCACCGGCGACGGCGGCGGCATGGTGCTGCGTGCGGGCCTGGCGCTGCAGGACATGGAGTTCGTGCAGTTCCACCCCACCGGCATCTACGGCGCCGGCTGCCTGATCACCGAAGGCGTGCGTGGCGAAGGCGGCTACCTCACCAACTCCGCGGGTGAGCGCTTCATGGAGCGCTACGCGCCCAGCGCGAAGGACCTGGCCTCGCGCGACGTGGTCAGCCGCGCCATGACGATCGAGATCCGCGAAGGCCGCGGCGTCGGCGAGCACAAGGACCACATCTATCTCAACCTGATGCACCTCGGTCCCGAGGTCATCCACGAACGGCTGCCGGGCATCGCCGAATCGGCGCGCATCTTCGCCGGCGTGGACGTGACCAAGGAACCGATCCCGGTGTTGCCGACCGTGCACTACAACATGGGCGGCATCCCGACCAACTATCACGGCGAAGTCGTGCAGAAGCGCGGCGACGACGTCGACGCGATCGTGCCGGGCCTGTTCGCGATCGGCGAGGCGGCCTGCGTGTCGGTGCACGGCGGCAACCGCCTGGGCTCGAACTCGCTGCTCGACCTGGTGGTGTTCGGCCGTGCGGTGGCACATCGCTGCGCCGAGCTGATCCAGCCGGGCGCGGCACACAAGGACCTGCCGACGAACGTGCTGGACAAGTCCCTGGCCCGTTTCGACGCACTGCGCCATGCCAAGGGCAGTACGCCGACGGCGCAGATCCGCATGGCGATGCAGCGCACGATGCAGAAGGATGCCGCGGTGTTCCGCACCGGCGAGACGCTGGCCGAGGGCAAGCAGAAGATCTCCGAGGTGTTCGACATGTTCCAGGACGTCGGCGTCAGCGATCGCTCGCTGGTGTGGAACTCCGACCTGGTCGAGACGCTGGAGCTGTCCAATCTGCTGGCGCAGGCGGTGGCCACCATGCATTCGGCCGAGCAGCGCCCGGAAAGCCGCGGTGCGCATGCACGCGAGGACTTCCCGGAGCGCGACGACGTCAACTGGATGAAGCACACCCTGGTGTGGGTCGACGAAGCGGGCAAGTCGCGCTTCGATTTCCGCCCGGTGCACATGAATCCGATGACCGACGAGGTCAAGGCCGTGCCGCCGGCGAAGCGGGTCTACTGAGCCTGCGCTTGCAGGTGGCATCACATCATCAGGTCGTACGGTCGGGGCGCAAGCCCTCCTGCAGAAAGTCGAAGGGTTCAGCACATGGCAGAGTTTTCGCTACCGAAGAATTCAAAGATCCAGCCGGGCAAGCACTATCCGGCCAAGGATGCGAAGAAGCCGCGTACCTTCCGCATCTATCGCTGGTCGCCGGATGACGGGCAGAATCCGCGCATCGACACCTACGAGGTCGACCTGGCCGCGTGCGGCCCGATGGTTCTGGACGCGTTGCTGAAGATCAAGAACGAGATCGATCCCACGCTCACGCTGCGCCGTTCGTGCCGCGAGGGCATCTGCGGCTCGTGCGCGATGAACATCGACGGCACCAACACGCTGGCCTGCACCCGCGCCATCAGCGAGTGCGCCTCGGGCGACGTGAAGATCTACCCGCTGCCGCACATGCCGGTGGTGAAGGACCTGATTCCCGACCTGACCCATTTCTACGCGCAGTTCGCCTCGATCAAGCCGTGGATCCGCACGCAGAGCCCGGCGCCGGATCGCGAACGGCTGCAGTCGCCGGAGGAACGCAAGAAGCTCGACGGCCTGTACGAGTGCATCCTGTGTGCGTGCTGCTCGACCAGCTGCCCCAGCTATTGGTGGAACGGCGACAAGTACCTCGGTCCGGCGATCCTGCTGCAGGCGTATCGCTGGATCGTCGACTCGCGTGACGAGGCCACCGGCGAGCGCCTGGACGACCTGGAAGATCCGTTCAAGCTGTACCGCTGCCACACCATCATGAACTGCACGCGCACCTGCCCGAAGGGCCTCAACCCGGCCAAGGCGATCGCCGAGATCAAGAAGCTGATGGTGGAACGGCGCTCGGCCTGATCGTGCTGTGCATGGTTCGACAACGACAGGCCGCCGCGTGCGGCCTGTCGCGTTCTGGCGCAACGGCTACACTTGGCGTTCATGGATACCGACCGAGCCCCGTGATGGATGAAGCCCGCATCAAGCGCCTGCGCTGGCGCACCCGCCGCGGTACCCGCGAGCTGGATGCCTTGTTCGGCGGCTGGCTGGACGAGCGCTTTGCCGGCGCGGACGAAGCGCAGCAGCAGGCGTTCGACGAACTGCTCGACGTGCAGGATCCGGACCTGTGGGACTGGGTGATGGGCCACGCGCGTCCGGAGCGGGCGGACTGGCAGGCGATCGTCGATGACATCCGCGCCCGCCATCGGCTTTGAGTACCGGCCGTCGCGGTTGTTGCGGCGAACACTGATCCTGGTTGCCGCCCTGGCCGTGCTTGCCGTGGCACTGAGTGCGCTGCCTGCGTGGCTGAAGCTGCTGCTGGTGATGGCCGTATCGCTGGCGACCTGGCATGTGCTTCACCGCCTGGCCACCACCCCGATCGCGGCGGCCGGCTGGAGTGCCGACGATGCCTGGACGTTGCGCCTGACCGACCATGAGGACGTACCGGCCACGCTGGCCTCGTTCCGGGTGCTTGGCGCGTTCGTGCTGCTGCGTCTGCAGACGGCGGAGCGTGGCGTGCAGGTGCTGCTGCTGGGGCCGGACAACAGCGACGTGGACATCCGCCGGCGCCTGCGCATGCGCCTCGCCGCGATCCAGCCGGGCGAAGCCGTGCCGCGCCTGTGATCGGCCGGCAACTTCGCCAACGCAGCGTGGTCTGACCGAATACCTGATAATGGACGACCGGGCGGCCCGCCCTGCGATCCCCGACAAGCGACCCGCCCATGTTTCGACCGCTCGAACTCTTCATCGGCCTGCGCTATACCCGCGCCAAGCGACGCAACCAGTTCATCTCCTTCATCTCCACCGTGTCGATCGTGTGCATCGCGATCAGCGTGGTCGCGCTGATCACGGTGATGTCGGTGATGAACGGCTTCGACTACCAGATGCGTTCACGCATTCTCGGCGCGATCTCGCACGCCACCGTGTCCGGCATCGGCGAGAGCGTGCAGGACTGGCCGCGTGCATTGCAGATTGCCGAGGCCAACCCGCACGTGCTGGGCGCCGCGCCGTACGTGGAGAGCGAGGCGATGCTGCTGGCACGGCGCTCCAGCGGCGCGCTGGTGCGCGGCGTCGAGCCGGCGCAGGAGCCGAAGGTCGTCGACATCGACAAGCACATGCTCGAGGGCAAGCTGAGCGAGCTGACCCCGGGCAGCTGGAACATCGTGCTGGGCCGCGAGCTGGCGATGACGCTCGGCGTGGCGGTCGGCGACCGGGTCACCATGGCAGTGCAGCAGCTGCGTGCCTCGCCGATGGGCAGCGTGCCGCGGATGCGCAGCTTCCATGTGGTGGGTACGTTCGAACTGGGCATGGAGCAGTTCGACTCCGGCCTGGCCCTGGTCAACATGAGCGACGCCCAGAAACTCAACGACCTCAGCGGCCCGACCGGCATTCGCCTGCGCCTGGACGACCTGTTCAACGCGCGCCCGGTCGCCACCGAACTGGCCGACCAGCTCGGCCAGGTTTATCGCGTGCAGACCTGGATGGACACCAACGCGAACCTGTTCGCCGCGCTGTCGATGGAAAAGATGGTGATGTTCATCATCCTGTCGCTGATCATCCTGGTCGCGGTGATCAACCTGATCTCGATGCTGATGATGCTGGTCACCGACAAGCAGGCCGACATCGCGATCCTGCGTACGCTCGGCGCCACGCCGCGCAGCATCATGGGCATGTTCATGGTGCAGGGCGTGCTGGTGGGTTTCGTGGGGATCGGCTTCGGCGTGGGCTTCGGCTCGCTGCTGTCGTGGAAACTACCGGGCATCATCAAGTGGATCGAGCACACCTTCCACGTCACCTTCCTGTCGCCGGACGTTTATTACATCAGCGAGGTGCCGAGCCGGCTGGACTGGCATGACGTCGGCTGGACCGCGCTGCTGACCTTCGCGTTCTCGCTGCTGGCCACCCTCTACCCCGCGTGGCGCGCTTCGCGCACGCAGCCGGCGCAGGCGCTGCGCTATGAATAAGGCCGTCATGAATTCCACGACCGAAAACGTGCTGCGCGCCAGCCACGTCGCCAAGACCTACGACGAAGGCGGTCTGCGCACCGAAGTGCTGGGCGACGTCGACTTCATTCTGAAGCGCGGCGAGACGATGGCGATCGTCGGTGCTTCCGGTTCGGGCAAGAGCACCTTGCTGCACATCATCGGCGGGCTCGACACGCTGACCGCCGGCGAGGTGGAAGTGGATGGCCGCGTGCTGTCGAAGCTGTCCGACGCCGAGCGCGGCCGCGTACGCAACCGCTCGCTCGGCTTCATCTACCAGTTCCACCACCTGCTGCCCGAGTTCACCGCGCTGGAAAACGTGTGCATGCCGTTGCTGATCCGCGGTACCGCGATCGCCGAGGCGCAGAAGCAGGCCACGGCCTTGCTGGAGCGGGTCGGGCTGGGCGGGCGCACGCACCACAAGCCGTCCGAACTGTCCGGCGGCGAGCGCCAGCGCTGCGCGGTGGCGCGCGCGCTGGTGACCAAGCCGGCCTGCGTGCTCGGCGACGAGCCCACCGGCAACCTCGACGAAGGCAATGCCGCGCAGGTCTACGCGCTGATGCTGGAACTCAATCGCGAGATCGGCACCAGCTTCGTGCTGGTCACCCACGACCCGCACCTGGCGGCGAAGATGGATCGCACCCTGGTGCTGCACAACGGCGTGCTGCAGGAAAGCCCGAAAGCCTGACGCTGTTGCTCCTTTCCCCGCGGCGCCGGGGAAAGAGCCGACCTCGTGCTTTCAGGCGGGCGCCTACACGCTTTTCATCTTCATCGCTGCCGCCACCACGCTAGGCTCGGACTCTTCCAGGATGGAATGAGGTACGCGACATGGCGCGACTGGGGGCGATCACGGCGGCATCGGCCTTGCTGGCCGGCGTGCTGCTGGTGCAGTGGTTGCCGCAGTTGCCGCCGCACTGGAGCCTGGCCCTGTTGCTGCTGGCGGCTGTGTTGCTGGCCTGGCGTCGTCCGCGCCGGCGCTGGCTGGCCTGGTTGCTGTTCGGCATCGTGTGGGCGGCATGGCGTGGCGGCGTGGCGATGGACGCGCGATTGCCGCGCGCGTTGGAAGGGCGCGATTTTGTCGTCGTCGGCACGATCGCCGACCTGCCGCTGGCGCACCCGGATGCCAGCCGCTTCACGCTGCAGGTGGAGCAGGTCACGCTGGACGGCCGGCCAGTTGCGCTGCGCGGTCGCGTCACGGTGTCCTGGTACGACGGCGCGCCGCCGCTGCGGCCGTGTTCGCGCTGGCGCCTGTCGTTACGGCTGAAGCGGCCGCGTGGGCTGCTCGATCCGGGCGGTGCCGACAGCGAACGTTCGGCGCTGGAGCGCGGCATCGTCGCCACCGGCTACGTGCGCGACGATCCCGACAACGCGCCACTGGCCGGCACGCGCTGGTGCGTCGAC
>DATCUT010000004.1:0-2096 GCA_036561785.1 Rhodanobacter sp.
GGGCGGCGCCAGGCTGGCACCGTTCAGCCGGAGCCGGGACAATACGCGTTCCTTCTGCCACGGACCCGACATGAAGCCCATCTCGCTGATCCAGTTCCTGATCGAGGAACGCCGCGCCGGCCACATCAACGCCGAACTTTCGCTGCTGATCGAAGTGGTCGCGCGCGCGTGCAAGCGCATCGCGGTGGCCACCAACAAGGGCGCGCTGGGCGGCGTGCTGGGCATGGCCGGCAGCGACGACGCGCTGAGCATGAACATCCAGGGCGAGGCGCAGAAGAAGCTGGACGTGATCTCCAACGAGATCCTGCTGGAAGCGAACGCCTGGGGCGGCCACCTCGCCGCCTGCGCCTCGGAGGAAATGGAAGACCCGCAGCAGATCCCGGACGGCTATCCGAAGGGCCAGCACCTGCTGCTGTTCGACCCGCTGGATGGTTCCTCGAACATCGACGTGAACGTTTCCGTCGGCACCATCTTCTCGGTACTGCGCTGCCCCGACGGCGTGACCGAGCCGAAGGCCGAACATTTCCTGCAGCCGGGCACCACCCAGCTCGCCGCCGGTTACGTGGTGTACGGCCCGGCCACCGTGCTGGTACTGACCTTCGGCCACGGCACCCACGAGTTCACCCTCGAGCGCGAGGTCGGCAGTTTCATGCTGAGCCGGCGTGCCATCCGGATTCCGGAACAGACCGCCGAGTTCGCCATCAACATGTCGAACCAGCGCCACTGGCAGGCGCCGATGCAGCGCTACATCGGCGAGCTGCTGGCCGGCAAGGAAGGCCCGCGCGGCAAGGACTTCAACATGCGCTGGGTCGCCTCGATGGTCGCCGACGTGCACCGCATCGTGACCCGCGGCGGCGTGTTCTATTACCCGCTGGACGCGAAGATCCTCAAGCAGGGCGGCAAGCTGCGGCTGATGTACGAGGCCAACCCGATGGCCTTCCTCATCGAGCAGGCCGGCGGCGCCGCGACCACCGGGCGCGAGCGCATCATGGAGCTGCAGCCGACCGGCTTGCATCAGCGTGTGCCGGTGTTCCTCGGCTCGCAGCAGGAAGTCGAGCTGGCCACGCACTACCATCGGGAAGCCGACGGCGCGCTGGCCTGAGCGGCGTTCCCCCCCTGCGCAGCAGGGGGAGGACGCGGACATGGAGTCATCGGACTTGCCCGACCCACGCCATGTTCCAGTCATAGACTCGCAACCATCCCTCCCGACACGACCTCCACATGTCCTTCCGCCGCCTGCTGCCACTGCTCGCCACGTTCGCCCTGAGCGCCTGCTTCCATGCCAGCAAGCCCGTACCGCCGCCGATCGTGGCACCAGCGCCGGTGCAGCTGAAGATCGGCCTCGCGCTCGGCGGCGGCGCGGCGAAGGGCTTCGCGCATATCGGCGTGATCAAGATGCTGGAGGCCAGCGGCATCCACCCGGACGTGGTCGCCGGCACCAGCGCCGGCAGCGTGGTCGGCGCGCTGTACGCCAGCGGCATGGACGCGTTCGCGCTGCAGCAGACCGCGTTCGGTCTCGACGAGGCGAAGATCCGCGACGTGCGGCTGTTTTCCGGCGGCCTGGTGCAGGGCCAGGCACTGCAGGACTACGTGAACCAGCTGCTGCACAAGCAGCCGATCGAGCAGCTGAAGATGCCGTTCGCCGCGGTGGCCACCGAGCTGGAGACCGGCACGCGCACGGTCTTCGTGCGCGGCAACACCGGCCGCGCGGTGCGCGCATCCTCGAGCATCCCCGGCGTGTTCGAGCCGGTCGAGATCCACGGCAAGCACTACGTCGACGGCGGCGTGGTCAGTCCGATCCCGGTCGACGCGGCGCGCCAGCTCGGCGCCGATTTCGTGATCGCGGTGGACATCTCCGCCGCGCCCGACGGCAGCAATCCGCAAGGCATGATGAACATCGTCGGCCAGTCGATCAGCATCATGGGCCGGCAACTGGCCGCGCAGGAAAGCGCGCGCGCCGACGTGGTGATCCGGCCCGACCTGCGCGGCATCGGTCCGACCGATTTCGAACAGAAGAACCAGGCCATCCTGGCCGGCGAGAAGGCCGCGCTGGCGGCGATCCCCGCGCTCCGCGCCAAACTCGCCGCGATGGTCGC
>DATCUT010000005.1:0-31880 GCA_036561785.1 Rhodanobacter sp.
CTGCGCGGTCGCCGCGTTGAACAGGCGCGCGCCGTCGAGGTGGCGCTGCAGCCCGCGCGACCTGGCCAGGTCGGTCGCCGCCTGCACGTAGCCGAAGGGCAGCAGCTTGCCGCCCAGCGTGTTCTCCAGCGCCAGCAGCCGGGTGCGCGCGAAGTGCGCGTCGTCGGGCTTGATGGACGCCTCGATCTGCGCCAACGGCAGCGTGCCGTCGGGCGCGTGGTCGAGCGGCTGCGGCTGCACGCTGCCGAAGACCGCGGCGCCGCCGCCTTCCCAGCGGTAGCAATGCGCCATCTGCCCCACGATGTATTCGTCGCCCCGGCCGCAGTGCGCGAGGATCGCGCAGAGGTTGCTCTGCGTGCCGGTGGGCATGAAGAGCGCGGCCTCGAAGCCGAGCATCGCCGCGATCTTCTCCTGCAGCGCGTTGACGCTCGGGTCGGCGCCGAACACGTCGTCGCCCAGGGGCGCAGCAGCCATCGCGGCGCGCATGGCCGGCGTGGGCTGGGTGACGGTGTCGCTGCGCAGGTCGACAGTGGCGGTGTTCGGCATGGCTCAGTTCAGGAAGTTCTGGAGCATGGCGTGGCCGTGCTCGGTGAGGATGGATTCGGGATGGAACTGCACGCCCTCGATCCGCACATCGTGGGCGAAGCCGGTGTGGCGCACGCCCATGATCTCGCCGTCGTAGGTGCTCGCCGTGATGGCCAGTTCCGCCGGGCAGCTGTCGCGCTCGATCGCCAGCGAGTGGTAGCGGTTCACGATGAACTTCTCGGGCAGCCCGGCGAACACGCCTTCGCGCGTGGTCGTGATCTCGCTGGTCTTGCCGTGCATGAGCTGCTGCGCGCGCACGATCCTGCCGCCGAAGGCTGCGCCGATGGCCTGGTGACCGAGGCACACGCCGAGGATCGGCAGCCGGCCCGCGAAGGCCTGGATCGCCGCCACCGACACGCCCGCCTCCGCCGGCGAGCACGGGCCGGGCGAGATCACCAGTCGCGCCGTACCGGCCGCGATGCGCTCACCGATGCCGGCCACGTCGATCTCGTCGTTGCGCACCACCTCGACCTCCGCCCCCAGCTCGCCGAAGTACTGGACGATGTTGTAGGTAAAGGAATCGTAGTTGTCGACCATCAGGAGCCTAGTCATTGTAAGTCCTTGATTTTATTGATGAATTTTAACGATCCTGAGAGTTTATATACACAACCATATACACACTGGCGCTGGACTACGGTGGCATCGGCCGCCGACCGGGCAACTTTCGACCAGTCTTGATGATCCTCTGCGCGAAGGTCGCATGTGTTTAGCCCATGCGCGACACAGGCCAGCCTCGCATGCCAAGCGTGGCTGTCGCGACGAAAAAGGGGGAGTTGGCGACCGCGGCGAGCAGGCACGGCGAACCGGACACCGCTCATCCTGCGCGGCGGTTCGTTTTGGCAAAAGCTGCTTGAGCGCCCACGAGGTGGGGAGCGAAATGAACAGGTGTCTTCTGAGGGCATCGGACAATCTCCTTTAATCTTGGAGCCGCCGTGCCGGAGAGAGCCATCTAACTTAACCCTGCCTGCCAGTACGGCGACAAGGTGCGGTTCGAGACCGCAACGACATGCCGCTTCCTAATGGAAGCGCCACCACTGAGCTACGTTAGTCGAAGCAATACGGGTCATGTGAGACTCGGGTCAATCCAGTTGCAGTTGAGCCTACGCGCAGGATGAAGGTACGACCCCTATCCTCTCCACGCCGCTCGGCTCAGCGATTGTAACAGTAACATGCCCCCAGATCTCTTGCACCGATGGTCCACGGTGAACTTCCATCACGCTAGGCTGAGCGTGACCGCACAGGTGCCAGGCTTCGATGCGCCAGTCACCTTCACCAGCGTGCACCTCTACGGGCGGCGCGTTGGGGGTACTCGCGTTCTTGGTGCTGACGCTCGGGCAGACCCTGACACGGGGCTGTCCGCGATACTGGCCGTCAGCTCGGCGCGACGGGCAACAGCCAGAGCCGGGGATGGCGATGCGTCAAAGTGAAATGTCCAGACCCGCCTTGTCGTGCTGGCAAAACAAACCGCGTGGACGGCAATCGCATTTGCATGCAGAAATCCCTCACTCGGCGGCTGCAGGTGCTCAGCGGGGTCATTGCCCGCCGCTGAGCCCTGCTGCTCTCACGCCGAACTTCATTCCGGCTGAACAATGGCTTGATGTTGGTCAGCCGACAGCAGTCTCGCGGCGTTTTGAACGCGCGGTCAGGTATTCCTGCACCGCGTGATGGTTCGGACAGGCCTTCTTGACCTGCGCCACGCTCACCACTTTGCGAACAAGCAAGTCCTCGAGCCCCTCCTGCCAGCGGAGCACTCGGTTGGCGTTCAGGTACTCGATGATGGCTTCGAAGCGCTCGCCAACGGGGGTGGGGCCACCCGGATTCACGAACATGTCGGCGACGAACTGCTTGCCCTTCTTGGTGTCGAAACTGGCCACCCCTATGACTGCGATGAGGTGCTTTAGCGTCTCGGGCTTGTCTAGGTCCCGCGGGCTCATCGCGTTCATGAACGCGCCCTCGACCTCCGCAGAAAACGCGCCTACCAGAAAACACACGTCATTGCCGTACTTGAGCAGGTGTTCGCTGGCGCCATGACCGTTCTCGATGACCATGCGCTTGTAGCCGTGGGCGTAGGCGCTCTCGACTGAGGGCATCACGGGGACGCCTGCAAACCGGACCGATAGGGGAGGCTCGCCGTCGTAGTCGTGTCGATGGTCCGGTCGGATGCGCGCGACAGCGCCGGCCGCGTCGGTGAGGGACAGCAGCGATTCGAGCAACACGGCGCGAGGTGCCTTCCACTCGTTTGAGCCCAGGACGATGATGCCGTAGGGTTGCCGCGCCACGGCGGCCTTCAGCTCGGCCACGACAACCGACGGCAGCGCCACCTCAGGCTCCGCGCTCGCCACGGCTATGGGCTTCGGAATCGCCGGAAGGAACGGGGTCACGGTCTTGAGGTCGCCATCCTCTGTCACGACACCCTTGAAGGCCTCGTGCAAGTCGTCCATGACCGGGTCGTCCGACTTGACGAGCAGCAGCGCATCGCTGTGCAGTTGCTCAGGAGCTGGCGTGTGAAAGAGCACGGCGACCCGGTGGCCGGACAGTTGCACGTGCAGGCATGCCTGCTGTAGCCGATCCGCGTTCCGTTCCCACTCCTCCTGCGTCAGTTCGATGGGGCCCACGACGATGAGGGTTCCGCTCGGCACACGGCTCAGGCCCTGTGACCACAGCCCTTGTTCGCCCAGGTCAATGGCGCTGTCGAACCGGTCGCCAGCGCTTTCCGCGTACAGCGGTGCGCCGTCGGTCGCGTCGTCGTAGTTGCGCATGAGCGCCTCGATGGCGCCCTGTGACGTCGTGACGTAGATGCCGGCGTCGGGTCCCGCGGGCCAAAGTTCCGGGAGGCCGGGGTGCTCCGCCCGCAAGTCTGGGTCTAGGCTCTGAAGCAGAACGAGCGGGTCGCTTTCGACACCGAAACGAGAGCGCAGCCGTCGGGCCAGACGCGACGTGGCGGTCTCCGTCAGCTCGCACTCGGCGACGCGTGTTGAGAACGACATGACCTCGGGCCAGTTGCGCAAGCCTGGCAGTGCCGCAATGACATCAAGCGACTGGCTGTGGGTCAGTTCGTGGTTTTGCTGCTCCAGCAGGCCGCGCAGGCGCCCCGCCAGCAGCTTCAGCTGTTGGACATCCATGTTTCACTCCTCGGGCGTCAAGCCGGTGCACGCTTTGCGGGCCGCCCGTGGGAAACACGAATGGGGTGGCTCAGTTTCAACTTCCGTCTTCGTCGTACCCCGAGGGGCGCGTGCGGCAGGTGACGGCGACCAGCCAACAAGATAGCACAACGGCACCGTGCATCCTCATCTGAAGCTTCCTCGACACGCACCCCGAACTCTCGCGCCAGCGCGACGAGTGATTGCATGGTGTACTGGACCTACTTGTTCGGTATTTGAACGTATACCCCTCCTCTCCTTTGATCTAAATCAAGCGCCACGATCCAAGCTACCGCAAAATTTGCAGGTCCATATATTCAATTGTCGAAGTACGCCAATTACGCAAATGCAATTAAGCCGACGCAATATCCACAAGCTGGCAGCATTCATGCTGCTGGTGTGGGTCTTTGCGCTCGGAACCGGAATTGCCAATGCATGCTCGCTCAAGTCACGTGTTGCAGCCGCCGATCACATTGGGGGCTCGATGGATGCGCGCGAGGCGCAGAAGCACGTGTTTGCACAGGCGCACGAACATCCCGCTCACTCGGATTCCACGCCCGTCAACTGCGTGAAGTCCTGCGAAGACGAGAAGGCATTCTCCGTCTACCTGAAGGTCGCTCCCGACCTTTCAGCGCCGTGCTTGTTGAGCAGGGTTCTGCTATCTGGCATGCTTGAGAGCCTCTCGCTCCAAGGCGGGAAGATCGTCCGCACGGACGAAACAGGGCGATGGCAGGCGCCCCCAATTCCCGTCACTCTATTGCGCCTGACGCTATGACCCGCTCCGGGTCTGCTTGACGCACGTTCGCGTGCGTCAAGCCAAAGCTGGCGCCCCAACTTCGATACCTGAACACAGGTCCCGCTCCAGCGGGTCCGATGGGCGCCCGAGTACGCGAGTACGAGGTGCTTGACCTATGTGCTGCACCTAGGCTGAGTATCCAACGGCGAAGCATCTGTTCCTGACCATGCCGGTTCGGCAGGTGCGCTATGGGAGCCCCTATGCAGGTGATCGATTGTGCTCGTGCAGCCGGCGTGACGGCCGACACCGTGCGCCACTACGCCCGGCTCGGTCTGATCAAGGCCGAAAGCCGGACCGAAGGTGGCTACCAGAACTTCTCGCAGCAGACGGTGGCCCGCGTTCGCTTCATCCGCACGGCCGTCGCACTCGGCTTCAAGCTGGGCGATATCGCCGAACTGCTGCAAATGAGCGACCACGGGCACCTTCCCTGCCCCAAGGCGCGCGAAATCCTGGCCGAACGCCTGCCCGTGAAGGAGCGGGAGATCGAGGAACAACTCGAACTCCTCGGTCGAATGAAGAGCGCGCTGCTGGCATGGCAGCACATGCCCGACGGTGTGCCCAACGGGACCCAGGTATGCGGGCTCATCGAGGGGGTCGTGCAGTCGAAGCCCGTATCAAGCGGACGCCGTCGCACTGGCCCGGCCACTGCGGTGGATTGACCGATGCGAGTTGTACCAAAGCCCCAAGAGATCCAACCCCATCAAGAAAGCCAACGATGAACGTCCAAAGCCCCCTCCCTCCCCCTTCACACCATCAGCCATCGCGCTCCGGCCCGAACTGGTCGCACATCAACCAATGGCTGCTTTGGCTCGGACTCGCAGCAGCGATCACCTGGCTCGTCGTCCGGCACGGAGCCCATCTGTGGGAAGTGCTTCCGTTCCTGATTCTGCTGGCGTGCCCCCTCATGCATTTCTTCGGCCATGGCGGACACGGCGGGCACTCCGGCCACCAGCACCCTGCCGAACAGGGCTCTTCGGATGACAAGACCCCCAAGGCGGCGCATACCGGGCCACCAGCAGGTGGCCACAGGCACTGAAGCCATGCAGGCCGAGCCATCAACACGTCCCGATCCCACGCCGGGCGCCTATGCCATGTGCACTGAAGTCAGCTGCTCCGCGATGAGGCCATTGGCATGACCTCCGCCGATCCATCATTCCAATACACCTGGCTGATATGGGCCGCAGCCTTCCTGCTGCCTTGGCTGCTGCTTTTCACCGCACTGCCTGCCCTGCGCCGCCCGATGCTCTGGGCCAGCGTGCTGACAGCACCCTTCGGCCTGACGGAACCCCTGTTCGTGCCTGCGTACTGGAATCCTCCCAGCCTGTTCGACCTGGCGCAACGAACCGGTTTCGACATCGAAAGCCTCATCTTCTGTTTCGCCATCGGCGGGCTGGGGATGGCCGGCTATCGCGCGCTGGCGCCGGTACCCCTGCGGCGGATGGATCACCACGCACGGTCGTCACCACAGCATCGCTGGCATCTGCTATCGCTCGCGAGTCCGGCTCTCGTGTTCAGCGCACTGCTGGTGCTGCGGTGGAACCCGATCTACCCGGCCATCGCCGCGCTGGTCGTCGGCTCAGCGGCGACCTTGCTGTGCCGGCCGGACCTCTGGCGCAACACGCTCTTCGGCGGCGCAGTGTTCCTGGGTCTCTACGCGACGTTCCTGTTGGGCCTGAAGTGGGTCTGGCCGGGATACGTCGAGGCCGTATGGAACCTCGGCGCTTTGCTCCCATGGCGGCCCGCCGGTTTGCCGATCGAAGAGCTCTTCTTCGGCTTTGGCGTCGGCATGTACTGGAGCAGCGTCTATGAGCACCTCACCTGGCGGCAGCGCGACACCCAAAGGGTACGGCTCATCACGAGCCGTGGGAAGTACGCACGATGAGGACGCCACAGCAGCCTGGGGTTGACGGGCAACCGCATCGTGCTCGACCCGGCCATCACCGCCAGCGTACCCGAGTTCATGCCTTGATTTCCCTCGAAACGCAGCAGAAGGCCGCCATGTCATTCATCCGAACCAAGCTCGCCGCATTTTTCACGCTGGCGGTGTTCGCCTTCGGGCCGTCAGTGGCCCTGTCGCAAGCGCGCCTGGAACGCGATGGCGTGACGTTGTACTGGGGCCTCGTACCGGCCGCCGTCGTGTCGCAGAAGCACGCGCTGCAGGAAATGCATGGCGTGGTCCCCAACGACGGTGGCCAAAACCACCACCTCGTGGTTGCGCTTTTCAACGCGGACGGCACCCGAATCGCCGACGCGGTGGTGCGGGCCCAACTCACAGAGTCCGGCATCGTCGATGGACGGCCGAAATACCTGACGCCGATGAGCGTCGATGGTCAGGCGTCCTACGGTCAGCTGTTCTCGACCGCCAAAGAGGGGCCGTACCGCTTCCGCGTCTACGTCAAGCTGCCTGCCCGCGCCGATGAAACCGAGTTCGCAATCTCGGCCTGGTCGCCTCATCGCGAAACCCGCTGACATGGATTCCGCAATCGACTCGCACAAAGACCCGCACTGAATCGAAGGACGTCAACAACATGAACAACACATCGACACTGAATCGGGACATGGCCGCACGCAGCGCCAAAGCCGATCAGCCCGCCATCCGCATCTTCGAGCGTTTGCTGCGTGGCTACACGGGATCGGCTGGGCTGCGTCTGTGGAACAACACCCTGCATGCGCCGCCGGGGAAGTCGCCAGCCTTCACGCTGGTCATCAGCGATCCGGCATTGCTGCGACGACTCGTGCTGGGACGCAATCCGGTCCTGCTGGCGGATGCCTATTTCAGGGGCGCACTCGACCTCGAAGGGGACCTGTACAGCGCCATCTCGCTGAAGACACACTTCGAAGGCCTGTGCTTGTCCTGGCGCGACAAGCTTGCCCTGCTGCGTGACGCATGGCGGCTACCCGCCAGAAGGGATGCCAACCTGAAGCCGACGAGCACGATAGCTTCCCGCATCGCTCGCAGCTTCTCGCACCGCCATTCGAAAGACAGCGACCGCGCCGCGATCTCGTTCCACTACGACGTCTCCAACGAGTTCTATCGCCTCTGGCTCGACCCGGAGCGGGTGTACTCCTGCGCCTACTTCACGCATCCCGGCGAGTCGCTGGATCAGGCGCAGCGCAACAAGCTGGAGCACATCTGCCGCAAGCTTCGGCTGCGACCTGGCGAATCTCTGCTCGACATCGGTTGCGGCTGGGGCGCCCTCGTGTGCTGGGCGGCCAAACATCATGGCGTTCGGGCCCATGGCATCACCCTGAGCCGCCAGCAGCTCGAGTACGCTCAGGAGCGCATCCAGGCCGAAGGACTGCAGGGTCAGGTGACGGTGGAACTGCGCGACTACCGGGATCTGGCCGGCAAGGACATGTACGACAAGGTGTCGAGCGTCGGCATGTTCGAGCATGTGGGTCTCGCCAATCTGCCCACCTATCTGGCGACGGTTCAGCGAGTCCTGCGCCCGGGCGGACTGTTCCTGAACCACGGTATCACGCACGACGAAGAGGGCTGGAACAAGACAGTCGCCACTGAGTTCATCAACCGCTACGTCTTCCCTGATGGCGAGCTTGACTGCGTCAGCAACATCCAGCTCGGCATGGAGCGCGCCGGCTTCGAGATCCACGACGTCGAGGGCCTGCGCCCGCACTACGCGCTGACGCTACGGCATTGGGTACAGCGGCTGGAAGCCAATCGCGAGGCGGCACTGCGCGAAGTCGATGAGCCGACCTATCGCGTCTGGCGGCTGTACATGGCGGCCTGCGCGCTGGAGTTCGAATCCGGCGGCACCGGCATCTACCAAATCCTCGCGTCCAAGCGCAACCGGGGCGAATGGCCGGTCCCGCTGTCCCGGAGCGACCTCTATGGTGACCACCGGACTCGTCTGGCAGGAGCGCACTGAATGTGCTTTTCGGCCACAGCCAGCTTCACGGCAGGCGCTCTCCTCCTCGGGCTCGGCACGCTGACGCTCAGGTCCGCGCGGCACCCGCGTGAACGGCCGTTCGCCGCCATCCCGCTGCTGTTCGCCATCCAGCAGTTGAGCGAGGGCGTGATCTGGCTGACGTTCAGGTACGAAGCACCGCTGCTCAACGGGGTGATGACGCATGTGTATTCATTCTTCTCCCATGTGCTCTGGCCGGTCTACGTGCCGGTAGCGGTGTTGCTGATCGAACCGCCAGGGCCGCGCCGACGAGCGCTGCTCGCATTCGTCGCGGCAGGCGTCGCGGTGGGCGTGTACCTCCTGTACTTCCTGATCGCATACCCGGTTGTCTCACGACCCACCGGCCAGCACGTCGAATACGTCTCGCCGCATTTCTTTGCCGCCGCCGCGATGACGCTGTACCTGATGGCCACCAGCGTCAGTTTCGTGCTGTCCACCCACCGCGCGGTCAGGCTCTTCGGCGTTCTGGTGCTCTTGTCTTTCGGCGCCGCCTACGCCTTCTACGCCATCTGGTTCATCTCGGTGTGGTGTTTCTTCGCTGCGCTGCTGAGCGCGCTCGTCTACCTCCATTTTCTTCCCCGATCTCCCCTTCTGAAAGCAGGCAACGCATGACCACAACCATGAACTTCGAAGTCGGCGGCCTGGTGTCGTCGATGTCGGCTCACGGTGTCGAGAAGCAGCTGTCGCGCCTGCGCGGCGTGACGGCGGTACAGGTCAACTACGTGGCCGGATCGGCCAGCGTGAGCCTCGACCCCGGCCAGACCACACCCGAAGCGATTCGCCGCGCCATCGAGGAATGCGGCTACCACTGCAGCGGCGAAGCCACGCCGCTGCATGTCTGCGCGCCGCACGATGCACCTGCCAAGCCGCACATGCATGACCACAAACATGCCGCGCATGCGGCCCATGGTGCCAAGCCATCCGCACAGGAAAAGACGACGGACCACGGCGACATGGACGCCATGGCCCACGACATGGGGCACGGTGCCGGCATGGACGCACGCGGCATGGCCCGCGACATGCGCAACCGGTTCTGGATCTGTCTCGCATTCACGATTCCAATCTTCCTGTACGCGCCGATGGGCATGGACTTCATCAAGCTGAGTCCGCCGTTCGGCCTGGGCCTGAATCCGTGGCTCTTCATCCTGGCCACCAGCGCCGTCATCTATCCGGCCTGGCCGTTCTTCGTGGCCGCCGCGCGTGCGCTGCGCAATGGCGTGCTCAACATGGCGGTGCTGGTCGTGCTGAGCGTGGGCACCGGCTACTTGTTCAGCGTGGGTGCGACTTTCTTCTTCGAGGGCGCGCAGTTCTACGAGGCGGTGTCGGTACTGCTCGTCTTCATCCTGCTCGGCCACTGGCTGGAGATGCGCGCGCGGGCGGGCGCTTCGGAGGCGATCCAGGCGCTGATGAACCTGGCACCGCCGAAGGCGACCGTGGTGCGCAATGGCGTCGAGACCAGCGTTCCGACGTCGGAAGTGCTGTTGGGCGACATCGTGCTGATCCGCCCCGGCGACAAGGTTCCTGTCGATGGCGAGGTGCTGGAAGGTGCCTCGCAGGTCGATGAATCGATGCTCACCGGCGAGTCAATGCCCGTCAAGAAGGCCATCGGCGACAGCGTGATCGGCGCGACGATCAACAAGAGCGGCAGCTTTCGCTACCGCGCCACCAAGGTCGGCGCCGACACCGCTTTGGCACAGATCGTCAAGCTGGTGCAGCAGGCGCAGAACTCCAAGGCACCCGCCCAGCTGCTGGCCGACCGCGCGTCGCAATGGCTGGTCGTGGCCGCGGTCCTGATCGGCATCGCCACGTTCGTCGCCTGGTACTTCGTCCTGGGACAGCCCCTGCTGCTGGCCCTCACCCTGACCATCACGGTGTTCGTGATCGCCTGTCCGGACGCCCTGGGCCTGGCCACGCCGATGGCGGTGATGGTCGGAACGGGCCTGGGCGCGATGAACGGCATCCTGTTCAAAAACGCCGCCGCACTCGAGAACGCCACCAAGCTCGATGTCGTGATTTTCGACAAGACCGGCACGTTGACGCTCGGCCAGCCTGAAGTGGTGGATCTGGTGACGGCGAAAGGCACGGAGGTCGACGATCTGCTGATCGTCGCCGGGTCGGTCGAGAAGCTCTCGGAACACCCGCTCGCGCTGGCGGTGCTCAAGCGTGCCAAGGACTTGCAGCTCGAAGAGGTGAGCGCGTTCACCAACATCGATGGCATGGGCACCGAGGCGGTGGTGCGCGGCCACCGCGCGCTCCTTGGAAACCGGGCCTTGATGGACGCCAACAGCGTTGACCTCAACGGCCTGGAAGCCGAGTCGCGTCGCCTCCAGGGCCAAGGCCGGACGGTGGTCCACGTGGCCCATGACGGCCGCCTGATCGGCCTGATCGCCATCGCCGACGCGGTCCGCCCCTCCTCGGCCGAGACCGTCAAAGCCCTGCACGGCAACAAGGTGCAGGTCGCCATGCTGACCGGCGACAACCGCGGCACGGCCGATCGGATTGCCAAGGAGCTGGGCATCGACATCGTGCTGGCCGACGTACTTCCTGGGGACAAGGCGGCCAAGGTCAAGGAACTGCAGGCGCAGGGCAAGAAGGTCGGCATGGTCGGCGACGGCGTCAACGACGCGCCGGCACTCACGCAGGCCGACGTCGGCTTCGCCATCGGTGCTGGAACCGACGTCGCGATTGAAAGCGCCGACGTGGTCCTGATGAAGAGCGACCCCTTCGACGTGGTGGGTGCCATCGAGTTGTCGCGCGCGACGCTGCGCAAGATGCACCAGAACCTGTGGTGGGCGGTGGCCTACAACGTCATCGCCTTCCCGCTCGCGGCTGGGGTGTTCTATCCCTTCACCATCAGTCCCGAGGTGGCGGCCATCGCGATGTCGGGCAGTTCCGCGCTGGTGGCCATCAACGCGCTGATGCTCAAGCGCACGCGGCTCGCCGGCATTCGCCGCGTCAGCGCCACCACCATGTCGACGAACGGCGCTGCCGTCGCCGCGTGACAGGAAGCGCCGTGCCACCGATGAACACGCCCTTGACGCCAGCGACCCCGCCCGCGGATGACGCCCGCGCGATGGTGCTGCTCGGTGCTGCGGTCTTCGTGGTTGCGCTGGGCTACGGCGCCGGGCTGCCCCTGATCCAGCTTTACCTGGCTCAGTACCTGGGGACCGCCGATCCGCAGCGGGTCGCCTGGCATGTCGGCATGCTGGGCGGCGTGTACATGTTCGCGCTCTTCCTGTTCGCGCCGTGGTGGGGCCGGCTCTCGGATCGGCGCGGCAGGCCGGTCGTGCTGATGGCAGGCTTCGCCGCCTTTCTCGTCGGCAGCGCGGTTGCCGCACTGGCCCCCACGCTCGGCATCGTCTACGCAGCGCGGCTGCTGGCGGGAGCGGGCGCCGCGGCGATCGTGCCGACGGCACAAGCCTACATCTCCGACATCAGCACTTCGGTCGAACGCAGCCGGCGATTCGTGCTGCTCGGCAGTGCGTCGTTTCTCGGGTTTCTTGCGGGACCGGCACTTGGAAGCTGGCTCGCCGGCCCCGTCATGGCGATGCGCATCGAACAGATGCCCAGCATGGTCAACTGGCCTGCCCTCCTGATTGCTGCTGGCGGGATACCCATCCTGCTCCTGACTCCTTGGAGCCTCGCCCGGGATCGCTCCACGGCCGAGGTTCCTGTGCCAACGGCGGTCTCCGTCCAGCGCCAGCGCTTTGTGCTGGCTTCGATGGCGCTCGCCCTGCTCGCTTCGTTCGCCGTGGGGACCTTCGAAGTCGGGTTCAGTCTCTTCGGCGGACAGACGCTCGGCCTGGCCAGCAGCACGATGGCGATCATGTTCGTCACCTGCAGCGTGGCGATGCTCGCGGCCCAGTCGCTGCTGTTGCTGCCAGCCGTGCGTCAGCGCATCGACCATCGCTGGGTTGCCGCCACCTTCGCCGGTTCGGCGCTCGCATTGAGTTTCACGGCCGTGGTTTCCGGTGCCGGCGCATTGGTTCTGCTGATCGCCGTCGTGGGTACCGGCGTCGGCCTGATCGGGCCGGTCCTGTCCTACGAGCTGCTGGAGCGCGACCAATCCGAACCCGGAGCGCTCCTGGGCAAACAGGCCGCGGCAGGCAACCTGGGACAGGCACTCGGATCGTTCAGTGCCGGATCGCTCTTCGCGTTTCACCCGGCCGCACCGTTCTGGTTGGCCGCGATCGTCCTGCTGTTCGGTACCGGCGCCGCTTATGCACTGTGGGGTGCGGCGCGTGACGACGAGATCCTGGCCCGCAACGCCATGCAGGCCGCACATGGCGGCTGACCGCTCTCGCAACGCACTGCCCATCCACCCGACATCACAACTGCATCACCAACCTTCACCGGAGATATCCCATGCGCAGATTCCTCGCTTTGCTGCTGACACTGACAGCCCTCGTCCTCTCGGGCTGCGGCTACAACACGTTCCAGAGCACCGACGAACAGGTCAAGTCCAGCTGGTCCGAGGTACTGAACCAGTACCAGCGGCGCGCCGACCTGATTCCAAACATCGTCAGCACTGTCAAGGGTGAAGCGAACTTCGAACAGGAGACCTTGACCAGGGTGGTCGAGGCGCGTGCCAAGGCCACCAGCATCCAGGCCACGCCGGAACTCATCAACGATCCCGCGGCTTTCGAGAAATTCCAGGCCGCGCAGGGTGAGCTGTCGGGCGCATTGAGCCGCTTGCTCGCGATCAGCGAGAACTATCCCAATCTGAAAGCCAACCAGGGATTCCAGGACTTGCGGGTGCAGCTCGAAGGCACCGAGAACCGCATCACCGTGGCCCGCAACCGCTACATCAAGTCCGTGCAGGACTACAACGTGGCGGTACGCACGTTCCCCAGCAACTTGACGGCGATGGTGTTCGGCTACTCGGTCAAGCCCACGTTCAGCGTCGCCGATGAGAAGGCCCTGGCAGCCCCGCCGGTGGTGGACCTGGGTGGTGCGACCAAGAAGCCAGAGGGATCGCGTTGAACGCGATCGCAGTCGGCACCAGAGCGCCACGCAGCATGACCAGGGTCCTGATCATGCTCTGCTGGCTCATGGCTGTCGCGTTCGGGCCGGCGCATGCGGCTGATCCGCTGGTCCCTGTGCCGCCACTGCAAGCCCTGATCACGGACCAGACCGCGACACTGACCGCCGAGCAACGCGCGGGCCTGGAAGCGCGCCTGCGTGCCTTCGAGGATCGCAAGGGCAGCCAGTTGGCCGTGCTGATCGTGGCCACGACCCGGCCCGAGACCATTGAGCAGTATGCGCTGCGGGTTGCCGAGCAATGGAAACTGGGTCGCAAGAAGGTCGACGACGGGGCGCTCATGCTCGTGGCCAAGGATGACCGCGCGGTTCGCATCGAGGTGGGTTACGGCCTCGAAGGGGTGCTGAACGACCTCACGAGCAATCGGATCATCACCGAGTTCATGCTGCCCCGTTTCAGGCAAGGCGACTACTTCGGCGGCATCGACAGCGGGATCGATCGAATCATCCGGCTCGTCGACGGCGAAGCACTGCCTGCCGCGACGGCGCCTGGGCAGGATCTGCAGTCCGACCTCGGTCGTCTGGCACCCGTGCTGCTGGTGATCGCCGTGGTGATCGGCGGCGTCTTGCGCTCGGCGCTCGGGCGGCTGCCAGGCGCCGCGCTGACGGCCGGTGCCGTGGGGCTGATCGCCTGGTTCGTGTCCAGCGCCATCGCCGTGGCAGCGGTAGGCGCATTGATCGCCTTCATGGTGACCTTGCTCGGTGGCGGTGCTGGCCTTCATGGCGGCGGCTATGGCGGTCACCGGGGAGGCGGCTTCGGCGGTGGCGGCTTCCGTGGGGGCGGTGGCGGCGGATTCGGTGGCGGTGGCTCCTCGGGACGGTGGTAATGATGAACATCCCACGACTGACCAAGCACCTGCTGACCTCGCAGTGGCACCTGCGCCGTGCTTTTCCGAAGGCGACCATGTCTGCCATCGAAGCGGCGATCCGCACCGCGGAGCAAGGCCATGACGGCGAGATCCGCTTTGCCGTGGAGGGGGCGCTGGAACCGTTGGCGCTGATCCGCGGGCAGACGCCGCGCGAACGGGCCATCGAGGTGTTCTCGACCTTGCGGGTATGGGACACGCAGCACAACAACGGCGTGCTCGTCTACGTGCTGCTCGCGGATCACGCGGTGGAGATCGTCGCCGACCGCGGCATCCATGCGCACGAGGCCACGGCAACCTGGAATGACATCTGCCGGCAGATCGAAGCTGCCTTCGGACGAGCCGAGTACCAGCGCGGCGCTGTGGCTGGCATCGAAGCGATCGCGCACACGCTGAGGCAGCACTTTCCCAAACGGGCCTCGCAGAGCAATGAGCTGCCGGACGAACCGGTCCTGCTGTAGTCATGTCGAGCGCCGCAATGAACCCTCGAACGCTGCCCGACTTCCATGCGGCGACTGCTGGACTACAACGCATCGAGCGGGCGCCCTCACCCATCACTGCCAAGGAGCAAGTCATGTCTGAAGTCAAGAGTCCCGACCAGGTCTGGATTGCCGCGTGGCTCACTGCCGCCGCCCTCGCGCTGGGAGTTGCGCCCTTGGCGGCGACGGCGCAGGCCAGCCCCGATGCGACCGCCACGCAGTCGTCGGCCGATCACGGGGTCACGGTCAAGGTGACACCGAAAGCGATCGCGGCGCCGGACGGACGATGGGAGTTCACGGTCGTCCTCGATACGCACAGCGCCGACCTGAGCGACGACCTCGTTCAAAGCGCCACCTTGGCGACCGACGATGGGCGAACGCTCAGGCCGGCGGGCTGGACGGGTGCCGCTCCAGGCGGTCACCACCGTGAAGGTGTGCTGGCCTTCGATGTACCGGCGCCGCGGCCGACGTCGATCGAGCTGCGGATCGTCCGGCCGGGTGAGTCCGCGCCCCGGACATTCCGGTGGCAACTCTGAACGCCCGAAGCCGCACCCGTCCAGCCCGCGAGAAGAACGCGACCCAACCCATTGATCACCTTTTCATCAACCGAGGATCTCACCATGAGCACCAACAGCAACGCCCCCTTTGCCCTTTTCAAAGCCAACCAGGACTTTCACCTTCGCATCAGCAAGCTTCTGCAGGAAAACGCTCAGCTCTGGCAGGAACTCGGTTCCCGCACGTTCAGCGCCGACGTTGCCGCATCCAAGGCAGACCTCGAACAGCTTTCCGGCAACAAGGACTGGCAGACGCTGGCGGCGCAGTCAGGCGAAGTGTTCAAGCGCCAATGGCAACAGCGCCTGAGCGATGTCGAAGCGCTCACGCAGGCCACCGCCAGCAGCCAGGCCACATTGTTTGCGGGATTGCGAGAAGCGCTGCAAGCCTGGCAGGAGGAGTCGGTCGGGGCCATGGGCAGCGCTGGCGATACCACGCAGTTCACCACGGCGTTCAACAACCTGCTGAAGCCATGGGGCCAACCCTTCGCGACGGAAGCCGCTCCCGCGAAAAAGGAGAGCGCCCGTGGCAAATAGGCGTACCGCACTGGTGACAGGCGGCATGGGCGGCCTGGGCGAAGCCATTGCCCGCGTGTTGCACGAAGCCGGCCATGCCGTCCTGGTCACCCACTCCCCCAGCAACGACCATGTCGAGTCCTGGCTGGCGCAGCAAGCCACCGCCGGCTACCGCTACGTGGCCTACGGCGTGGACGTGGCCGACCACGAATCTTGCCAGCACATGGCCGAGCGGATCCAGGCCGACGGCCATGCCGTGGACATCCTGGTCAACAACGCCGGCATCACGCGCGACAGCACGTTCCGAAAGCTGACCAAGGTGAACTGGGACGCCGTGCTGCGCACCAACCTGGATTCGGTGTTCAACGTGACGAAGCCGTTCTGCGAAGGCATGGTCGAGCGTGGCTGGGGCCGGATCGTCAACATCTCGTCGATCAACGGCTCCAAGGGACAGTTCGGCCAGACCAACTATGCCGCGGCCAAGGCCGGCATCCACGGCTTCACCAAGTCGCTGGCACTGGAGGTGGCCAGGAAGGGAGTGACCGTCAACACGGTCTCTCCCGGCTACCTGGCAACCAGCATGGTGACGGCCGTGCCGAAGGAGGTGCTGGAGTCGCAGATCATCTCGCAGATACCGGTCGGCCGGCTCGGCCGGCCGGAAGAAATCGCGGCCTTGGTCGGCTTCATCTGCAGCGAGACGGCCGGCTTCATGACCGGCAGCAACGTGGCAATGAACGGTGGCCACCATATGTGCTGATCGCCGCTGAAGTGCAACGCGGCCGCCCTCACTGGCCCGCCCATCCACGAACGACATTCGTCGAAACCGAACCACCCTTATCAAAAGGACATCTCCATGATTTCATCGAACATAGTGCTTTGCGCGCCAGTGCGCACGGCGATCGGCACTTACGGCGGGTCGTTGAAGGACGTCCCCGCCCCGGAACTGGGAAGCGAAGTCATCAAGGCGACGCTCGCGCGCGCGAACGTCGATGGCAGCGCCATTGACGCGGTCGTCCTCGGGCAGGTCGTCCAGGCCGGCTCCAAGATGAACCCGGCCCGCCAGGCGGCGATCAAGGCGGGTGTTCCTGTAGGCGTCCCGGCCATGACCATCAATCGGGTCTGCGGATCGGGAGCGCAGGCCATCGTGACCGCGGCGCAAGAAATCATGCTCGGGCTCACCCAGAGCGCCATCGCCGGCGGCATGGAGAACATGGACCAGGCGCCCTATCTGGCCACCGGCGGGCGCTGGGGCTATCGCATGGGCGACGCGCAGCTCTACGACAGCATGCTGCGCGACGGGCTCAACGATGCTTTCACCGATCAGCATTCGGGATGGGTGACCGAGGATCTTGTCAACAAGTTCCAGATCACGCGCGATGCTCAGGATCGATGGGCGCTGCGTACCCAGCAGCACTTTGCCGCGGCTCAGGCCGCCGGCAAGTTCGCCACCGAGATCGCACCGATCGAAATTCGTGGACGCAAGGGGACGGTGGTCTTCGAACAGGACGAACACAACCGGCCCGATACCACGCTGGAGAGCCTGGCCAGGCTGAAGCCGGCCTTTCGCAAGGATGGCACGATCACGGCCGGCAATGCGCCGGGCCTCAACAGCGGCGCGGCCGCCATGATCGTGGCCGATGCGCGCTGGGCGGAGAAGCACGGCGTCGAGCCGCTGGCACGGCTCGTCGCGTTCGGCGTCGGCGCGGTCGAACCCGGACTGTTCGGTCTCGGCCCGGTTCCCGCCGTCAGGCAGGCCCTGGACCGCGCTGGCTGGAAGGTCACAGACGTCGAGCGAGCCGAGATCAACGAGGCCTTCGCCGCGATCGTGCTGGCCATCATCCAGGAGTTGGGCCTGCCCGAGGACATCGTGAACGTCGAAGGAGGTGCCATTGCGCACGGGCATCCGATCGGCGCCACCGGTGCCGTACTGACGACACGCCTGCTGCACGCCATGCGCCGTGACGGCATCCGACGCGGCCTGGTGACGTTGTGCATTGGCGGCGGCCAGGGTGTGGCATTAGCGTTGGAATCCCTCCAGCGTTGAGCCGCAACAGTGACAGGCACGAAGTCGACGGCAACGCCGCAACAAGTTGCGCAGACAAGCGTGCCGAGCTGTTGTCTGCGGTAGGTGCGGGTGTCCTGGCACGACCGCGCCGTATTCCACTTCCTCACCACGACGCGCAGCGTGAACGCTACGTCGCGCAAGTCGTGCATTCGCTCAAGCCTGGGGGCTCTTCGCGATCGTCGGTACGTTTGGGCCGCAAGGGCCCGAGAAATGCAGCGGCCTGCCGGACCCCGAAAGACGATGGCCTTGGCCGCCACTGAGCGGCCACCCAGAATCTCGTGACGCTGTAGGGTGCCGATGTTCTAGTCGCTGCGCTACTTCGCCGGTTGCAGTTCGGTGATGACCATCTTGCCGCCTTCGCTGCCGACCTTGAACATAACCTTGTCGCCAGCCTGGACCAGATCGAGCATCGCCTTGTCCTTGACGGGGAAAGCCATCGTCATCGGCGACATGCCCATGTTCTTGATCTCGCCGTGCTTGATGGTCAACGTTCCAGCTGCCTTGTCGACCTTGCGAATCTCCCCCTCGGTCGCCGGCATGCCCATCTTCATGCCGTCCATCTTGTTCGGCTCCATCCGGGCCTGCGCCTGTGCGGCTGGCGGCACCAGCACGGCCAGAGCCATGAGGGCGGGAATGGCAAGTGTCTTGACTCGTTTCATGGTGTTTCTCCTTCAGGAATATTTCTTGAAAATCCGACTGCTGCCGTCTTTGAGGATCAGCAGCACGTCATAGGGGTCACGGCGCCCGCCGTAGACGGCGCCATCCATGCCTGGCGAGCCGACCGGCATGCCGGGGACCGCCAGGCCGACTGCGGCGGGCCTGGCGCGCAGCAGGCGCTGGATGTCTCGCGCCGGAACATGGCCTTCGATCGCATAGCCGTCGACCAGCCCTGTGTGGCAGGACGCGTACTGCTGCAACACGCCAGGCCGAGCCTCGATGCCCGCGCGATCCGACGCCATGACACGCACGTCGAAACCGTTTTGTTCGAGGTGCGTTACCCAGTCCTGGCAACAGTTGCAAGACGGGTCTTTCCACACTTGTACCAATGCGCGCCTTGGCTGAGCGTCGGCATTACGCAAGGTGACGGCGATGGCCGCGTACCCGGCGAATGCCTTGAGCATGGCGCGGCGATGCCGCAGGGCGTTTGCTTCAGATTTCATGGCTGTGGACCTCCGAAGTCTGCCGTGTTCGATCAGCGCTCGATGCACATTTCATGGGTCTTTCCTTTCCTGGTTCGGTGTTGCAAGCGTGGGTGCAGAAACCGGCCGTGCGCCGCCTCGCCGGCGCAGCAGATACCACGCGGCGGGCACGACCAGCATGCTGAGCAGCGGGGCGGTGACCATCCCGCCCACCATCGGCGCGGCGATCCGTGTCATCACCTCCGAGCCGGTGCCGCTGCCCCACAGGATGGGCAGCAGCCCGGCCATCACGACGGCCACGGTCATGGCCTTGGGTCGCACGCGCAGCACGGCGCCCTCGCGGATCGCGGCCAGCAAGGTCTCGTCGTTCATTGGCTCGCCGCCCGCCAGCCGCCGGGCAAGTGCATTTTTCAGGTAGACCAGCATCACCACACCGAACTCGGCGGCGATGCCGGCCAGCGCAATGAAGCCCACCGCCGTCGCCACGGAGACGGCATGGCCCAGCCCCCACACCAGCCAGAGGCCGCCAATGAGCGAGAACGGCACGGCCGCCATCACCAGGGCGGCGTCGCCGAAGGATCTGAACAGCAGGTAGAGCAGCACGAAGATGACGGCCAGGGTCACGGGGACAACGAGCTTCAGGCGCTCGGTCGCGCGCTCCAGGTACTCGAACTGCCCGGACCAGGACAGCGCGTAGCCGGCGGGCATCTTCACGGCTTGGTCGACCGCGGCCTGCATGTCGTTGACGGCGGAGCGCAGATCGCGGCTGCGCACATCGACGTAGACCCAGCCCGACAGCCGCGCGTTCTCGCTGCGCAGCATCGGCGGGCCGTCTTCGATGGCGATGCGCGCGACATCGCCCAGCAGCAGCTGCGCGCCCTTGTCGGTCACGAAGGGCAATTGCCGCAGGCGCTCCAGGGAATCGCGGATCTCGCGCGGGTAGCGAACATTGATCGGGTAGCGCTCGCGGCCCTGGATGACTTCACCGACGTTGTCGCCGCCGACGGCGGTGGACACCACGGCCTGCACATCCGCCACCGACAGTCCGTAGCGCGCCGCGGCGAGCCGGTCCACCTCCACGTCGATGTACCGGCCACCCGTCAGTCGCTCAGCGAGGGCAGACGACACGCCGGGCACGCTCTTGACCGCCGCTTCGATCTGCGTGGTCAGCGTGTCGATGGTGGCGAGATCCGCCCCCGCCACCTTGATGCCCACCGGGCTTTTGATGCCCGTCGCCAGCATGTCGATGCGGTTGCGGATAGGCGGCACCCACACGTTGGACAAGCCAGGCACCTTCACGGCGCGGTCCAGTTCCTCGACGAGCCGGTCTGGCGTCATGCCGGCGCGCCATTGGTCCTTCGGCTTGAACTGGATCGTGGTCTCGAACATCTCGAGCGGCGCGGGGTCGGTGGCCGTGTCCGCACGGCCTGCCTTGCCGAACACGCGAGCGACTTCCGGCACGGTCTTGATGAGGCGGTCGGTTTGCTGGAGCAGTTCTCCCGCTTTCGACACCGACAATCCGGGAAGCGCCGATGGCATATAGAGCAGATCGCCCTCGTCCATGGGCGGCATGAACTCGCCGCCCAGCCGCATCAGCGGCACCACGGTCAAGGCCAGGAGCACGGCCGCAACGGCCAGCGTCGCCTTGGGGAAGCGCAACACCAGCTCCAGCGCGGGCCGGTACGCGGCCATCAGGAAGCGGTTCACCGGATTCGAGGCCTCGTGCGGAATGCGGCCCCGGATCAGATAGCCCATGAGTACCGGGATCAGCGTCACCGACAGGCCCGCTGCCGCGGCCATGGCATAGGTCTTGGTGAACGCCAGCGGCGAGAACAGGCGGCCCTCCTGCGCTTCGAGCGAGAACACCGGCACGAAGGACAGCGTGATCACCAGCAGCGAGAAGAACAGCGCCGGGCCGACTTCGACGGAGGCATCGGTGACGAGCTGCCATCGCTGCGCAACGCTCGGCTGCCTGCCGTGCTGCGTCTCGAAGGCTTCGATGTGCTTGTGCACGTTCTCCACCATCACGATGGCGCCGTCCACCATCGCGCCGATGGCGATCGCGATGCCGCCCAGCGACATGATGTTGGCGTTGACGCCCTGCCAGTGCATGACGACGAACGCGGCCAGAATCCCGATCGGTAGTGCCACGACTGCGACCAGCGCCGAACGCAAGTGGAACAGGAACACGGCGCAGACCAGCGCCACCACGACGAATTCTTCGATCAGCTTGGCGCGCAGGTTGTCGACAGCGCGGTCGATCAGCAGCGACCGGTCGTAGGTGGGCACGATCTCGACGCCCGGAGGCAGGCTGGGCTTGAGCGCTTCGAGTCTTGCCTTGACCGCCTCGATGGTCGTGCGGGCGTTCTTGCCCGAGCGCATGACGATGACGCCGCCGGCCACTTCGCCTTCACCGTCCAGTTCGGCGATGCCGCGGCGCATCTCGGGGCCGATCTGCACCGTCGCCACGTCGCGCAGCAGCACCGGCGTGGCGCCCGTCACAGAGAGCGGGATCGCGCGGAAGTCGTCCAGCGAACGCAGGTAGCCGCGCGAACGCACCATGTACTCGGCCTCGGCGAACTCCACGACCGAGCCGCCTGATGCCTGGTTGGCTTTTTGCAAGGCCTCCACGACCATCGACTGCGTGATGCCCAAGGCGCGCATGCGGTCGGGGTCGAGCACCACCTGGTACTGGCGCACCATGCCGCCGATGCTCGCCACTTCCGCGACGTCCGGGACCGTCTTCAGCTCGAACTTGAGGAACCAGTCGTTCAGCGCCCGCAGTTGCCCGATGTCCCGGGAGCCTGTGCGGTCGACCAGCGCGTATTCGTAGACCCAGCCCACGCCCGTGGCATCAGGGCCCAGCGACGCGCTGGCACCGGCGGGGAGTTTGCTCTGCACCTGGTTGAGGTACTCCACGACGCGGGAGCGCGCCCAGTACGGATCGGTCTTGTCGTCGAACAGCACGTAGACGAAGGAGTCGCCGAAGAACGAGTAGCCGCGCACGGTCTTGGCGCCGGGCACGCTGAGCATCGTGGTGGTCAGCGGGTAGGTGACGAGGTCTTCGACCACCTGGGGCGCCTTGCCGGGGAAGGGCGTGCGGATGATGACCTGCGTATCCGAGAGATCGGGCAATGCATCGAGCGGCGTGCGGACGACGGACCACCAGCCTGCGGCCACCAGGAACAGGGTGGCGATCAGCACCAGGAACCGGTTGCCGACCGACCAGCGGATCAGGGCGGCGATCATGGCTTGGTGGCCTGTTGCATGCGCTGCACGGACACCAGCTCGTAGCCGGTGGGGCCGCCTTCCTTGAACTCGAAGCGCACCTGGTCGCCGGGCTTGATGTCCGCGAAAGCGTCCGGCGATGTCTTGGCGAAGCCCATCGTCATCGAAGGCCACTGGAGCGTCGCGACGGGGCCGTGCGAGATGGTGACGCCATCGGGCGCCACGCTTTCGACCTTGCCTTCGGCCTTGTGAATCACCACGGCCGGCGCCGACGCTCCCGAGCTCGGGGCGGTCGCCGGTGCGGCCATGTTGCCGAGTACGGATCGCAGCCGGGCCTCCGAGTCGATCAGGAACTGACCGCTCGCCACCACCTGTTCGCCTTCGCTCAGGCCTTGCAGCACTTCGATGTCGTCGCCAAGGTCCAGCCCCAGCGACACGTCGCGCGGCTCGAATGTGCCACCGTCCTTGCGCAGGATGACGACGGCGCGCTTGCCCGTGCGGATGACGGCCTCCGAAGCCACGACCAGGCGCGTGCTCCTGGGGCCGGTGAGCTGCAACCGCAGCAGCATGCCGGGCGTCAGCTTGCCCTGCGCGTTGTCCACCTCGAACCGGGCCTTCAGGGTTCGGGTGGAGGGACTGACTTCGGGAAGGATTTCCGCGAGCTCGCCGGTGAAGCCTTGCGACGCATCCGCCTGCAGGACGGCGCTCACCTTCTGCCCACGCACCAGGCGCACGGCTTGGGCCTCGGGGACTTCGGCGACCGCCCAGATTTTTTCCAGGCCCGCGATGCGAAACAAGCTCATGCCCGGCGTCACCGCGGCGCCTTCGCGCACGCCCAGTTCAGCGATGACGCCGCTGGCCGGGGCCGTCAGCACGAAGCGCGCCTGTGCGGTACCGGTTTCCTCGCTGCGGCGGATCAGTTCGGCCGGGATGGACAGGGCCTGCATGCGCTCGCGCGCCGCCGCGACGAGGTCGGGCGAAGCGCCGGACCGCTTCAGGGCGAGCAGTTCGTTCTGCGGGCCGAGCCAGTCCGGCGCGAAGAGCGTGGCCAGGGCCTGGCCCTTGCGCACCCGCTCCATCGGGGCTCTGACCGACAAGCGCTCCACATAGCCTGCCACGCGCGTCTGGACCGCGACGTTGAGCCGCTCGTCGAATTGCACGGCGCCCACTGCGTCGAACGAGGAAGCGGTCTCGGCCCGGCGCACGCTGGCGTACCGGATGCCGAGGTTCTGCTGCACGGCGGCGCTGATCGTCGCCCCGCCGGCACCGCCCGCGCCGGTCTCGCCGTCGGCGTACATGGGCACCAGCGCCATGTCCATGAACGGCGACTTGCCAGGCTTGTCGAAACGCGGGCCCGGAACCATGGGGTCGTGCCAGTACAGGATCTTGCGGTTGTCCGGCGCGGCGCCACCTGGCCCGGCCACGCCCTCCTCCGGCGCATGGCCGGTCGTGCGTCCCAGGTAGAAGGCGCCGCCCCCGATCAGCAACGCGCCCAGCAGCGACAAGAGGGCGATCTGTGTTCGTGTCATGGTGCCACCTCGAACGCGATCGGACGCAGGGCCAGTTGCGCCTGGACCCTGCTCAGGTCCCGCTGGAGCATCAGCAGCTTGCGCTGCGCCTCGACTTCCGCATGCCGTGCTTCGAAGACGGACGCCAGGCTGGCCTGGTTCGAGCGGTAGGCCGCCACGGCAGCGGCCGTTCTTTGCCCCGCCGGGATGAGCACACCGGTGCGGTAGCGCTCGATGCGCTGCTGCAAGCGCTGATCGTCGCTGGAAAGCGTCCGGTACTCGGCGATGGCGGCGCGCATCGCCTCCGCCAAGTCGGCTTCGGACTTCTCGACCAAGGCCAGCCTGGCGGCGGCCTCACGGTCCTGCCGTGCGCCCGGCGCGACCGGCAGCGGGATGCTCACGCCGACGGACACCAGGTCCGGGTAACCCGTGCGCTGCCCGTAGCTGACCTCCCAGGTCCAGTTGGGCGCGCGGTTGGTCGCGGCGACGTCGGCCAATCGCCTGGACACGTCGATCTCGCGGTGCTTCGCCGCAATCGAGGGATGCCCGGCCACGTAGGCATCTTCGGTGGGAAGGCGAAGAGCCTGGACCGGCATCAACGCATCGGGCTGCACGCCGATCCAGCGCTGGAGCGCCAGCCTGGCGGCGTCTTCCAGTTGCCGGGCCTCCGCGGTCTCGTCTTCCGTAATGCCCTTCGCGCTGGTCAGCAGCAGCACCTCCTGGCTGCTTCCGATGGCCGAGGCCAGCCGGGCGCGGGCCGTCTCCAGTTCCTCGTGGGCATGATGGGCCATGAGCGTCGCGAGTTGGAGCGCTTCACCGGCGTAGAAGGCATCCAGATAGGCCAGCGCGGTCTGCAACCGGGTTTCGGCGACAGCGGCCTGTGCCTGCACCTCCTCCTGGCTGACCGACGCATCGGCTGCCGCCTGGCGCGCGGCCCGTTTGCCGGGCGACACCCATTCCTGGCTGAGGCCGATGCGTTTCATCGTCATCGGCTCGCGCGTGGTACTGAAGCGGTCGACCCCGGTGGCGGGGAGGTTGTCGACGCCGACCCGCAACAGGGGATCGGGAAGCTGGTCGGCGGTGCGGGCGGTCTGTGCGGTGCTCAGGACGCCGGCGCGGGCGGAACGGGCCGACTCGGAGCGCTGGACGGCAAGGTCCAGTGCGGTCTCGAACGACAGGGGCGCCGCCGTGACGAGGCAGGGCAACAGCGCAGCAGCCAAGGCAGCCGCGCGCAAGGGAAGCAGGGACATGGGAACTCCGACGATGAACGACACAACCGCTGGCAAGCGGACGAACCGCGCCAGCACCGGCCAATCGACGGAGATTTCAGATTCGGAGTCTGCGCGTTGCGAGGAACACGCGCTCGGGAGGGTAATGCTGGCGCTCAGGCACCGCCTGCACCGGCACCTCACGGGCTTGCACAGGCAACAGCAAGGACAGGATCACCGTCTGCACCACAGCCGGTGGCAACAAGGTGCCCGCCTTCATCGGCTCGACCGACAGCGACATGTCGGTCGCGTACTGGTAGCACAGCAGCGGCTGGGCAGGGTCCATGCCTTCGCAAGGCTCACCCGCCGCGGCCATCTCCGCCATGGCTGCGAGGTTGGATTCTCCCGGACAGACATAGCTTGCCAGCGCCAACTGCGAGAGCAGCAGCGACATGACCACGAACAATGCGGTCAGGCAGCGATGAATGGAGCGCGGACGGGACATGGGGGAATCAACTCTAACATTCTCGATTGACCCAGACTATGGGGACAAGTCGTTCCCTGGCTTGCCAAATCTCGTCGCTATCAGGGGGCGACAGCAGCTTATTCAGGTCGGGTGCCTCGAATAGGACACTGTCCACGTTGGGCAGGTCTACGCATTGCTCAGACACGCCGACCCTGCATGTTCACCACGGGCTCGCCGTCCTCCTCGTTTAAGGCGCCTTGCTGCGGCTGCGGCAGGATGCCCAGCACGGTTTCCGAAGGCCGGCACAGGCGCGTGCCCAGCGTCGTGACCACGATGGGCCGGTTGATGAGGATCGGATGCTGGAGCATGAAGTCGATCAACTGCTCTTCGGTCCATTTCGGGTCGCCCAGGCCCAGTTCCTCGTAGGGCGTGCCCTTGATGCGCAGCACCTCGCGCACCGGTATGCCCATCGCCGCGATCAGCGACTTCAGCGTCTCGCGGCTGGGCGGCGTCTTCAGGTACTCGATGATGGCGGGCTGTGCGCCGCTGTTGCGGATCAGCCCGAGCACGTGGCGAGGTGCCGCAGGCGGGGTTGTGATAGAGGGTGATGTCACTCATGAAGCTTCCCTGGAAAGGATCACGTGGTGGATGGCCGGCGCTCGTACCAGCCGCGCGAGCGGTTGACCACGCGCACCACCAGCAGCATCACCGGCACCTCGATCAGCACGCCGACCACGGTGGCCAGCGCCGCACCCGAATGGAAACCGAACAGGCTGATGGCGGCCGCGACGGCCAGCTCGAAGAAGTTGGAGGCGCCGATCAGCGCCGACGGGCAGGCGATATTGTGCTTCTCGCCGACTTGGCGGTTGAGCCAGTACGCCAGCCCGGAATTGAACAGCACCTGGATCAGGATCGGTACCGCCAGCATGGCGATCACCAGCGGCTGTTGCAGGATGGCCTGGCCCTGGAAGGCGAACAGCAGCACCAGCGTCAGCAGCAAGGCCGCGATGGACAGCGGCCCGACGCGCTGCATCGCGCGGTCGAACGCCGCCTGCCCGCGGCGCAGCAGCCGGCGGCGCCACATTTGGGCGATGACCACCGGAATCACGATGTACAGCACCACCGAGGTCAGCAGCGTGTCCCACGGCACGGTAATCGACGACAGCCCGAGCAGCAGGCCGACGATGGGCGCGAAGGCGAACACCATGATGGTGTCGTTCAGCGCCACCTGCGACAGCGTGAAAGCCGGGTCGCCGCCCGTCAGCCGGCTCCAGACGAAGACCATCGCCGTGCAGGGCGCGGCGGCCAGCAGGATCAGGCCGGCGACGTAGCTGTCGAGTTGCTCGGCCGGCAGCCAGCCGGCAAAGACATGGCGGATGAACAGCCAGCCCAGCAGCGCCATCGAGAACGGCTTGACCGCCCAGTTGACGAACAGCGTCACGCCGATGCCGCGCCAGTGCTGCCCGACCCGGCCCAGCGCACCGAAGTCCACCTTGAGCAGCATCGGGATCACCATGACCCAGATCAGCAGGCCCACCGGCAGGTTGACCTGCGCGATCTCCATGCGGCCGACGGCCTGGAACACGCCCGGCGCCAGCTGGCCGAGCGCGATGCCGGCGACGATGCACAGCAGCACCCAGACCGTCAGATAGCGCTCGAAGACGCTCATGGACAGGGCGGCCGGCGCCCGGCCGATCGCCTCGCTGGAAGCCGTCATCGGACGCGCCTCACCGCTTGCCGATGCCCTGCAGCTCGTGCTGCAGGGACATGGCGTCCAGCCGCTGCAGCGGCAGCGACAGGAACAGCTCGATGCGCCGCCTGAGCGTCACTGCCGTGTCCAGGAAAGCCTTGCGCCGCTGTTCCTCGCTGCCTTCGACCGCGGCCGGGTCCGGCACGCCCCAGTGGGCCGACATCGGCTTGCCCGGCCAGATGGGGCAGACCTCGCCGGCGGCGTTGTCGCAGACAGTGAAGATGAAGTCGAGCGGCGGTGCATCGGGCCGCGCGAACTCGTCCCAGTTCTTGCTGCGATAGCCGATTGCGGGCAGATGCAGCCGTTCCAGCGTGGCGAGCGCCAGCGGATGGACTTCGCCCTTGGGATGGCTGCCCGCCGAGAAGGCTTGGAAGCGGCCCTTGCCCAGGTCATTCAGGATGCCTTCGGCCAGGATGGAGCGAGCGGAGTTGCCGGTGCAGATGAACAGGACGTTGTAGATTTTTTCAATTGGCATGAGGTCCCCCCGTTAGCAGCAGGAAGCGGGTTTCACCGCAATGCCGACCGGCCGGCCGCGCGCTGCGGCGGGCGGGCAACAGGCACCGGCGGTTTGAGCCTCCGAAGGCTGTGCGGCCTCGTGGAACACGGGGATGCTCCCCAGCGTCTGGAAGTGCTCCCAGGCGATGCCCTGCGGGTCGGTGACCCAGTGCTTCTCGCTGCGCGCGTAGCAGCAGGTGGTCTCGCCCTCGTCGAGCAGCGCCAAGTCGGCCGCCTCGGCGCGCGCCTTGAGGGCGGCAAGTTCTTCGGGGGTGTCGGTCTGGATGCCGAGGTGGTCGATGCCCGGCGCATCGCCACGGGTGGAGATCGCGAAGTTGACCGGCGGATCTTCGAGCATCCACTTCGCGTAGTCGGCTTCGACACGCGCTGGTTGCGCGGCGAAGAGTTGCGAATAGAAGCCGATGCTGCGGCTCAGGTCGTCGACGTGCAGGTGGACATGGAAGCGTTTCATGGCATTGCCTTTCAGCAGGAGGTGCAGGAACTGGAATCGGTGACTTCGCAGACGCCGCCCTGGCAACAGTGCTCGGTCAGGTAGCCGAGCAGGCCGTTCATCTGCGCGAAGTCGGCGCGATAGATCAGGTTGCGGCCCTGCTGCTCGATGCTCACGAGACCCGCATGCGCCAGTTCCTTCAGGTGGAAGGAGAGCGTGTTGCGGGCCACGTCGAGCTGGTCGGCGAGCACACTGGGGGTCAGGCCCGCAGGCCCTGCGACGACCAGAGCGCGGAACACGCGCAACCGCTGGGTATGGGCCAGGGCACTGAGGGCAGAGACGGCTTGATTTTCTCTCATAATTCTATTATACAACAATCATTGAATCAATGGGTGGGAGAAACCGATTGACAGCCATGCAGTTCATGTCCGGCTCTTGTGCTTGCCTACAGATTGCATGCGTCTCCGGCACAGTCCTGGGCCGAGATTCGCAACGGCCCCGTTCATCGGAACGTCATATGAACGAGATCCATCGTGCTGCTACGCGGGCCCCGTCCGCGCAATGAACAGAATCGAACGGATCGAAACCGCTGTAGCTTCCATGGATGTGCCCAAGACAATAGCCAGTCGTGCCTTGGATACTGTCTCAGGCAACTTTCACCGCTCTGTGCAATGGCGAGAAAGTCATCCTGGATCAAGGCCGGAAAGACCCTGCAGGACGAGGTCAATTGAGCGTTCCCCAGTTGCCATAGGGGGTGCAGCTGACCGGATTGAAATAGCGTCCCTTCAGCAAAGGCATTCAAGCCGCGAGCGCCAGGAAGGGCGCGCACGATCCGCTGCAACCTACTCCTCGAAAGCAGGAAAGTAAGAGAAAAGATGCGCATACTGATCGTCGAGGATTCTGAGACCCTGTCCGAGGCGCTGGATCGGCGCCTGAAACAGGAGGGCTATGCCTGCGACATCGCGGCCGACGGTTTGGCCGCGCTGGAATTTCTGCGCAGCTACCACTACGACGCGATCGTGCTGGATCTGATGCTGCCGCGGCTGGACGGCTTCGGCGTGCTGCGCGAAATGGGCGGCGAGACCGGGGCTGCGCCAGTGCTGGTCCTGTCGGCGCGGGAGCTGGTCGACGACCGGGTGAACGCGCTCGATGCCGGTGCCGACGACTACCTGGTCAAGCCATTCGTGTTGGACGAGTTGCTGGCACGACTGCGCGCGCTGGTGCGGCGCCCCGCGCAACGAGACACGCCGGTGCTGCGCCACAACGAACTGGAAGTGGATCCGCGCTCGCGCACCGCCCGCTGGCGCGGGCAGGACCTGCGGCTCACCCCCAAGGAATACGGATTGCTGGAACTGCTGCTGCGCCGGCAAGGCGCGACGCTTTCCCGTACGCAGATCTTCGAGCACCTGTACGACAGTCGCAGCGATGCGTCGGACAAGGTCGTGGAGGTTATCGTCAGCACGCTGCGCACGAAGCTGGCGCAGCATGGCATCGGCGATCTGATCCTGACCCGGCGCGGATTCGGCTATGTTTTCCCATGAGCCATTGAAAACGATCTCGCCTTGAACTTCCCATCCGGTCCCCGCGGAGCGCCGCCACCCTCCTGGTCATTGCATCGTCAGTTGGCGGTGGGCTTGGCCTTGAGCATCGGCTGCGTGTTCAGCGCGCTGTTCCTTGCGCTCGACTACTGGATCGACCGGGAGATCTACCAGCGCATGGATCACACCCTGCTGGAGCGTGCCGGGGCGGTGGGCCGTGCGCTGCAGGAGCAAGATCCGCGGCAGCTCGAACGGCTCATGCCCGAATACGAGCCCAGCGGGCATACCGAATTCTTCACCGTGTTCGATGCCGGCGGCCGCACCCTGCTGCAGTCGCCCAGCAGCGCCGGCACCGCCTTGTCGATGGGGCCGGAAGAGGCGGGCACGCCCCGCTACTTCGACGTGGTGCTGCCCGATGGCCATGCCGGGCGGGCCTTGGCCACCCGCCTGCCGCCGAAGGTGGGCGATGCCACGCCGCGGATGCTGGTAGTGGCGACCGAGCGCGAGAATTGGGACCGCACCGAGCGGCGCATCCACTTCACCCTGCTCGGCGGCATCGTGCTGGCACTGGCTTTGGCCGTCGGCCTGGGCCTGCTGGTCGTGCAGCATGTGATCGCCATGCTGCACCATGCGGGAGACAAGGTCGCGGCACTGGACACCGATGCGCCGATGCAACCCATCGGTGACGACTTTCCGCGCGAGCTGAAGCCTTTCGCCGAAGCGTTCAACATCGGCCTGCACCGCTTGTATGCGGCCGTAGCGCGCGAACGCCGCTTTGCGCGCGACGTGGCCCATGAGCTCCGCACCCCACTGGCGGAAATCCGCATCAGCGCCGAAGCCGCGCTGGCGGACACCGATCCACGGCAGGCGCAGCGCAGCCTGTGCGCCGCCATCGACGCCTGCACACGCATGCAGCGCAGCGTCGACACCTTGCTGCTGCTGGCCCGGCTCGAGTCGGGCCAGGACGCCGTGGCGCCGGACCCGCTGGACCTGGCGGCGCTGGTCGGCGGGCTCATCGCCGCGCTGCAGGATCTGGGGGCGGCGCGCGGGATCACAGTGCGCACGGAACTGCCGCCGACGGCCTGGGTGCAGAGCGATCTCGGCATCGTCGAGCGCATCGTTTCCAACCTGTTGCGCAATGCCTTGGAATATTCGCCCGAAGGCACAGAGATCGCGTGCCGCCTCGGCCGTGACGGCGATGGCTGGTTTGTGGTCATCGCCAACGCCGCGCCGGACCTGGAGGCTGCTGATCTCGATCACTTCGGCCATCGATTCTGGCGCAAGCATCCCGAAGGCGGCACGGCGCACCATGCAGGCCTGGGCTTGGCGCTGACCCAGGGCCTGGCCCAGGCACTGGCGCTGCCTTTGCGCTTCAGCCTTGATGACGGGCGGTTGTCGGCGCGGGTGGGGCCGTGGTCCGCACTGTAGGCGTGGCCTGACCGAGCCCTCATTCCGGCCTTCCGGGCCGTGCTGCGCCTTCCGCCCAGCTTTTCTTGCTGCATCGCACCAAAGCTTGGCCAAAGCTTGGCCCGGCAGCATGTCGATCTTTGCCCACGCCGATCGACGCCGATGCCCTCTTTGCCCCCTTGTCTTCCTGCGGCCGACCGCCGCAACCACCTGGCGGCACGGCCATGAGCCCGACTTCCGGAATCGAGGTGCGCGGGCGCCGGCGTCTGGTCTGGCTGGCAGCTGCCGCCGTACTGGCAGCAGCGCTGCTGGCGATCCTCGCCGTGCGGCTGTGGCCTTCCAGTGCGCCGCAAACCGCTTCGGAGGTAGCGCAGAAGCCCGCCGCCGACGGCAGCATCGAGCTGAGCGACAGCCAGATCCGCAGCCAGAGCATCGCGAGTGCTGCGGTCGCCGCCGCGACGCAATTGCCGCTGCCCGGTCTGCCAGCACAGGCCGCCGCGCCGCTGGAGGCCAGCGCGCAGGTGGCGGTGCCGTATGCCGGGGTGGTCACCCGCATCCTGGTCGACGAGGGCGGGACGGTGCGCAAGGGCCAGCCGCTGGCACGGCTGCAGAGCCTTGACCTGCTGACCGCGCAGGCCGACCTGGCCCGGGCACGCAGCGAGGCGGCGGCGGCTTCGCAGCAGGCGCGCCGCGACGCGGCGCTGCTGGCCGAGGGCATCATCGCCG
>DATCUT010000006.1:0-13554 GCA_036561785.1 Rhodanobacter sp.
AGGCCGCGCTGGCGGCCGCGCGCGCCGGTGCGCGCACGCTGCTGCTCAGCCACAACATCGAGACGATCGGCCAGATGAGTTGCAATCCCGCCATCGGCGGCATCGGCAAGGGCCACCTGGTCAAGGAGATCGACGCGCTGGGTGGCGCGATGGCGCACGCCGCGGATCGCGCCGGCATCCAGTGGCGCACGCTGAACGCATCGAAGGGCCCGGCCGTGCGCGCCACCCGCTGCCAGGCCGACCGCGCGCTGTACAAGGCGGCGATCCGCCGCATGGTGGAAACCCAGCCGAACCTCGAGCTGTTCCAGCAGGCGGTGGACGACCTGATCATCGAGCACGGCCGCGTCACCGGCGTGGTCACCCAGATGGGTTTGTCGTTCGGCGCGACGACCGTCGTACTCACCGCCGGCACCTTCCTCGCCGGCAAGATCCACATTGGCCAGGCGCAATATGCCGGTGGCCGTGCCGGCGATCCGCCGGCCAGTACGCTGGCGACGAAACTGCGCGAGTTGCCGGTGGCCGCCGACCGCCTGAAGACCGGTACGCCGCCGCGCATCGACCTGCGCAGCATCGACTTCAGCGGCCTGGAGGAACAGCCCGGCGACGCGCCGGCACCGGTGTTCTCCTACCTCGGCACGCGCGACGAACATCCGCGCCAGGTCAGCTGCTGGATCACCCATACGTCCGAGCGTACCCACGAGATCATTCGCGGCGCACTGGATCGTTCGCCGCTGTACACCGGCCAGATCGAGGGCGTCGGTCCGCGCTACTGCCCGTCGATTGAGGACAAGGTGGTGCGCTTCGCCGAGAAGTCGTCGCATCAGATCTTCATCGAGCCGGAAGGACTGGACACGTTCGAGATCTATCCGAACGGCATCTCCACCTCGCTGCCGTACGACGTGCAGCTGGCGCTGGTGCATTCGATCAAGGGTTTCGAGCACGCCCACATCACCCGCCCCGGCTACGCGATCGAGTACGACTACTTCGATCCGCGCGGACTCCACCCGTGGCTGGAAACCAAGGCGATCGCCGGCCTGTACTTCGCCGGCCAGATCAACGGCACCACCGGCTATGAGGAAGCTGCCGCACAGGGGCTGATCGCCGGCCTCAACGCCGCGCTGGCGGTACAGGGCAAGGCGCCGTGGTATCCGCGCCGCGACGAGGCCTACATCGGCGTGCTGATCGACGACCTCACCAGCAACGGCACGATCGAGCCGTACCGCATGTTCACCTCGCGCGCCGAATACCGGCTGCACCTGCGCGAGGACAATGCCGACCTGCGTCTGACCGAAAAAGGTTTCGAACTCGGCGCGGTGCCGCAGGCGCGCTTCGACGCACTGCGCGCCAAGCGCGATGCGGTCGAGCACGAGCTGCAGCGCCTCGGCGCGTTGTGGGTGACCCCGGCGAACGCGCGCGGCGCGGCAGTCGAGCGCCAGCTCGGCATCGCGGTCAGCCGCGAGACCAGCGTGATCGACCTGTTGCGCCGGCCCGAACTCGGTTACGCCACCCTCACCGCCGTTCCCGAACTGGGGCCGCCGGTGGAGCGCGACGATGTCGCCGCGCAAGTCGAGGTGCAGGTGAAGTACGCCGGCTATCTCGAACGCCAGCGCGAGGAGATCGAGCGCCAGCGCCGCCACGAGCACCTGGCGATTCCCGCCGGCTTCGACTACGACAAGGTGCGTGGCCTGTCGGCCGAAGTGCTGCTGAAACTGAAGCGCACGCTGCCGGCCACGGTCGGCCAGGCCGCGCGCGTCAGCGGCGTCACCCCGGCGGCGATCTCGCTGCTGCTGGTGCACCTGAAACGCCGCGACGCCGCCTGATCCCGTCCGCGCCGCGGCGCGCTCATGGCATCATGCGCACTTTGACCGGCATGGGGAGCGCGCAATGGAAATCTGGATCGGCCGTGACGGCGAACGGCATGGCCCGTACAAGGAAGACGATGTGCGCCAATGGCTGCGCAGCGGCCAGGTGAGCCCGACCGACCTGGCCTGGTACGAAGGCCTTGCCGATTGGCAGCCGCTGTCGGTGCTGTTTCCCGACACGGCCGCCGCGCCGCCGCCTGCCGCCACCAATCCCTACGCCGCACCGGCCGCACCCTTGCTACCACAGACCAACGCTGCGGCGCTGGAAGACCACGCCGGCTTCTGGAAGCGCGTGGCCGCCTACATCCTCGACGCGATCATCCTGTACATCCCGCAGATGCTGATCGAGAAAGCCTTCGGCGGCGACGCCGCCAAGGCGGCACTGCAGCAGGCCAGCCTCGATGCGCTCGGCAACCCCGACGCCATGATGGCCGCCAACATGCACTACTACTCCACGATGTGGCCGGCCATGCTGCTCATCCTGGTGATGGGCGTGCTGTACTTCGCCGTGTGCGAAAGCTCGGCCTGGCAGGGCACGCTGGGCAAGCTGGCGCTGGGCATCCGGGTCACCGACCTGCAGGGCAAACGGATCAGCTTCCCGCGCGCGCTGGGCCGCTACTTCGCCAAGATCCTCAGCGCCATCATCCTGGGCATCGGCTTCCTGATGGTCGCCTGGACCCAGCGCAAGCAGGGCCTGCACGACATGATCTGCGACACCCTGGTGCTGAACGGCCGCGCCAGCGAGTTCAAGCATCCGACCACGCCTTCATCGAACGCGCGCGGCGACACGTTCAGCGCCTGAGCCTGGCACCGGGCGGCCGGCGCCGCCCGGTTTCCCGCGGTCGATCCATGCACATGGAACTGCGGCAGTTCGCCCGCACCGCGCGCATGACTATCCAGCCCGCTGTGCCGGAAGCGCGCGCAATGCCCGCAGCGCGGCGATCACGTGCACGCGCGCATGCAGGCAAGGCACTCTGTGCCGACTGGCGTAATCCAGCGCGCCGCGCTGGCGACCGCAAGCATGGGTCTCCACGCCAAGCCGACGGCCTCACGCGGGACTAATCATCGACGGCGTAGAACTCCGGTGTTCTGTGACCAAGATAAAAGCCATGCCTCGGATCGAGCCTGAAAATGACGGAACCTATCAGTTCGACAACATCCTGGTCGAGCCGGCCGCGCACAGACTGGAACGCGACGGTCGACCGTTGCCGGTGGAGCCGAAGGCCTACATGTTGCTCCTGACCCTGCTGCGCCACGCCGGCGAGATGGTAAGCAAGGACACGCTGCTGGACAGCGTCTGGGGACATCACCACGTCACAACCGGAGTACTCAACCGGGTGGTTTCGCAACTGCGCCGCACGCTGGGTGATTCGTCCGCACAACCGCGCTACATTGCCACCGTGCACAGCCTGGGCTACCGCTTCATCTGCGCGGTGCAATGCACGTCCCCTGCGGTGGATGGCAGCATCGATTCGGCGTTCAGAGCACCGCTGCCGCGCCTGCCGGCCCAGGCGCAGACCTCGAGCGGACAGGCGGGGGCCGCGCAAACTCCTTACCGCCGCCGTTTCGCCGACGGCGACCCGTTCCTGAACTTCATCGACCTGCAGCCGTGCCTGAACCAACTCGCCAACTGGGCGGCCCTGTTGCCACCAGGCGACACGCAGCGCCGAGCCATCCTCGCGGTGCTGAGTCTGGAATATGCGCGCCTCCGCGAAAGCGGCATGACGACACCATCACTGGCCTACCACGAAGCGGTACTGGCCGCGCTGGAAGGTGACCGGCAAGCAGCCATCGCCGAGCTGGGCCGGGCGATCAACGAAGGTTTCCGCGACGAGCCTGCCTTGCGACGCGACCTGGCCTGGCGCGCGCTGGCCGATGACGCGGACTTCCGCCACCAGCTACAGCGACTCGACGCGCAGCTGGCCCCCGAGCGGGCGCTGCCCGATCCACCGCCAGCACGCTGACTGCGCCACGGATACGGCACCGTGGCTGGGCCGCACGGTGCCGCGCCTGATCGGCAACACGCTGCGGGGGGCCGACGGCATGACACCGTCGGCCCTTGCTCCGCTATCGCGTGGGGGATACCGCGTCCCGGTTGCCTGATGCATCCATCCGTTTCGGTGCAGGTCACTGTTGCAGCAGTGGTGCCGGGCCCGCTCGGGCGTGGCAAACCGGATGCAATGGATGTCGACGACGGCGACCGTGTTATCCGGGCCGATCCAGCGGACTCGTCTCATTAGGCAGAGCACCGTCGATTCGTCGCCGGCATCAAGCAGGCATGGCGCATCCCAGCTCAGTCAATGCTGATCCACCTCCGCCAGCTGCAGGCGCCCCATCTCCATCGACGCCAGGCTCTGGCCAGAAGCGTCCCGGGAAGCCAACTGGCACCGTTTGCCTTCCACCGGTGCGACGCGCTTGCAATGCGCGTCCACGACGGCAACCGTGGCCCGGTTGGCGTCGAGCAGCAGGATCCGTCTGGCCATGCCGGGACCGGACGAGTTGTCGAGGGCCACCGTGACAAACGGCGACAGGGCCATACCCTGCTTGCGCAGGGCCTCCGACCTCTCGGCCTCCCGCTGCGCTTGCACGTATTGCCGGTGAGTGTTGCCGACCAGGGTCTTCAAACCGTAACCGGTGTTCAAGTTGATGGCGTAGGTCTCGTATTGGCCCGGTGCCGGGTTGACCATGACACGCTGCAGCCTGGTGGTTTGTTGGGACTCGTCTTGGGCGGCATTGACGCCGCTGATGCAGGAAAGAGCGAGCGCGATGATCGTGGCAATAATCGGGCGTTTCATAAAAGCCTCCAGACGGACGCCTGCGTCCGTCGGGCAACCTTAGGCCGGAGCTGCGGCTCTTATTTGAGGGATTCCGGTGGGATCGGCGTGGATACATTGATGGTTTCCGGTGGATCCGCCTGCGAAACGCGAAGGCCGAAAGACCCATGGAACCGTCGTCAGATGTGCGACAACCGGATCGTTCTCGGGATGGGGGGCTGGTCATGTGCTTCCGTTCCCCCGGAACTCCTCGCCAATGCCTGCATCCGAGACCGGCTTTCAAGGACACACGACGCATGGCCTTGGCGCTCTTGCTGACGCGGAGCCCCCGACACGCGGCATCGCGGCCGCCTCACGCCAGCCGCGCTTGCTCCCGTCGATCTCGCCGGAACTCGGTTCGTGCCGGACAAATGGCGAGGCTCTTCGTGGCTGGCCGAGGTATCCGGGCGGCTTGCTATCATCGACGGTTCCACCCGGCTGGCGCCGGCAACCAAGGAACCGTGACCAACTCATGCTCAGCATCGAACAACGCATTGCCAACGACATCGCCGCCAGGACCGAACAGGTGCAGGCGGCCGTCGACCTGCTCGACGGCGGCGCCACCGTGCCGTTCATCGCGCGCTACCGCAAGGAAGTCACCGGCGGCCTCGACGACACCCAGCTGCGCCTGCTGGAAGAGCGCCTGCGCTACCTGCGCGAGCTGGAAGAGCGCCGCGCGGCGATCCTCGCCAGCGTCGAGGAACAGGGCAAGCTCGGCGATGCGTTGAAGGCCGACCTGCTCGCCGCCGATACCAAGGCGCGGCTGGAGGATTTGTACCTGCCGTTCAAGCCGAAGCGCCGCACCAAGGCGCAGATCGCCCGCGAAGCGGGGCTGGAGCCGCTGGCGCTGGGCTTGCGCGACGATCCCACACTGACGCCGGAAGCGTTCGCCGCAGCGTTCGTCGATGCGGACAAGGGCGTGGCCGACGTGCGTGCCGCGCTGGACGGCGCGCGCGCGATCCTGATGGAAGCGATCGCCGAGGACGCGCACCTGGTCGGCGAGCTGCGCGACTGGCTGTGGTCGCAAGGCCAGATCCGCGCGAAGGTGGTCGAAGGCAAGGAGAACGCAGGCGCCAAGTTCCGCGACTACTTCGATCATGTCGAGCCGATCGCGAAGATCCCCTCGCACCGCCTGCTGGCGCTGATGCGCGCGCGCAACGAGAGCGTGATCGAACTCGAGCTCGCCCCCGCCGTCGACAGCGAGCAGGGCCACGCCGAGGGCGAGGGCCGCGTCGCCGCCCACGCGAACATCCACAACCGCGGCCGCGCCGCCGATGCCTGGCTGCGCGAGACGGTGCGCATGACCTGGCGCGTGAAGCTGCACCTGCACCTCACCCTGGATCTGTTCGGCCGCGTGCGCGAAGGCGCCGAGGACGAGGCGATCCGCGTGTTCGGCGACAACCTGAAAGACCTGATGCTGGCCGCCCCCGCCGGCGCGAAGACGGTGATGGGGCTGGACCCGGGCATCCGCACCGGCGTGAAGGTGGCCGTGGTCGATGCCACCGGCAAGCTGCTCGCCACCGACGTGATCTACCCGCATGAACCACGCAAGCAGTGGAATGAGTCGCTCGTGCAACTGGCGAAACTGTGCAAGCAACACGGCGTGAACCTGATCGCGATCGGTAACGGCACCGCCTCGCGCGAAACCGACAAGCTGGCCGGCGAGCTGATCAAGCTCGTGTCTGACAAGAGCCGGACCGACCACAACCTGTCGAAAGTGGTGGTCAGCGAGGCCGGCGCGTCGATCTACTCGGCATCCGAACTGGCAGCGAAGGAATTTCCCGAACTCGATGTGACCTTGCGTGGCGCGATATCGATCGCCCGCCGGCTGCAGGACCCGCTGGCCGAACTGGTGAAGATCGAGCCGAAGGCGATCGGCGTGGGCCAGTACCAGCACGACGTCAACCAGATCAAGCTGGCGCGCGCGCTCGATGCCCGCGTCGAGGATTGCGTCAATGCCGTCGGCGTGGACGTCAACACCGCATCCGCCGCCCTGCTGTCGCGCGTCGCCGGCCTGTCGCCGTCGGTCGCCGAGAACGTGGTGAAGCACCGCGACGCGAATGGCCCGTTCCCGAATCGCAAGGCGCTGCTGAAGGTGCCGCGCCTCGGCGACAAGGCGTTCGAACAGTGCGCCGGCTTCCTGCGTGTGTCCAACGGCGACAATCCGCTGGATGCCAGTGCGGTGCACCCGGAAGCCTACCCGGTGATCGAGCGGATCATCGCGCAATGCGGCCGCGAAGTGCGCAACATCATCGGCGACAGCAGTTTCCTGCGCGGCCTCAAGCCCGAGCAGTTCACCGACGAGAAGTTCGGCGTGCCGACCGTGCGCGACATCCTGAAGGAACTGGAGAAACCCGGCCGCGATCCGCGTCCGGAGTTCGTGGCGCCGAGCTTCGCCGAGGGCGTCGAGGACGTGAAGGACCTCAAGCCCGGCATGATCCTGGAAGGCCGCGTCACCAACGTCGCCGCGTTCGGCGCGTTCGTCGACATCGGCGTGCACCAGGACGGCCTGGTGCACGTCTCGGCGCTGTCGCACACCTTCGTGAAAGACCCGCGCGACGCGGTGAAGGCCGGCGACATCGTCAAGGTCAAGGTGATGGAAGTCGACCTGCCGCGCCAGCGCATCGGCCTCAGCATGCGCCTGGACGACGAACCCGGGCAGGCGCGCAACGGTCGTTCCGCGGCCGGCAACGAACAGGCGGCACGCGGCGGGAGCCGGGACAGTCGCGGCTCCCGCCCCGGCGGCAACAGCCCATCCAAACCCGCCCCGGCGCCCGCCAACAACGCGTTTGCCGACGCGCTGGCACGCGCACGCCAGCGCTGATATATCAGCCGTACGGGCGCACCATGCAGTGCAGCATGCGGTTCCGTATGGATTGGATTAACGTAACGAAGACATAACAAAAGTCACCTGACCAGGAGTGCCACCCATGCCGCGTACACGCTATCTTGCCGGTGCCATTACCGCCGCCCTGCTGTTCAGCGCCAGTGCCAGCGCCACCGATTTCAGCAACGTCATCGTCTTCGGCGACAGTCTCAGCGACGGCGGCAACATTTCGCTGGCCACCGCGCCCGGCATCCAGCCGCCGCTGCGCTTCACCACCAATCCCGGCACCACCGCGGCGGAGAACGTGGCGGCGGGCCTCGGCTTCACGCTGGCCCCGTCGGTTGCCGGCGGTACCGACTTCGCCTGGGGCGGCGCCGGCTTCGTCAACAACGTGGCCGCCGTACCGACCATCCCGCAACAGCTGCAGATGTACCTGGGCGCGAACGGCGGCAAGGCCGACTCCCGTGCCCTGTACCAGGTCTGGGGTGGGGCGAACGACATCTTCTACCTGAGCGGCGCGCTGACCGATCCGAACGCGATCGCCGCCGGCGCCGTCAACGCGGCGCAGACCGAACTCGGCCTGCTCGGTGGCCTGCAGGCCGCCGGTGCCCGCTACGTGGTGGTGTACAACCTCCCCGACCTCGGCAAGACCCCTTCGGCTGCCGCCGGCGGCGCGGCCGCCCAGGCCGGCGCCAGCCAGCTTGCCGTGCTCTACAACGGCGTGCTCAGCAGTGGCCTCGGCCAGCTCAGCAACAACGGCCTGAACATCGTCCCGGTGAACACCTACGCCCTGCTCAACGAGGTGATCGCCAACCCGTCCGCCTACGGTTTCAGCAACGTCACCGCCCCGGCCTGCGGCGCCGGCTCCAGCTCGGTGCAATGCGGCCCGCAGGGCTCGGGCCTGCCGTACACCTATGCGGCGGGCACCGACCAGACCTACCTGTTCGCCGACGGCGTGCACCCGACCACCGCCGCCCACGCGATGCTCAGCCAGTACGTGCTGTCGGTGATCCACGCACCGGAGCAGATTTCGCTGCTTGGCGAAGCGCCGCTGGCGGCCAGCACCGCGCAGAACCGCGTGATCCGCGACCAGATGCTGACCGAGGGCAAGGATGGCGATACCCGCGCCTTCGTCAACATCGATTACGGCCAGCAACGCTTCGACGCCAGCGGCAGCTCCCCGCGCACCAACAGCGACAATTTCAACTTCACGCTGGGCGCGAACCTCTTTGCCGGCGAGCATGTCACGGCCGGCGTGGCGCTCGGCATCGGCCAGCACAACGCCGATTTTTCCGGTGGCGGCGGCTACAAGCTGCAGGACATCAGCGGCCTGGGCTATCTCGGCTACCGCAACGGCGGCGGCTACGTGGGCGGCTACGTCAACTTCGGTCAATCCAACTTCAAGGACATCGAACGCCGCATGAGCATCGGCACCATGCAGCGTACCGAAACCGGCAAGGCCGACGGCTCGCATCTCGGCGGCGGGCTCACCGGCGGATGGTGGTTCGATCTCGCCGACAAGTTGCAGACCGGGCCCTTCGCCACCCTCGACTGGCAGACCGTGAAGGTCAGCGGCTACAGCGAGAGCGGCAGCGACAGCAGCGCGATGTGGTTCGGCCGGCAGCAGCGCGACTCGCTGCTGTCCACGCTGGGCTGGCGCCTGCGCGGCCAGTGGCAGGTCAACAACCTGCTGATGTCGCCGTATGTCGAGCTGGGCTGGAACCATGACAGCAGGGCCGACCAACGCATGGTCAGCGCCGGGCTCACCAGCATGAATGGCACGTTCGCCCTGCCCGGCTTCAGCCCGGACAAGAGCTGGGGTACCGCTTCACTGGGTCTGTCCGCCCAGCTCACCCCGAGCGTGCAAAGCTGGATCGGCTATAGCGGCCGCTTCAGCGACAACAGCCAGAAGTACAACAGCGTCAATATGGGGGTACGGATCACCCTCTGATCCGGCAAGCCCGTGGCTCGCTCCCCTGGGCCGAGCCGTAAAAAAGCCGTCCGCTGATGCGGACGGCTTTTTTGTGGATCTCCCGCTCGGCACGGGAGCCCGCAACGGCTTACTTGTTCTTGCCGCCGGTCGCCGTGCTGAGGATGGCCATGGCCTCCTTCTTCAGTGTCGCCGCCGCAGCGGGGTCGAGTGCCTGCACATCGCTGCCGACCTGGTGCTGCTTCAGCACCAGCGTGCCGTCGTCACTCCAGCCAGCACGGTCGACTGCACTCGGCTTGCCGTCGCGGTTCGCCTTGGTCTCCTGCACGATCGCCCACGGCTTGCCGTTCTTGTAGGCGTAATCGGTGCTGGTGTAGCCCTTGTCGCCGTAGTCGACTTCTTCGCGGATGTACTTCACTTCGCCAGCCTGGCGGAACAGCTGCCAGCCGCGCGAATCGTTGGCCTCCAGCTTCGTGCCGTGGCTGATCTTCATGCCGCCGATCTGTGCCTTTGCCTCGGCGAATTCAGCGAGAATCTTTTCGCTGGCGGTCTGCTCGGCCACCAGCTCGATCATCACGCCGTCGTTCTTGCTGCCCTTGGCCAGCACCGGCGCCTGGATCGGCATCGAATACTTGCGGTCGCCATCGGTCAGATTCGCCTGGATCACGTACAGGTCGTTCGGTTTCACCTCGGCCGGGTTGAAGGTCAGCGTGAACGACTGCGGGAACGAGCCGGCCGGCGCCGTCTTGCTGGCCAGCGGGGCGGAGCCCACGGCCGTGGACGACACGTCGACCAGGTTCAGCACCAGGGTGGCGTTCGCCGACGGCGCGGGCGTGCCGGCGCGCAGCGAGATCGTGCCGCTCACCTGGTTCGGGACCTGGGGAGTGGCAGCAGCCGTGTTCGCGGCAGCGGGCGCAGTGGAGTCCGTCTGCTGTGACGAATTGGGAGCGTTGCTGCAACCAGCCAGGGCCAGTGCCGCAACTGACATCAGCGACAAAACCGTCTTGCGCATGGGAAAACCTCATCAACGTGAAAACAAGCACGAGATCGTTCAGGCGCTCTGCGCCACGACTCTACGCGGGGGAAGTTCCAAGCATAGCCCAAAAAGGGCTGCACGGAAAAGTCAAGCCATCCAATGGCCTACCATGCGTCGGCGTACGCGACCCGAAACGGCGGCCGCGTCAAGGGCGCCGCAGGGCCCGGTGCGCGATGTCACGGCGGCAGAACGCGCCGTCGTAACGGATCCGGCTGACCGCGGCATAGGCGTTTTCGCGCGCCGCGGCGATGTCGTCACCCAGGGCGCATACGGTCAGCACGCGGCCACCGGCGGTGACCACGCGCTCCGCCGCGTCGAGGCGGGTGCCGGCGTGAAACACCTTCACGTCGGCACCGACCGGCGCATCGAGGCCATCGACCACGTCGCCCAGGCGCACCCGGCCCGGATAACCGCCGGCGGCCATCACCACGCCGATCGCCGGGCGCGCATCCCAACGCGCTCTGGTCTGCTCCAGCCGGCCGTCCAGCGCCGCGTCGATCAGTTCGACCAGATCCGACTTCAGGCGCAGCATGATCGGCTGGGTTTCCGGATCGCCGAAGCGCACGTTGAACTCGATCACCTTCGGCGCACCCGACTTGTCGATCATCAGGCCGGCGTAGAGGAAGCCGATGAACGGCGCACCTTCGGCCGCCATGCCATGCAGGGTCGGCTCGATCACTTCCGTGAGGATGCGCTGCTCGACTTCCGGCGTGACCACCGGCGCCGGCGAATACGCGCCCATGCCGCCGGTGTTCGGGCCGAGGTCGCCCTCGTCGCGGCGCTTGTGGTCCTGGCTGGAAGCCATCGGCAGCGCGTGGCTGCCGTCGCTCATCACGATGTAGCTGGCTTCCTCGCCGTCGAGGAATTCCTCGACCACCACCCGCGCCGAGGCGTCGCCGAACGCGTGCGCGCCGAGCATGTCGTGCAGCGCCAGCTCCGCATCGGCCAGGGTCAGCGCCACCACCACGCCCTTGCCGGCGGCGAGGCCGTCGGCCTTGATCACGATCGGCGCGCCGCCGCTCTGATGGGCTTGTTCGCGCACGTAGGCCAGCGCCGGATTCAGTTCGGTGAACACCGCGTAGTGCGCGGTGGGAATGTTGTGCCGCTGCAGGAAATCCTTGGCAAACGCCTTGGAGCCTTCCAGCTGCGCGGCGATCGCGCGCGGCCCGAAGATGCGCAGGCCGGCGGCACGGAACCTGTCGACCACGCCGGCCACCAGCGGCACCTCGGGACCGACCACGGTCAGCCCGACCTTCTCGCGCTTCGCCAACTGCAGCAGGCCATCGAGATCATTCATCGCGACGTCGACGTTGCGCACGCCCGGCTCGCGCGCGGTGCCGGCGTTGCCGGGCGCCACGATCACTTCGTCGACCTGCGAGGATTGCCTGAGCTTCCACGCCAGCGCGTGTTCGCGACCGCCGCCGCCGATGACGAGGACCTTCATTGCGCTGCTCCGTGTGAGGCGCGCCATCCGGCGCAGCGCGACATTGTACCGGCTACGCTGCCCGCAGACGGCCAGATTCATGTCCTTCCGCCGGCGGAATGGGCGGCTAGGCTCACCCGACATCGGCGGCTGCCGCGCCGCGCAAGGAGATTCCGATGATCCACCGTTCGCCACCCTGGCTGTTTCTCGCCCTCATCGCATTCAGCTCGCTGGGTCATGCCACGTCCTGGCGCGAACACCCGTCCTGGCAGTCGAGCTTTGCCCAGGCCGGGGTGAAGGGCACCTTGCTGGTCTACGACGAGAAGGCCGATGTCTGGCATGTGTCCGACGCCGCACGCGCCCGCCAGGCCTTTCTTCCGGCATCCACCTTCAAGCTGTTCAACGCACTGGTGGCGCTGGACAGCGGCGCAGTCAGGGACGAGTCCGAAGTGATCCGCTGGGATGGCAAGGTACGCGGGTTGAAGGACTCGCCCGTCGCGGAGTGGAACCGCGACAACAGCCTGGCCAGCGGCATGCGCTATTCGACCGTCTGGTTCTACCAGGAAGTCGCGCGCCGTGCCGGCGAGCGGCGCATGCAGCAATGGATCGACAGGGCCGACTACGGCAACCGCGATATCGGCGGCGGCATCGACACGTTCTGGCTGAGCGGCACGCTGCGCATCTCGGCCGAACAGCAGATCGACTTCCTGCGCCGCCTGGCCGACGGCAGGCTGCCGTTCTCGCCACGTGCGCAGGAAATCGTGCGCCGCATCAGCATCACCGAATCGGCGCCCGCCTATGTGCTGCATGCGAAGACCGGCTGGGGCACGCATGCCGCGCAGAACAGCGCGAACGACGACCTGGGCTGGTATGTCGGCTGGGTCGAGCACGCAGGTCGCCGCTGGTTCTTCGCGATGAACATCGACCTGCCCGCCCCGAGCGACGCGGCCAAGCGGGTGCCGCTGACGAAGCAACTTTTGGCGCAGCTGGGCGCCTTGCCGCAAGGCAGCTAGCAAGGTCCGCGGTCGCACCGAAAACGGCACGACGGCGGTGGCTCACTCGTCGTGCTGACCGAGCAGGGCCAGCAGCGCCGCGCGCGGCAGCTTGCCGGTTTCGTTGCGCGGCAACACATCGACCAGCTTCAACGGGCGCGGCAGGAACAGCGGGTCGATCGCGCGGCGCAGTGCGTCGAGTATCGTGTGTCCTTCCAGCCCCGGCGCCACCGCCAGCGCGGCAATGCGATGCACGCCGAGCGCATCGCCATCGCCGAGCTGGAACACCACGCCGTCGCGCACGCCCGGAATCGCCAGCAAGCGCCGGCTGAGGTCGCCCAGCGAGGCGCGCTTGCCGGCAATCTCCAGCATGTCGGCATGCCGACCGCGCAGGCGGAAGCGGCGGCCGCCGTGGGACAGGCTGACGATGTCGGCCAAGGTGACCGGCGCGTCCAGTTGCGGCGCCTCCACTGCGGTACCGTCCGGCTGCGGGTGCAGGCTCACCGCCTCGTACAGCGACCAGTCCTCGTCCACTGCAGGACGGCGGCTGGCGAACACGCAGGTCTCGGTGGAACCGAATACTTCCAGCAGCGGCGCGCCGAAGCACTGCTCGGCGGCCCGGGCCAGCTCGACCGGCAAGGGCGCGGTGGCCGACAGCATCGCCGCGACCG
>DATCUT010000007.1:0-55497 GCA_036561785.1 Rhodanobacter sp.
CGCGACGCGCCAGGCGCCGTCGCCGGCGCGGCGCCACAGCGTCGCGAAGCGGCCGGTCACGTAACGCGGCTTCGCGCCCGGTGCCGGATTCTCGAACAGGTACGCGCCGCTGGAATACGCGAGCGTGCCGTCGCCCGACGCCACGACCTGCTGCGGGTACCAGTCCACCCGCTGCGTCTTGCCCGCGATGAACGCGGCCCAGTGCTGCCGCACCGCGGCCAGTCCGCGCGTCGGCTGCGGCGTGTTCGCATCGAAGATCGCGTCCGCCATGACGTGCTCGGCGAATGCCGCCGCGTCATGCCGCTGCACGCTCTGCGCGAACGACAACTCGCGCTGCCAGACCTCGCACGCGGCCTTGTCCGCGGCGGGCGGCGGCGTGGTCGCGAACGCGGCGGACGCGCAGGCGATCCATGACGGCAACAGCAGCCACCCGGTTCGGCGTGACATCGGCGTTCTCCTCGTTCGTTGCGTGGTGCCGCAGCATCCTGCGAACGCCGCCGGGTCGCCAGTGCCGGATCAACGCCGCCCGAGCATGCTCGACAGCACGCCGTCGCGGCGGATCAGGCCGTGGTACAGCGCCGCCGCCATGTGCGCCAGGAACGTGAGAAACAGCAGCATCGCGAACCCGCCGTGCAGGTGGCGCAGCACCGCGAACGCGACCGGGCTGGCCGGGAAGATCGGCGGCAGCCGCAGCGACGTGCCGAGCATCACCGGATAGCCGCCGGCCGACAGCATCGCCCAGCCGATCAGCGGCATCGCCAGCATCAGGAAGTACAGCAGCCAGTACGACGCCCGCGCTGCCAGTTTCTGCAGCGCGGGCAGGTCCGCCGGCAACGGCGGCGGCGGATGGCGCAGGCGGACCGCCAGCCGTACCACCGCCAGCAGCAGGATCGCGATGCCGAGCGGCTTGTGGATCGCGAGCAGCCATGCGTGGCGTGCGGAGACGGATGCGACCATGCCGACGCCGATGAACAGCATCGCAAGGATCATCGCGGCCATCAGCCAGTGCAGCACGCGGGCGGCGAGCGTGAACGTGTTCGTAGCGGCCTTCATCGTTTCGTCTCCGCCGAGGGCGCGGCGCTGCCGGGCAGGCGGGCTTCCTCGCTGGTGCGGCGCAGGTACGAATCCGCATACGCGGCGGAGCGCGCGGGCAGCAGTGGGTCGTCGGACGCGGCGATGCCGGCCGGCAGCACCAGCGGGTCGTAGTTGATGTCGCGGCAGGGGCCGCTGTCCTGCGGCTCGGCGCGTTCCAGCACCAGCGTGCCGGCGTCGATCGTGCGGCGGTCGTCCGGCCACGCCTTCGTCGCGTCGTTCGTCGGGTCGTCGGGGTTCGCGAGCGTCACCTGCAACTGCCAGCGCAGCGGTCCCTGCGTCAGGCGTTCGGCCAGATCCGCCGCCAGATAGTCCGTGTCGCCGGTCCTGCCGGCATCGCTGCCGGCATCGGCTGCTTCCGGCGCCATGCGCCAGCGCACCGGCTGGCGTTTGCCTTTCGCATCGACGAACACGAACACGTTGAGGCTCCAGTAGCTTTCGGTCGCAAAGCTGGCAGACGGTTTCGCCGTCTTCGCCCAGGCGCGGAATGCGGCCGTTTCCGGATGCGCGGCGAAGAATGCGGCCAGCTTCGCCGGGTTCGGCTTGCCGGTGGCCGGGTCCGGCTGCTGCGCCTGCAATTGCGCGAAGAACGCCTGCGGCGTGGCGACCGGGAACACCGGCATGCTGTTCATGCCGGTGCGCCACTGCTGTCCGTTCGCGAGCGCAAAGCGCAACGCCATGCTGCGGATCGGCACGCTGCCGTCCGGTGCGTATGGATTGCTGCCGGGGATCGCGAAACGGCCGACCACCGGCGTGCGCCGGGCGCGAACACTTGCGCCGTGGAGTACGCCTGGGCCCGGCCGTTGCTGTCGAAATAACCCGTCACGCAGGCGCCCTTCGCGTGGTTGCGGCGGTAGCCCGCAAACGTGCCGGCGTTGTCCTGGAACTGGTTCACCAGCCGTGCCGGGGTGAGCCGCTGCGGCGCCAGCCAGCCGCCGACATAGCCGAAGGCAACCGCGGCAACCGCGACCGCGGCGGCGATCAGCGCCCACGAACCCGCGTTGCCTTTGCGCCGTGCTGGCACGGAAAGTTCTTCTTGCATGCTGCGACTCCTGGAAGATGCACGCCGGCCTTGGCACTGCCGGTAATGGCGCCGGATTTCCCGCCGATGCACATCCTTCGCTCGGCAGCAGCGAGCGGTTACACGCGGCCTTCTTGATACCTGATTCGTGTCGAATCTCAGCCACCCATCCACCGTTCGCCCTGAGCGTAGGCGCGTAGCGCCGAAGTCGAAGGGCATCGCCACCGAGGCGCTTCGACTTCGCTTGCTGGCGCAAGCTACGCTCAGCACGAACGGGTTCTATGAGCTGAGGTTCGGCACGAATCAGGTCTTGATACAGGCGGACCCGGCCGGATGCCCGATACCCCGGCGCTATACTTCCAGAGTCATTACCAGCTGAGCCTTCGTCCATGACCGCACCCACCCGCATCGACACCACCCGCACCATCCGCGCGCCGCGCGGCACCGAGCTTTCCTGCAAGAGCTGGCTCACCGAGGCGCCGTTCCGCATGCTGCAGAACAACCTCGATCCGGAGGTGGCGGAGAACCCGGCCGAGCTGGTGGTGTACGGCGGCATCGGGCGGGCGGCGCGCAACTGGGAGTGCTTCGACGCGATCCTGAAATCGCTGCGCGAACTGGAGGACGACGAGACCCTGCTGGTGCAGTCCGGCAAGCCGGTCGGCGTGTTTCGCACGCATGCCGACGCGCCGCGCGTGCTGATCGCGAACTCCAACCTGGTGCCGCACTGGGCCACCTGGGAGCACTTCAACGAGCTCGATAAGAAGGGCCTGATGATGTACGGCCAGATGACCGCCGGCTCGTGGATCTACATTGGCTCGCAGGGCATCATCCAGGGCACCTACGAAACCTTCGTCGAGATGGGCCGCCAGCACTACGGCGGCGATCTGAAAGGGAAGTGGCTGCTCACCGCCGGCCTCGGCGGCATGGGCGCGGCGCAGCCGCTGGCCGCCTCGCTGGCCGGCATGTGCAGCCTCACCATCGAATGCCAGCAGAGCCGCATCGACTTCCGCCTGAAGACCCGCTACGTCGACGAGCAGGCCAGCGACCTCGACGACGCGCTGGCGCGCATCGCGAAATACACCAAGGCCGGCGAAGCGAAATCCATCGCGCTGCTCGGCAACGCCGCCGACGTGCTGCCGGAACTCGTGCGCCGCGGCGTGCGCCCCGACGCCGTCACCGACCAGACCAGCGCGCACGACCCGGTCAACGGCTACCTGCCGCAGGGCTGGACGGTGGAGCAGTGGTTCGAGCGCCGCAAGGCCGACCCGGTCGGTACCTCGCGCGCCGCCAAGCTGTCGATGAAGACCCACGTGGAAGCCATGCTCGCGTTCCACGCGCAGGGCATTCCCACCTTTGACTACGGCAACAACATCCGCCAGATGGCGCAGGACGTCGGTTGCGAAAACGCGTTCGCGTTCCCCGGCTTCGTGCCCGCCTACGTGCGCCCGCTGTTCTGCCGGGGCATCGGGCCTTTCCGATGGGTGGCACTCTCGGGCGACCCGGAAGACATCTACAAGACCGACCAGAAGGTGAAGGAGCTGATCCCCGACGACGCCCACCTGCACCACTGGCTCGACATGGCCAGGGAGCGCATCAGCTTCCAGGGATTGCCGGCGCGTATCTGCTGGGTCGGCCTGGGGTTGCGCGACAAGCTGGGGCTGGCGTTCAACGAGATGGTGCGTAATGGGGAGTTGAAGGCGCCGGTGGTGATTGGGCGCGATCACCTCGATTCCGGCAGCGTTGCTTCACCGAACCGCGAAACCGAGTCCATGAAGGATGGTAGCGACGCCGTTTCCGACTGGCCGTTGCTCAACGCGATGTTGAATGTGGCGGGTGGCGCGACGTGGGTTTCGTTGCATCATGGTGGCGGGGTGGGGATGGGGTATTCGCAGCATTCCGGCATCGTGATCGTTTGCGACGGCACGGCCGAGGCGGACAAGCGGATTGCGAGGGTGCTGTGGAACGATCCGGGCACTGGCGTGATGCGGCATGCGGATGCGGGGTATGAGATTGCGGTGGAGTGCGCGAAGGAGTTGGGGTTGAAGTTGCCGATGGTCGTTTAACAGCTTAAAGAATATATTTTTAATAAATCAGGAGGATTTTAATGACACTGGCATCTCAAATCGACGCGCGTAGGAAAGAGATAAAAACTGATGGGTATCCGATGTCCATTAGTGAGTGGATGAGCATGTATGAAAAGAAAGAACTAGATATACATCCTGAGTTTCAGAGGTTTTATCGTTGGTCCGAATCCCAGAAATCAAGTTTGATCGAATCAATACTTTTGGGTATACCACTTCCGCCGATATTCGTAAGTCAAAGATCAGATGGTGTATGGGATGTCGTGGACGGATTGCAGCGGCTCTCTACTATTTTTCAATTTGCGGGGATTCTCAACGATGAGCTCGGGCTGCCCGTGGATCCACTTGTTCTACAGGGTACCGAATATCTACCTAAGCTTGAAGGAGTGAAATGGGGCGGTGAACAGCCAAAGGGAAATGAATTGCCAAGCGATCTTAGGCTTCTGATAAAGCGATCGAAGATTTCGGCAAGTATAATTCTTAAAGAAAGCGATGAATCTGCTAAATATGATCTATTTCAGCGCCTCAATACTGGTGGTTCAGAGCTAAGTCCTCAGGAGGTTAGAAATTGTCTTTTGGTGATGCTTAATAAAAATATGTTTGACTGGCTAAGGGACTTAATAGTCGACGAGTATTTCATAGAAAGTACGGCGCTGAGCGATAGGCCGCTAGAGGAAGCCTATGATATGGAGCTGGCGTTACGCTTCATCATTTTTTCGCAAATTGATGAAGCTGACGTGAAATCAATCGGAGACGTTGGTGATTTTCTTACCAAGAAAATGCGAAAAATAGCCACTACGAAAAATTTTGGATTAACCAAAAACAAAAAGCTCTTCGATAAAACATTTAAGATTATCAATGGCGCGTTGGGTGAGAGTGCATTCAAAAGATATAATAAGAAAAAGGGGCGTCACGAAGGTGGCTTCCTGCTCTCGTTGTATGAAGTTGTTGCCTTGGGCGTGGCATACAATATCGCAAATAATACGCTAGTTGATGAGTCTAAGATTGCCGAATTGGCCCAAAGCATTTGGGATGATCCTAATTTCACGCAATGGGCATCTTCTGGGGTGACTGCCTCAAGGCGATTACCGCGATTGTTGCCTCTTGGTAGAAAGCTTTTTCAAAAATGATTAGAACTAGAGAGGATCTAGATAGAGCTATTTCCGGCGACTTGATTTGGCGTCGCCGCGAGCTGACTGACATGAGAGCTCTGGCTCAAGGGCAGGTTTCGACATTGCGGTCTTATGTAGTTCGTAGAGCTGGAATAGCGTTGCTGTATGCTCATTGGGAGGGCTTTGTAAAAAAATCTTCGCACTATTACCTTGAATACGTTTCTGCACAGAGGCTCAAATACTCGGAGTTAGCTTCCAATTTTGTTGCATTGGCAATTAAGGGGCGTTATGAAGAGCTGAGGCATTCAAAGAAAATTTCTGCCGCTAATGAGATTTCGGAATTTTACTGTAGCGGACTTGATAAGCCATCTAAGGTTCCGTATAAGAATGCCGTGGATACAGCATCTAATCTTTCATCCAACGTTCTTGCCGATATACTTTTAGCTCTTGGTTTCGATGTTGGAGTTTTTGAAATTAAAAATAAGTTCATCGATGTAAGTTTGGTCGATAGAAGAAATCATGTTGCGCATGGTGAGTCATTGTCGATTGATCTTGATGAATATTTGGATTTTCACGACGAAGTCATTGCTTTGATTGACATGTTCAAGACTGAGATTGATAACGCCATTGCTTTGAAAAAATATCTAAGAAAAAACCAGTGACCAAAACGGGGTCAGGTTGAGCTGAGGTGGCCCGGCTTTTTCGGACACGTTAATTAAGCACTCATTGCCTCGTCATCGACAGCAGTAGGGGTTCGATAGTCGAGTGTCTGATGCAGCCGTTTGCGATTGTAGAATCCCTCGATGTAGTTGACGATCGCCACCCTCGCTGCATCGCGTGTCGCGAAGGCTTCACCATGGAGAAAAAGGTGTCAGAGACAATTTGGGGATGGCAGCATCGCGCACAAATCGTTCCTGACACCAGTCTTTGAAAATTATTTATTGGTCTTCTTTCGACTATGCGGGTCGTAGTAGATGGCATCGAGAAGAGCTGTCCTGCATTGCCAAATCTTTCTTTCTTCAGAGTCCAGTGGCTCATCCTCCAGATACCACGGTGTTACCCGGACTTGCTCAATGATGAGCTCCCAATAGTTGTCGAGATTCACTGTTGAGTAGGGCGCGCCAAGGTATCCGCAGACGCCCTTGATGTTGGGGCCATCTATGCAGACGAATTGGTCAGGCCTGCGCATCGCAAGTAACCGCGTCCCCATCCCCTTCCAGGTCTTGGATGCCCTTGGAAGAGCGAAAACGGGGTCAGGTTCACTTAGTTGCCTAGTTGCCCGTGGTAACTGAATCTGACCCCGTTTTAGACTCGCCCATCAGGAGATCCTTTTGGTCACTGACATCACCATTCTCGCCCAAAACGGGGTCAGGTTCACTTATCCTCCATTCGGAAGTGAACCTGACCCCGTTTCCCTACCCACCATATTTCAGGTACGGAGAAGATAAATAAGGACCGAACGCTTAATGGTGGAGATTGGATTAACAGGACGATTCAGGTTTCTCGCGACATTATCGATGCTGCGGCTATTCCAGGTAAGCTTGATGGGCAGGTTTGCTTTTGGAAAAGTGAGGATGGTGGCGGATTTATCAAAAACGACGCTGATGAGGAATATTTTTTTAGATTAGATGATGTGATTGATGCCGATAAGTCACGCGCCATCTATGTCGGCTCTCGCGCTAGATTTTATCCTTTTGAGGATGGCGGGCGTCTTTACGGGCTGCAAGTTGAAATACTTTAAAACAAAACCAAAACCAGAGAACGGGGTCAGATTCACTTACCACCTCAATCCGAACGGGATAAGTAAACCTGACCACGTTTTTGCCACCGACCCCGTTTTTGAGCCGGTTCTGACCCCGTTTTTGAGCCGGTTCGTCGCGGGCCCGGGCCGCCGCTTGATCAGCGCGCTCGACTCAGTGGAAGTTGGCTCGGCACTGCAAGGAACTCACAATCCATGATCATTCTGTCTTGGAACCTACAACAAATAACACGCGAAAAGGCTGAAGCCTTCTCCACCCAGATTGGGACCGTTGTCAACGGTGTCATCGGCGACAAACCATTCGTCTTGATTGTTTACGAGAACAAGAGCCTGCCCGAAGCCGTCTTGGACGCCATAGGTACGGGCATCATGGCAGCGGCCCTTTCCAAGAAACATGTAAGCACCGGGGGAGCTAAGCGGGTCCAGGAAAACATACTCCTGATCGCAGGCAACGGTGCCACCGTCGATCATCCAGAGCCCTTCCTGGCATGGAGGCAAGAATTCGACCGACGCATCGCTGCAATGAAGTCTCGGCAAGTCGATGCGGTTCGCGAAGATGTGAATCGGCTAAAGGAGGCGCGGCCGGCCCGAACGAGCACTGAAACGGCTCGTAACGATCAAATAACGAAGACGGAGCATGCCAAGAGCAAGCCGGCTGAAGATTTTAGGGATCCAGCGGTCATCATCGCTAGATGCGGCCCCCAGACCGTCCGCATGCTCGCTCTCCATGCCCCTGGACCTAGCGCCGGCAATGAGCACGAACACCCCTTCGCGCATACATTCGCCGAATCAGTTTTCGGAGAAGCCAACGGTTTCGACTTGATTCTTGGGGATTTCAATCTGCGCACACACGAGGTTCGATCGAACAGCTATGTCGATCAAAGCGTCCAGCTCGGTGCCACGACTAAGGGGCGAGAAGACGGCAGGCACACCTTCTCAAGGCTCGATCGTGTCTATGCAAGACCAGGCTATAGCATCTCCACAGCACTCGTAAGCGACGGACAGGAGAAGGACCTCACCGACCATCACTGCCTTGCCATCAAGAAAGAGGAGCGTAGCCAACGTCAGATTCGGGACTATTTTCCTCGTAAACCATCACCGATTCGGCAACAAGAGATTGTCTTCGACAACTTTGAGCTCGCGTTCACCGCCCGCAAGAAGCGAACGCGCGAGGATTCTGGACAGGAAGACGATGAAGTCGCGCCGACAGCAAAAAGGCCAAAACATTCGGAGCAGGACCCGGGTTAGAGTACGCTTCTTTAGGCGCGACCCACCCACTGCCGCCATCGACGGCCAACGTCCGCCGACCCGCGTGCGAGCCACAAACTTCCGAACGCGAGCCTTTCCAGCCTTGCGCGCAACGTCCGGACCGTCGCACGCAACGCGTCACCTCTTGCACCCAATTCCCAAACCTTCGCACACGAAGCTTGCGACCTTGCGGTGGCAAGCGCCGCAGCCTTGCGCGCGACGCCGGCTTGCTTGCGCGCGAAGGGTTCGGAGCGGCAAAAAAAGGGGTCAGGTTCATTTAAGTAGACTCTGTTGCTCCAGTGGGGGCGGCAAAGCACATGCGGAGCGGGGCCGCCCCGGCTATCGTGCCGTTCTGATCACGACTAAACACCATGACGAAAAGCTACGAGCCACCGCTGACCACGAATCCGCACGCCCCTCTCTACCGCGTCGACAAAGGGATCAGGGCAGCGCAGCAACGGCTTGATGCCGCTATCGATGCGAAGCGGCATCACACCAGCCAGAATCTGGCCCACGAAGTGATCAAGGAGACTCGCGAAGGACTCAAAAAGTCTGAGCAGTTGCGTGTGCTCAAGATCAAGGAACTCGCGCAGAGTGCGGCGGAGTCCGAATAAAAAAATAGGGGTGAGAGTCGGCTTCCAATAACTGCATTCTGTCACTGACTTCGGCCTCACGTCAGCCAACCTCTACACCACAACCTCCCTCGCACCGACAGCCATGCGCTAGCACCTCTGGCATCGTTCCGGCGCCCCCACTCTCGGCAATGCGCCGCAAGGGTGTCGCGGGCACTACCGGGTCGCCTGAACGCGCAACGGAGTTTGCGTGGAACGCAGGCGGCCCCATCAACCGATACGGAGATCGTGATGTCACAGAACCTGATTTCGCTGGCCTTGACGGCCGACCAGCTGACGGCCGTCGAAGGCGCGCCGGAAACGGTGTCAGGGACAAATTTTGATTGGCTATCAAGTCGCTCAAATTGTCCTTGACACTTTTCTTTTAGAGCCGGTGGTGACCGGTCGATCCGGCTCACGCTGACCTCTGGTTCATGTCCGCACGGACAGTGTTTTTTGTCCGCGGACAGTGCCGGTGTGCTCGCAGGGCGCGGCAGTATGTGTTGGAACGCTATGTGCTTGGAGCACTGGACCTCGATACCCATGGAAGCATGCGCATGTTCGTCATACCGCCACTGCCGCCGCCAACCACCCCGGCCCCGGTCATCCTGGAGGATGTCCGCTACTACGTGATTGAGGGTCGAAGCGAATCCGAGCTGGTTGCGCAGATGAACGCGAAGGGTTACCTGGATGAGCATGGCCGTTACTGGGGCTACACCTCACCGCAGCTGAATTGGAGTTTCGACACAAAGCCCGTCGACGGTCGCTGCCATCTGGTCGATCCGAAGGTGGTGCTGATCATTACGACCACCTTGCCGACGTGGACGCCGCCACCTGGTACGTCTGCAGCCATGCTGGCCAAGTGGCGCGCGTTCGATCGGGCGATACGCCACCACGAGGGAGAGCATGCGCAAATAGCCCGCGACGCGGCACGGAAGGTGGTCGCGTTGATGCGGAAGCATCGCAGCGACGTTTCCTGCAGTGGCCTCGATGCGTCCTTGCAGGCGGAGGGGAGGGTGATCATGCGCAAGGCCGATGCGGCGAGTGCCGAACTGGACAAACGCACGGGACACGGCGCAACCGAAGGTGTGGCGATAAGCTGGTGAGGAATCCGCAGCCACGTACGCGGCCACATAGGGAAAGGAAAAAGGTGCCAGGGATAATTTCGCCGAGGGGGCGGCGAGTTTGGTCGCGTTCGACCAGATCGGCAACTTCCTGCAGGCCTGACCCGGCTCATCGAGCGTGCTGGGGACACCCCAACTGGCATGGCATCATCGGTTGAAGCGTCGGTAAGTATGTGCCATATTTGGTACCAAATAAGGAGCCAAATATGGAAACTATCCACGCCAACGCGAGTGTCAGCATCACTGAACTCAAACGCAATCCCAGCGCCGTGATCGAGGCAGCCGACGGCGAGTCGGTCGCGGTGCTGGTGCACAACAAGCCCAGTGCCTACCTGGTGCCCGCGGAGACGTACAAGCGCCTGCTGGACCGGCTGGATGATCTGGAGTTGGCCGAACTGGTGCGTGCACGCAGCGTCGAGAAGCGGGTCAAGGTCAAGCTCGATGACCTATAGCCTGGAGTTCGTCGAGTCCGCGCTGAAGGAATGGCGCAAGCTGTCCGCCGACATTCGCCAGCAGCTGAAAGCCAAGCTTTCCGAGCGGCTGGTGCATCCACACGTTCCGGCTTCACGCCTGCACGGGTTGCCGGATTGCTACAAGATCAAGCTGCGCGCGTCGGGTTTTCGTCTGGTCTATCAAGTGCATGACAAGGTTCTCGTGGTCACCGTGATCGCGGTGGGTAAGCGTGAGAAGGGGTTGATCTACCTCGCGGCCAAGAAGCGCGTTTAGGAAAAAGGTGTCAGGGACATGGCGGTTTTCCGGATCCGCTGGATCAGCGTCCTCGAGCGGGCCTTCATCAGCCCGTCGGAACCCCGCCCATGAACACCGCCAATTGAGCGGCGAAGGCGCGCTTGAACGCAGGTCGCGCTTCGCCGCGGGCGACATAGGCGGCGAGGCTCGGGTATTCGTCCAGCAGGCCCGATGGCTTCAGCCGGAGCAGCGCGTGCACCATCATGAGGTCGCCCGCGCTGAATGCGCCATCGAGCCAGTCGGCATCGCCAAGGCGGGTGGAAAGTTCGCCCAGCCGGACACGGATGCGATCCTTGACCAGAGGCAGGCGCTGCTCGGACCAGGGCTTGTCGCCCTCCAGGAACTTGGCGGTTTGGAGATCGAGGATGGGCGTCTCCACCGTGTTGACCGCGGCAAACATCCATGTGATCGCGCGCGCCCGGGCATGGGCATCTTCCGGCAGCAGACCCGCATGGCGCTCCGCGATATGCAACACGATGGCCCCCGACTCGAACAGGGCGAGGTCGCCTTCTTCATAGGTGGGAATCTGCGCGAAGGGATGCAGCGCCCGATGCGCGGGTTCCTTCATCGCACTGAACGAAACAAGACGAACCTCGTAAGGCTGGCCTACTTCTTCCAGCGCCCAGCGCACGCGCATGTCGCGCGCGAGTCCCTTGCCGCGATCGGGCGAACTTTCAAAGGCGGTGATGGTGGGGATCATGGGAAGGCTCCGGGTGATGGCATGACGTCGTGGAAAACAGGGCGGAGTGGAATGGCACTTGCTTGGGGTAATCCGACTCCCAACCGTTCGCGCTGAGCGTAGCCCGCGCAGCGGGCGGAGTCGAAGCGCCCGGCGTGGCCAGGCCCTCACCGGTATGTCCTTCGACTTATGTCCTTCGACTGCGGCCTTCGGCCTACGCTCAGGACGAACGGGTGTTCGTCAACCGCGCCGCGCGGCCTCGATCGCGGCGATGTCGATTTTCGTCATCGTCATCATGGCGTCGAATGCGCGCTTGGCTACGGCGGGATCCGGGTCGGTGACCGCCGCCATCAGGGCGCGCGGGGTGATCTGCCACGACAGGCCCCACTTGTCCTTGCACCAGCCGCAGGCGCTGGCCTGGCCGCCGTTGTCGATGATCGCGTTCCACAGGCGGTCGGTTTCGGCCTGGTCGTCGGTGGCCACCTGGAACGAGAACGCGTCGGTGTGCGGGACGCCGGGGCCGCCGTTCATGCCCAGGCAGGGGATGCCCATGACCGTGAACTCCACCATCAGCACGTCGCCCTGCTTGCCCGCGGGATAGTCGCCCGGCGCGCGATGGACGGCGCCCACGGCGCTATCCGGGAACGTCTTGGCGTAGAACGTCGCGGCATCCAGGGCGGTGCCGTCATGCCAAAGGCAAATCGTGTTCTTGCTGACCATGTGGGTTCTCCTGGTTCAGGGCGGCGAGGATGCCCTTCATTCTCTTCGACGAACGACGGGCGCGCGGATCGACACGCAAAAACCGAAAAGGCGTCACGGGCAATTTTCGTCGGAACAAAGGTGCCAGAACCAGGGTCACCATTTCGCCGCTGTGGATTCCGGTTGCCTGTACGATTGCCCATGCATCGCAAAGGGTGTCGGGCGCGGCAACCCGCATGGTGTGAAACGGGAGCATGGCGGCTGTGATGGGAAAGAACCCTGAAGTACTGTTGCGCAGGCTTTCGGTACGGCAACGGATGACGGCGATCATCGCGCTTCTTCTGCTTCCGCTTGCCGTGCTCAGTGCCGTGAGCATGCTGGTCCTGAACGAGCAGGAGATGGCCTTTCGCGATTCCGTCGAGGAGTCGGTGCACGGGCTGCTCCCGCTGGGCACGCTGGAGTACTACCTTCAGCAGGCGCTGGTGGATGAGCTGCTGGCCGAGTCGAACGACTCGGTACCGGATTTTGCCGCGCTGACCCAGAATGTCGACAACAGCTTTTCCAGCATTCAGGTCGGCATGGACAGCAAGGACGTGCCGAAAGGGGTCCTCGATGATGCGCAAAACGCCTGGATGCAGGCGCGTCCCTCGGTTCGTCGCCTGATCGAACAGGTGCATGCCCAGCGCATGAGCGGGGCAGTGGCCAGCTTGAATACGCGCACGGAGCTGGAGCGTGCCATCCGGGATATCTCGAGTGCGCGCATGAGTCTGTCCGGCGTGCTCAAGGCGCGTTATGAGAAGGCTGCGGCCCAGCGCAAGAGCCAGTTGCACTGGCTGATGTGGAGCTGGCTGATCACCTTGACCGTGGCCGGATTGCTGGTCGTGATCTTCCTGCGCTCCCTGCTTCGGCCGTTGCAGGCGTTGACGCATGCCGCCCGATGCATCGAGGAAGGTCAGGCAGGTGTGCGCGTGAACGTCGAGGGGCGGGACGAGCTCGCGGTGCTGGCCGGGTGCTTCAACCGGATGACCGCCAACTGGGAGGCCACGCAGACCGACCTGCAGATTGAAGCGATCAAGGACCCGCTCACCGGAGTGCTCAACCGCCGAGGCATCCTGTCCCGCCTGGACGCCGAACTGGATCTCCATCGGCTTCGGCAGCAACCCCTGAGCGTGCTGGCGATGGATCTGGATCGCTTCAAGTTCATCAACGATCACTACGGACACAGCATGGGCGATCGCGCCCTGACCTGGGTCGCCAGCATCATGCGTGGCGTGTTGCGTGAAAACGATCACCTGGGACGGCACGGCGGCGATGAGTTCATTGCCGTGCTGCCGAACACGAGCCATGCCAGTGCGCTGGAAATCGCGTACCGCATTAGCGAGGTCGTGCGCGAAGGTGCTGCCCGCGAGGCGGCCTACCCCGAGATAACCATCGGCGTCGCCACCGCGCCGGCGGATGGCGACCAGGCCGCATCATTGCTGGAGGCGGCCGATGCCAGGCTCTACGCGCAGAAGAAGCATCGCCGCAGGACGGACGATGCGGACAGCGCGGGCGGGCGCGACGGAGGCCGCTGAAAACCTGCTGTGTCTCAAGCCAAACGGGAAAGCGCGCTGCTTGATCCGCAGAAACCGGGGTTTGGCCGACCTCCGTTCCCTTCCTGGTTACGCCGGCAGACTGACCACCGGTACGAAGCCGCCGAAGATCATGCGCTTGCCGTCGAACGGGCAGTCGCCGGCGGCTTCCATGCGGGGGTCCTTCATGATCTTCTCCATGCCGGCGTCACGGGTGGCCTTGTCGGGCCATTCGATCCAGGAGAACGCCACGGATTCGTCCGGCTTTGCCTGTACGGCGCGGCGGAAGTCGGTGAGTTTGCCGTCGGGCACGTCGTCGCCCCAGCACTCCACCACGCGGGTGGCGCCGAACTCCATGAAAATGGCGTCGAAGGTGTTGGCGTGCGCGATGAATTGCTCGCGGTTGGCGTTGGGCACGGCGATCACGAAACCATCGATGTAGGACATGGCTGTCTCCTGGGTGGTCGGGGAGGCCGGTACGGCGCCCCTCACCTAGGCGACGAACGAGAGCGGACGTGATCGACATCGGACGCGGACAAACTCTGATTCTGGTTTCAAGCGGGTGTCGCAACCGCACGCTGGGTCCGCGTATCTGTTGCGGCGGAGAGTGCCTGTCGGCTGCTTGCGTGCGCAGCAGGGACATTGCTCGCACGTGTCGAACCGATTTCGCCTGACTGCCTGGAGCACTCATGTCCCACATCCTCTTGTGTCGTGTCCGCCTGCTCGCACTGGCGGGTTGTCTTTGCGCGGTTGCCGTAACGCCGGGCCACGCCTCGACGCCACGCACCACGGAACACGTCACCCCGCTTGCGATCCGCGAGGTGGCCGCGCAGATCGGGCAGACGCTCGAAGCGGTGCAGCAGACGCCCGGTTCGTTCCCGGCCTTTTCGGCCGTGATCGTGCACGGTGCGGACGCGCCCTTGATCGAGGTGCATGGGCGCGCACGCGCCAATCGATCCGCACCGGCGGATCGCCACGCGCTGTTCTACATCGCCTCGCAGACCAAATCGTTCATGGGTCTGCTGGCGGTGATCCTCGACCGCAAGGGCGTGCTGACGCTCGACACGACGCTGGCGCAGGTGTGGCCCGGCCTGCGGCTGCCTGCGCCCGCCGATCCCGGCAGGATCACCATGGCGGACCTGCTTTCGCATCAGGAAGGCCTGCGCACCGACACGCTCAACCTGATTACCGCGTATGTGCGCGACGTGCCGGCGGCGGATTATCCGCGCCTGCTCGCCAGCGAGACCCGCACGCGCGAGCCGGGGTTTCGCTACGCCAACCTGGGCGATCTGGTCTACGGCGCCGCGCTCGAAGCGCGCACCGGGCGTTCCTGGCACGACTGGCTGGACACCGACGTGCTCGAGCCCTTGCAGCTGAAGCATGTGGTCTCGCGCACGTCGACGGCGGCACCGGCGCTGTTGGGCTGGAACCACCAGTGGGACGGCGCGCGCTGGATGGCCTTTGCGCCCAAGCCCGATGCACTCATGCACGCGGCGGGCGGGCTGCTGGCATCGTCCGACGACATGGCCGCCTGGATGCGCGCGAACCTGGCGCCCCTCGCGGCGGGCAGCGGGATCGATCCCGCGGCGTTTCAGGTGGCGCAGCATCCGCTGGCCAGCGCCAACCTCGCCGATGGCGAAATCGATTGCGACGGCTACAGCCTCGGCTGGTACGCCTGCACGTACAAGGGTGAGCACGTGCTGATGCATCCGGGCTCGTACACCGGTGCGGTCTCGGTGACCGTGCTGGTGCCATCGGTTGACGCCGGGATGTCGCTGATGATCAACAGCGACAGCGCGACGGAAGGGCTCGAGCTGGAACTCATGAAGGCCTTCATCGGCCTGGTGACGGGCAAGCCGGGCGAAGTGGAACGCCTGCGCCAAGCCGCCGCCGATTACCCGGCACGCCTGGCGGGCAAGACACGCAAGCGGCTCGACGCCATCGCGCATGCGCGCACCGATCCGGCGTGGGGCGGATGGATCTGGCAACCGGCCGCGGCGGACCTCGACGCTTTCGTGGGCCGCTACGACAACCCCGTCTTCGGCACGATGCAGGTGGCCCGGATCGACGGTGCACTGCAGGCGCGGATCGGCGCCCTGCATCTGTCGCTGAAGCCGGCGCAGCCCGACCTGTTCGGCGCAAGCGCAGGCACGCTCGAACCCCCCGAACCGCTGCACTTCGACGCCGACCGGCGCGTCGTCCACTGGAACGATGCGGTGTTCACGAGGGTGCCGGATTCGAGGCAAGCAAGATAAGGGAACCAAGGTCATCAAGTCCTTCGCTTGCAGGGTGAGCGGGAAGGCGGCCGGCGTGCCGATCGGAAGCATCGGGCGCGGCTATCCGGCGGCCGTCGGCGGAGTAAGCTGAGGCCTCCTTGCGACGCCGGCTCACCACCTCCCACCTTGCGGAGCGCGCCATGTCCCGATTGACCAACGAACAGCTGAAGGCCTGGGCCCTGCCGTATTCCACCCAGAACAAGGGTGACTGTGCGGGCGTGACAAAGCAGCTTCTGGAGGCGAGTTTCGGCAACTACGCCGGCGACCCTCCGACCGAGCGGAGAAAGAAGGCGGTTCGCATCCCGCTCCGGGAAAAGACTTCCCACACAGGCGTGCTTCTCCGTTGGGACGCTACGGGCGAAGAGGTGATCGTGGACGCCACGATTCAGCAGTTCGGCGGCGAAAAACGGGTCTTCGTCGGCAGCTACGACGAGTGGGTGGAGCACCTGAAAGTGCTGAACAGCGTGGACCACGTGGAGCCTGTCGATGCGGATTTCGGCTTCATGTACGACGTGCTCGATACCGTGAACGCCATGGACAGGAACGACCTGCGGCGAAGCACGGGCAGCACGAGCAGCGAGGCCCACCAGGCCGAGACGCTCAAGAAAGGCTGCTGCGGCTGCACGCTGCTGTGAGGGGATAAGGGGGCCTGATGCACGTATCGCGGCGACCGGCGCCTGCTCGTCAAAATGAGGTGCATCGACGGTTCCTGGCACCCGCGGCGTGCCTGGCTGCACGACCGCACCCCGCTTCGTCAGGTACAAGCTCTCGCATGCAGGCATGCCACAGGTTTCGCGTCACGCCTGCGCAACGGAGGGTTTCGGCCAGGCAGGGGAAATCCCCCCACGCGTGGACGTCCAGCCATCGCGCGTTCCTGCGCGGCCTGCCGATGGGGCATTGCCTCACTCATTTTTGTCCCCCTGATGCGGCGCAAGAAGCCGGCAACCCACGTGGTTCCGACCCCGTTGCGACGGCTGGTTACTGCGCCCGGTTGCTGCTCCCTGCCGCGACTTCCCGTGCAAAAATCGCCTACGACATGCCGTCCGGTTTTCACCCACGAACAACGGAGAGCGCACCATGGGTCTTGTCTCGTTCCGTACGCTGCTGGTGCCCTGTGCGCTGGCGTTTGCAGGGGCCTTGCCGCCGCCGGCCGCCGCGCAAAGTGCCCCGGTAGCCAGCCCGGCCGCATCGACCACACCGGCCGCGCGGCCGGCGGATGTGTCGTCGATGGATGCGGTCATCCATGCGGTCTACGACGTGATCTCCGGTCCCGGGGAGGCGAAGCGCGACTGGAATCGCATGCGTTCGCTGTTTGTTCCGGGCGCCCGGCTGATTGCCGTGCATGCCAGCAAGGGCAGCGCAAACGTGGCGCGCGTCCTCAGCGTGGAAGACTACATCCGCCTGGCCGAACCGCTGATGGCGAAGGATGGGTTCTTCGAACGCGAGTCTCACCGTGCGGTGGAGCGCTACGGCGACATCGCCCAGGTGTTCAGCACCTACGAATCGCGCCATGCCGCAGCCGATGCCAAGCCGTTCCAGCGCGGCATCAACAGTTTCCAGCTGATGTTCGACGGCCATCGCTGGTGGGTGGTGACCATCTACTGGCAGGGCGAGCGTCCGGACCAGCCGATCCCGAAGCAGTACGGTGGTTGATCCGGCCAACCGGGTCAGCGCCGCTGGCATCCGTTTGATTCGATGAACTGGCCCTGCAGGCTTCCATGGCCTTGGTTCCACGGCGTACGCATGGGGCGGAATTCCGCCGATTTCGCCGGGATATGCGATAGTTTGCGCATCGGTCTTCCGGGCCGACGGCTGGGGCATGGCGCCGGATGACACGGCGCCGGAGAGCCGGGTCGCAGGGGGAGCGGTTGGATTGCGCATGAATCGTCGGGTCGGGGGATGGTGTTCGCTGGTGCTTGTGGTGTGCGGCTTGCTGGCGTTTGCGCCGGCACGCGCGCTCGATCCCGGTCGCGCGATCGGGCAGCTGACCCACGTCTGGTACGAGAACCAGCTGCCGCAGGGCACGGTGTTGTCCATCGCGCAGCGCAGGGACGGCTCGATCTGGCTGGCGACGTACGGCGGGCTGGTCCGCTACAGCGGGGCGGAGTTCGGCAACATCGATCCACGCGTGGCGCCGGTGCTGAAGAGCACGGCGATCACCGCGGTGCACGTCGATCGCGATGGCACGCTGTGGATCGGCACGCTGAACGGCGGGCTCTACCGCAGCCGCGGGCGCGAGTTGGAGCGGGTGGCGCTACCCGCGAACATCAAGAGCGTGTTCGGCATCGTGCAGGATCGAGGCGGCGCGCTCTGGCTGACCACCAATACCGGCGTCGCGCGGATGGGTGCGAAGGGCATCCGCCTGCTCGACGAGGAAAGCGGATTTCCGCCGCGCGGGTTCTATCGCGGGATCGTGGCCGATGCGGCGGGCGGGGTGTGGATCGCCGCCGATGGCGTCGGCGTCGTGCACTGGCATGACGGCCGGGTCGAGACGTTCGACACCCGGCGCGGCCTGCCGACCAACGCCGTCTACAGTCTTGCGATCGACCACGGCGGCACGGTGTGGGCGGGCACGCAGGCCGGGCCGGTGCGCTATCGCCAGGGGCATTTCGAACGCGACCCGCGCGCGGCTGCGCTGGACGGGAAGCGCATCTATTCGCTGTTCGGCGACCGCGACGGCAGCATGTGGTTCGCGCCGCTCGGCATGGGCATCTGCCGCCTGACGACCGCACGCTTCGATTGCGACAACACGCTCAGCGGCATGGCCGGCGAGACCGTGCGGTCGATGTTCGAGGATCACGAAGGCAACCTGTGGATGGGAACCACGTCGAGCGGCGTGCATCGCTTCAGCGATTCGAAGCTCGTCACCGTCACCGGAAAGATGGACTCCAACGCCGTGCGCGCGGTGTACCAGGATCGCGCGGGCACGCTCTGGGTCGGCACCGACGGCTCCGGCCTCGCACGTTACGAAGACCTGGTGCTGGTGCCGGCGAAGGCGATCAACGCGAAGCTGCCGAGCCTGCTGCTGCGCGCGATCCAGTCCGACGCCGCCGGCAACCTGTGGGTGGCGTCGACCGAAGGGGTGAGCCGGATCGCGCCTGATGGCACGGTACGCAACTTCGGCATCGGCGATGGCCTGCCCGGCACGATCGTGTTCGCGTTTGCGCCCAGTCGCGATGGCGGCATGTGGGTAGGCACGCTGCAAGGCGTGGCGAAGATCACGCCGAACAAGATCGGCGGCGACAAGGTCAGCGTGGTCCAGGGTACGCATGGCGATGACGCGCGCGCGCTGTACGAGGATCCGGCCGGGCGCCTGTGGATCGGCGAGCGCAGCGGCTTGCGCTGCCTGCAGGGCGGGGTGGTCGACCGCTGCGGCACCGACGGCTTGCCGGGCATGAGCGTGTTCGCGTTCCACCCCGAACCCGGTGGCGACCTGTGGCTCGGCACCAGCCTGGGTCTCATGCGTGTCCGCGGCCAATCGGTGCAGGCCTTCACCCAGCGGGCGGACTTCTATGGCGACGCGGTATTCGCCATGCTCGACGACGGCGATGGCTACTTCTGGGTGAGCTCGAACCGTGGCATCGCGCGATTCGCATGGGCCGACATCGATGCACTCGACCGCGGCACCATAGCGAAGATCGAGCCCCGCTGGTACGGCAAGAACGACGGCATGCTGTCGCAGCAGGCCAACGGCGCCTCGCAGACGCCGGCCTGGCGCACCCGCGACGGGCGGATGTGGTTCGGCACGGCCAACGGCGTGGTCATCGTCGACCCGAAGCACGAGCGCATGAACCGGATACGCCCGCCGGTCGCGATCGAGCGCGTGCTCGTGGACGGCGAGAGCGTCGACCCGGATCACGTCGGCCGCATCGGTCCCGGCGTGGAACGCATCGAATTGCACTATGCCGCGATGAGCTACGTGGCGCCTGCTGCGGTGAAATACCGCTACCGCGTCGACGGCTTCGACCGTGGCTGGATCGACGCCGGCGCCAGCCGCGCCGCTTACTACACCAACCTTCCGCCCGGCGACTACGTGTTCCGGGCCATTGCCGGCAACAACGACGGCGTGTGGAACACCGACGGCGCGAGCGTGGCCTTCACGATCGTGCCGAGCTGGTACGCCACCTGGTGGTTCCGCACCCTCGTCGCGGTGATCGTCGTCGGCCTGCTCGCCGCGGTCTACCGGCTGCGCGTGTGGCGCCTGCACGAGCGCGAGCGCGAGCTGACGCGCGAGGTCGCGCAGCACACCGAGGCGCTGCGCGACGCGAACGCCGAATTGAAGCGCATCGCCGCGCTCGACGGGCTCACCCGCATCGCGAATCGTGGCGCGTTCGACCAGCGGCTGCGCGAGGCCCTGGACGAGCATGTGGGCAGCGGCGCGCCGCTCGCCGTCCTGATGTGCGACGTCGATGCGTTCAAGGCCTACAACGATACCTACGGCCATCTCGCCGGCGATGTCGCACTGACGGCGGTCGCTGGCGCATTGACGAAGGTGCTGCGCTCGAAGGCCGCGGATCTCGCCGCACGCTACGGCGGTGAAGAGTTCGCGGTGCTGCTCACCCAGTGCGACGCCAGCGAGGCTGCCGCGGTCGCGCAGCGCATGCTCGAGGCCGTGCGCGCACTGGCGATCGAACATCGCAGCTCCGGCACCGCGCCGCACGTGACCATCAGCATCGGCATCGCCACCGTCGTGCCCGCCGCCACGGACTCGCCGGAACAACTGCTTCGCTGCGCGGACGAGGCGCTGTATCGTGCCAAGGCAGCCGGGCGCGACCGTATGGGTGGCGGTGGTGCCGAGGTCGCGGGATGAGAGATCTGGCTGGGAAGGGGTAGTGCGCTTTTCTGGCATCTGGTGCGCCGTGTTCCGAACGACGCATCGGAAAGGTGCCGCAGACAATTTTCATTCGCCCGGCACGTGCCATACGCAGCGTTCGATACCCGCCGGCGCACGGTGCGGGTGTTTCGGGCAGACAGGATGGATCAGCCCTGCAATAGCGTAGGTCAGGCATCCGCGGCGATGCCCCGTGTCGGGTTGGTGTCACTGCGCCGCTAGCGCTGGCGCTTGGCGGCGTACATCGCGCGGTCGGCATGTGACAGAAGCGTGTCCGGGTCGCTTGCGTCTGCCGGGAAACAGGCGATGCCGACGCTGGCATCCAGCCGGAACAAACCGTCGGGCAGCGTGTAGGGTGGGCTCAGGCGGGCGCGCAGGCTGTCGGCGACGGTTCGGGCGGCCTCGGCATCGCGGCAGCCGGGCAGCAGCGCGACGAACTCGTCGCCACCGACACGAGCCACCAGGTCGCCTTGCCGAAGGCCCTGTTGCAGGCGCTGTGCGACCTCGCGCAGCAGGCGGTCGCCGGTGTCGTGCCCGCCCCGATCGTTGGCACCCTTGAAGCCGTCAAGGTCCAGGTAGAGCACGGCCAGGCCGTCGCCGGTCTGCGTCGCGTGCGCGATGGCGTATTGCAGTTCGCACTGCAGCCGGCGACGGTTGGGCAATCCGGTCAGCGGATCGTGGCTGGCGCGGTGCTCGAGTTCGCGCTCGACGCGACGCAGTTCGGTCACCTCGTGGGCCACCCCGATACGCACGCCGCGGTCGGGCAGCCAGCGGGCCGACCACTGGATGTCCACGCTGTGGCCGTCCTTGTGGATGTAGCGATTGCGGAAGTGGCGCTGCAGTACGCCGTCCATCACCTGTTCGGCCTGCTGCAAGGTCGCCGCGCGGTCGTCGGGATGGACCAGGTCGAATATTCGCCGGCCAAGCACCTCGTCGGGGGCGTAGCCGAAGATGCGCTCGAAGCTCGCATTGACGTACAGGAAGCGGCCTTCGGCATCGACGACGCAGACCGCGTCGGGTATCAGGTCGAGCACTTCGGCGAGGGGTGGCAGCTTCGTGATCATGCAATGGCGGGGTTCATGGCACCCGGTCGGTGCTGTGCAGGTGTAGTTCCCAGCATGGTAGCGCTTGGGGGGATCCAACGAAGGCGGAAGCCCTGCGTCGCCGGTCTCGGGGAAAAACAGCCGGCTCAGAACCGTTTGCAGCCGCTCGATTTTTCGGCTGGACGTGCAGGGGTCGGCTCGGACCTGGTGTTCGATCAGGCCTCGGCCGCGAATGCCTCGACCAGTGGCTGGTATTCCTCCATCGCCGGAAAGCCGGCAAAGCTGTGCTTCGCCGGGGTCGACACCCAGGGGAGCCGGGCGTCGGTGCAGGTCTCGATGAACGGCACGAAGTCCGCATGCGGGTCGAGTACCGAGGGGCGCAGGTTGACCAGCCAGTCGATGCCCGCCGGACGGGTCATCACCCACGACTTGCAGAACGCGCAGTACAGGTGGGTGTGCTCGCCCTGCAGGCCGCCGCGGACCAGTTCGCCCTCGAGTACTTCCACGCCATCGGCCGGCATCGCCAGCGACAGCGAAAACGCGCTGCCGGTCATCTTCTGGCAGCCGTGGCAGTGGCACGCCATGGTGAGCATGGCCGGCTTGGTGACGCGCAAACGCACGCGGCCGCAGCGGCACGTACCGGTGGCAGGGAGCTGTCGTGGGTAGGGCATGGATGGATTCCTCGTTTGGGAAAGGTGTCGGAGACAATCCCTGGTGGACTATTCCCGATTTCTCGGACGGCTTATTTAGTCACACGGGCTGCGACAGGTCACTTGCCCTCGTCCCCCAGCCCGGGAGTACGATGCCGCTTTCGTGGGTGCGTGGAGAGCGACATGCCTCGATCGAGTGATGAGAAGCTGCGTATCTGGGCGACACGCTACGTCAGCAATGAGCCGGGATCGTGCGATGCCATGTCGCGCCGGCTTCAAGAGACCGTCGTTCGATTGTACCCCGATACCATTCCCAAGGCCTCCTTGAATACCGTCATGATCAAGGGCTGTCATCAGGACCACAAGGCAGTGAGCCTCAAGTGGTCCGATGAAGAAAATCCGGTGATAGTGGACTCCACCATCGGCCAGTTCTACAAGGTCGGGCGTGACGATGAAAAGCCGCAGATATTTGTCGGGAGCTACGACGAATGGACGGCCGAACTAAGCAGGTTGCACAACGGCGCCACGGTCGAGAAGTATGTGGGGGACGACCGCGCGAGCAGCATTTGGGCCACGCTTGAAGAGGGCCGTGGCGACGGCGCCGTGAAGAAGGAGCAACTGCGGCACTCCGGTCGGGTCAACAAGGAAACCCACGAGGCCGGGGTTCTTGCGGGCCGCAGGGGCTGCACATTGTTTTAGCCCGCCAGTAGCCGAAGGCGAAAAGCGGTACCAGGTTCACTTTCGGCATGTTGCAACCGGGTTGAAGCCCCAGTTTTTCGATAACCGGTATCTTCGGTCCGTCAGCAGAATCGGCTGCCGGCCGTCGAGGCATCCCTCCTGGGAGCCTCGAAAAACCCTCGATGACGTCATTCCCGCGAAAGCGGGAATCCATTTGATCTTGCGAAACAGTGATTTGGATTCCCGCTTTCGCGGGAATGACGAGCAAAAAGCGGTTATTCGAGATTCCCTCCAGTCACTCCAGCCGAGGAACGGTCATGGAAAAGATGAATCCGGCGCAAATCGGTGCAGACATCCAGAAATTCTTCCCTCACTTCAACTCCGACAAGCAGAAGAACGACAAGGCCAAGTTCAAAGGCGCGTTCCAGAACCGGGACGGTTTGATGGTGTACGCCGGCGAGTCGGCGTTGTTCCACGACCTGTGCCAGATCGGCGCGCTGCTGACGGATGAGGCCGTGTGCCTGAAACACCTCCGGACGTTGAATGAGCGGATGGCGTTCGAATTCGCGCAGCTGAATTCCGAAGACCCGCGCATCAAGTCGCCCACGTTCACGCCGCGGGCGGGGGATGGCCAAACCTACAAGAATGTCGCCAGGCCGGAGTGGCTGCAGGGCAAACCACCGAAGTTCGGTGGCATCCTCAAGAAGATACTCATGGAAGAAGAGCTGAAATGGGGATTCAACGGCACCCAGGCCGAGCCGACCGAACTGCCCACCTTGTCCGGGTTCGTCCATCCCGACAGCTTCAACAACTTGTTGCTGCGGCAGGCGCGTCACTGGAAGGATCCGGGCGCTTCCATCAACCACGGCGAATACACGCATCGCCTGCAGTGGTGGATCATCTGCTGCGAACACGCCAGCGGCGGCCTGTACCGCCTGAAGCAGCCCCCCGTGAAGCGCTTCCGGCAACTTCCGAAATACACGACCTCATATTGGCGCGTCGCACAGATCAAAGCCAACGATGCGACAGTCGAGACTGCCGGCTTGCACCCCTCTCTGGCAGACGTATACACGAACCGATCGCTTTGGGACTTTCTGTGCGACTGCGTGCCGGCCGACGATTCCATGAAGGACAGCACGCCGGCCAGTGATTCGTTCCGTTCGCCCCAGTACATGAACCTGTACCTGACGGCCCCCGCCCGCGAATTCGATCAGCCCGAAATTCGCGTGCTCTACAACTACCTGGTGGCGCGCTTCAACAAACGCACCTGGCAGAACGCCAACAACATGCTGCGGCCCTACAAGACGGTGCTGGCAGGGAAGTGGGACATGAGCGAGGAACAATTCGACATGGCCTTCACGGACGTGTCGAAGTACGGCCAGACGGACGTCTTTGCTACCGTCGACGGGCAGGTGGTCACGAAGCCCAAGTAAACGCCGGTGAAGAAACGACGGCGTCAGGGATATTTTTGGGGTGAACGGCCCCGTGTCCTTTCTGCCCTTCGGTTTTGCGCCATTTGCTCCGAGGAGACGCTACGACCATGCCACGACTGGAAAGAAAAGCCGGGAGACGCTGGCTGCTGGCGGTGTTGATGGGAATCGCAGCCACCGCAGGTGCGGTCGCGCCGAACCCGGCCACGCGCGAACTGCTGCAAGCCGAGGCCGACGCCTGCCAGGCCTTCGAAGCCGGCAACGCGGATGCCTTGCGTCGCGCGCTGACGGCGGATTTCACGCTCGTCGATTCGCGCGGCAGCGTGACGAACCTCGGGCAGAACCTGGCCGAGGTCGCCGCACGGGAGCCGTTCTACGAGGAGTTCCGCAACCACGACCAGCAGGTGCGCCTGTACGGCGACACGGCGCTGATCGTCGGCGTCACCAGCGTCCGCGGCCATGCGGGTGGCGAACCGTTCGCCGCCGATTTCCGCTACACGGACACGTGGATTCGCCGCGGCAACAAGTGGCTGCTGGCGGCAAGCCATGCCAGCCGGTTACCGTAGCGCCGGTCAGTCCGGGATTTCCGCTTCCACCAGCTTGCCGAGCAGCACCAGCGATTCCTGCCAGCCCAGGTAGCACTGCTCCACCGGGATAACCTCGGGCAGGCCTTCCTGCACTACCTGCATCTCGGTGCCGCAGGAGACGACGCGGAAGGTGATGGTGGTGGTCATCTCGCCGGGCAGGTTGGGGTCCTCGAAGCGGTCGTTGTATTTGATGCGTTCGCCCGGCACGAGCTCCCGGTACGTGCCGCCGAAGCTGTGGCCGTTGCCGGTGGAGAAGCTGGTGAACGACATCCGGTAGCTGCCGCCGACCCGCGCATCGAGCTGGTGCACCTTGCAGGTGAAGCCGTTCGGCGGCAGCCACTTGGCGATGGCATTGGCATCGAGGAAGGCGCGGTAGACCCGCTCGGGCGGGGCGCGCAGCACGCGGTGGAGACTGAGGGTGTTGGTAGTCATGGCGGGGTCTCGTTGCAGGAGGAGGAACCCCCATCTGGTAAGACGAGCGGGCGGGTGGGGAATCGACAAGACCCCACGGTAGATTGAAGTACGCTGCAACCGCCGGCGCGCTGGCCGTCTCCCATGCGGAAGTCCCCCGGAGGGAGCATGCACCGACACCCGGTGCTGCGTTCGGGGTGATACTGGGCCACCACATAGCGCAGCGGAGCACAGCATGACGGCAAGGTATTTTCTTATCGGATTCGGGATTCTTCTGGCGGTGGTCGGCTTGGGCGGCACGGCTTCCAGCCACGCGGCAACCGCCGGCAGCGATGCCGCCGCCATCCGCCAGGTGATGGATCAGCAGGCGGCCGCATGGAACCGCGGCGATGTCGTGGAGTTCATGCGCAGCTACAAGGACGCGCCCGACACCACGTTCGTGGGTGCCAGCGTGCGCAAGGGTTACCGCACGATCCTCGAAAGCTACCGCAAGCACTACGCCACGAAGCAGCAGATGGGTCGGCTCACGTACTCCGAGCTGGACGTGCGCCTGCTGCCGGGCGCCGGCGGCGAAGTGCGCTACGCCGCCGTGACCGGCCGCTTCCATCTCGATCGCACTACCCGCGGCGAAGCCGGTCAGGACGACGGCGTGTTCTCGCTGCTGTGGGAGAAGACCGCCGACGGCTGGAAGATCATTCTGGATCACACCAGCTGATCGACCCGGGTCAGTTCATGACCAGTCGCGCCTGCTCGTGCAGAAAGGCCAGCGCCTCGTGGCAGGGCGCGTCGACCTTCAATGTGAGCAGCGCGTCGGCGCGGGTGCGGCCCAGCGTCACCGCGGCCACCGGCTTGCCGGCGCGTGCGGCGGCGTCGACGAAACGATAGCCGGAATACACCATCAGCGAGGAGCCGACCACCAACACCGCGTCGGCGGCCTGCCAGGCGCGCGTGGCGGCTTCCACGCGCTCGCGCGGCACGGCTTCACCGAAGAACACCACGTCGGGTTTCACGATGCCGCCGCAGTGCGGGCAGGGCGGCACGTCGAAGCGGGCGAAGTCGTGGCCTTCCAGGTCGGCGTCGCCGTCCGGCGCGTCGGTGGCATCGAGCCGTGACCAGGCCGGGTTGCGTTCGACCAGCATCTGCTGGAACGCGTGGCGGGCGAGCCGCCAGTCGCAGGCCATGCAGCGCACTTCGTCGAGGCGGCCATGCAGGTCGAGCACCCGCTCGCTGCCGGCGCGCTGGTGCAGGCGGTCCACGTTCTGCGTCACCAGCAGTTCGACCTGTCCGCGCTGCTCCAACTCAGCCAATGCATGATGCGTGGTGTTCGGCAGCGCACTGCCGAAGCGCCGCCAGCCGACCATGCTGCGCGCCCAGTAGCGCTGGCGCGTGGCCGGCTCGTGCATGAAGGCGGCGTAGTTCACCGGCGGCGGGCGCTTCCACTGGCCGTCGCGGTCGCGATAGTCGGGAATGCCCGAGTCGGTGCTGCAGCCCGCGCCGGTCAGCACGAACAGGCGCGGGTGGGCCTCGATGAATTGCTGCAGCGGAGTCATCGGCGGGAGTGGGTTCGCGGCGGCGGGAAAGCAGGGTGCATGAAAACAGACAAATATGCAGCGGGATGGGTGGCATCTTCACCCAAAGGGATGCCACTGGAGTAATTTTGCCCGATTGGCGGGCCGGTGCCTGCCTTGTCAAGGGGAATCCAACCGTGCCTACGAAAACCCGCCGCTTCGCGCCTGTCCTACCGTCGTCCGGCACTCGCCGGAACATCCTGCTGGCCGTTGCGCTGGTCGGGCTATGCGCAGCTTCATCCGCCTGGGCCCAGGCGCCGCAGCTGTCGGCGCAGACGCAGCAGTTCGTGAAGTATGCGCAGCCGTTGCTGGCGATCACCCATGTGCGGGTGATCGATGGCAATGGCACGCCGGCGCGGGAAAACCAGACGGTGCTGCTGCGCGACGGCCTCATCGCGGCGGTCGGCAGGCACGTGAAGCTGCCGAAGGGCGCGACGGTGATCGACGGCAGCGGGCATACGCTGATCCCGGGCCTGGTCGGCATGCACGACCACATGTTCTATCCGGCGCCGAAGGTGAACCCGGACGCGAAGGAGGCCATCTATCCCGAGCAGGCATCGAGTTTTCCCAAGCTGTACCTGGCCGGTGGCGTCACCAGCATCCGCACCACCGGCAGCACCGAGCCGTACACCGACCTCGAGCTGAAGAAGGCGATCGACGCCGGCAAGATCCCCGGACCGAAGATGCACACCACCGGGCCGTATCTGGAAGGCAGGGGCAGCTTCACGCCGCAGATGCACGAACTGGTGGATGCGGCGGACGCCACCGACACGGTCAACTACTGGATCGGCGTGGGCGCGACCTCGTTCAAGGCGTACATGCACATCACCCGCGCCGAACTGTCCGCGGCGATCGCGGCGGCGCATGCGAAGCAGATCAAGGTGACCGGGCACCTGTGCGCGATAGGCTTCACCGAAGCGGCCGGGCTCGGCATCGACAATCTGGAGCACGGGCTGCCGGTGGATACCGAGTTCATGGCCGGCAAGCAGCCTGACATCTGCCCGGACACCAAGCTCGCGCTGGCCCATCTGGCGACGATGAGCGTCGACGATCCGCGCATCCAGCAGCTGATCAAGACCCTGGTGTCGAAGCACGTGGCGGTCACCTCGACCCTGCCGGTGTTCGAGACCTTCGTGCCCGGCCGCGCGCCGGTGGATCGGCGCGTGCTGGACGCGATGCTGCCGGAAACCCGGGTGGAATATCTGGCGACCCGCGAGCGTGTCGCCAAGACGCCCGACTCGCCGTGGGTGAAGGTGTTCAAGCTGGAGCAGGATTTCGAGCACGCCTTCGTGCAGCAGGGCGGCACCCTGCTGGCCGGCCTCGATCCCACCGGCTATGGCGGCGTGATCGCCGGCTACGGCGACCAGCGCGAAGTGGAGCTGCTGGTGGAAGCCGGCTTCACCCCGCTGCAGGCGATCCAGATCGCCACCCTCAACGGCGCCCGCTTCATGGGCGAAGACAAGCGCATCGGCTCCATCGAGGCAGGCAAGGCCGCCGACCTGGTGCTGATCGCCGGCAACCCTGCGCAGAACATCAAGGACATCGAGAACGTCGAACTGGTGTTCAAGGACGGCGTGGGCTACGACCCGGCGAAGCTGGTGAAGGCGGCGAACGGCACGGTGGGCTTGCGCTAGCGCCGGCTTCGCGTTGCCGCTTTCGGACGGGAGTGGCAGGACGCCACATCGCGATGAAGCGCCCGTCGTGACAGGTGCCGAAGACGGGGCGGGTCGTCGTTCCCGGGGCAGTCCAGCGACCCGCTTGAGTTTTTCGGCACTTGCCCGGACGATCGCCAGAATGCCTGCACGCCGTGCTGGTCCCCACTGCCGATGTCGCCGGAGGTCATGCATGCCCGCCACCACGCCGTTCCTGCGCATCGACACGGTGATCGTGCGCGTGCGCGATCTCGCCCATGCCTTGCCGTGGTACCGGACCCTGCTGGTGGCCGAGCCGGTCTACTTCGACGGCGGTGAAGGGTTGGCGGTGCTGCCGCTGGGCAATACCAGCCTGACCTTGTGGCAACGCGAGCCGGGCGACGCGAGCCGCGCTGCGGTGGGGCGCGCAGGAACCTACCCGATCCTGGCGGTCGCGGATGCCGACGCCGCGCACACGTTCGTGGGTGCCCACGGCGGTACGCCCGAGCCGGTCGGAACCGGGGCCGGCGTACGCTATTTCGGCTTCACCGACCCGGACGGCAATTACCTGGAAGCCTGCCAGGTCCTGTAGGCGTCGGCATCGACCCACGGGAGCGGGAAGAACCAGGCCCTCTTGATCCGACGCATAAGCATGAAACAGAGCTGGCACGATGATGGCACCTGAACTCGACAATCCTTTCTGGTCCTCGCTGCGCAGCCGCCACCGCGCGATTGCGCTGTGCCGCGGCGAGGCGGCACGTTATCCGGCGCAATTCGCACCGTTCCTGGGCGTGGCGAGCGCGCACGCCGATGTGGCCGCCGCGATTGTGTCGCTGGTCGGCCCGGGTGAATCGGTCTACCTGCTCGGGGTGGCGCCCGCGCTGCCGCACGGCTGGGTGCTCGACGCATTTGCGCCGCTGGCGCAGATGATCTGCCCCGCGCCGATCGCGGTGGTCGACGGGCCGGTGGCGATCGAGCTGACCGAGGCGCATCGCGCCGACGTGCTGGCGCTGACCGCACTGGTGTATCCGCATTACTTCCGCCCGCGCACGATGGAGCTGGGCCGCTATTTCGGCATCTACCAGGACGGTCGGCTGGCGGCGATGATCGGCGAGCGGCTGGGTACGGACGCGCAGCAGGAGATCAGCGCAGTCTGCACGCACCCCGACTTCAACGGCCGCGGCTACGCGCGGCGCCTGCTGGCGCTGCTGTCGAACGACAACCTCGAGCGCGGCCGCCTGCCGTTCCTGCACGTGAGCCACCAGAACCATCGCGCGAAGCAGCTGTATGAGCGGCTCGGCTACGGCCATCGGCGCGACATCGGGTTCTGGTCGCTGCGGCAGGCATAGGTATGGCCGCTTCCTCGGCGAAAGGACGGGTCATGCGTAACCGTTCCATCACGCTGCTGACTGTCGGCCTGTTGCTGGGCGGTTGCGCATCCCAGCGCACGCAGGAAGCGCCACCGCGCAGTCCGGCGCAGGTGCGTGCCGAGATCGTGCGGCTGATGCCGGCCGACGCGAGCGATCGCGAAGGCTGGGCCACCGACATCCAGGCTGCGTTCGCGGTGCAGGGCCTCGCACCGACCACCGCGAACTTGTGCGCGGTGCTGGCCGTGGCCCAGCAGGAATCCGGCTTCCAGGTCGATCCGGTGGTGCCGGGGCTGGCGAAGATCGCAAGGCAGGAGATCGACCGCCGCGCCGCCGCGAAGCACGTGCCGGGATTCGTGGTCGACGCGGCGCTGTGGCTGAAGTCGCCGGACGGTCGGCGTTACAGCGAGCGGCTGGCGGTGGCGCGCACCGAGCAGCAGCTGAGCGCGATCTTCCAGGATTTCATCGGCATGGTGCCGTTGGGCAAGCGCCTGTTCGGCGGCCTCAACCCCGTACATACCGGCGGGCCGATGCAGGTCAGCATCGCGTTCGCCGAAGCGCATGCGCGAGACTATCCGTACCCGGTGCATGGTTCGATCCGCGACGAGGTGTTCAGGCGGCGCGGCGGCATGTATTTCGGCATCGCGCATCTGCTGGGTTATCCGGCGGGTTACCCGCAGCCGCTGTACCGCTTCGCCGACTTCAACGCGGGCTGGTACGCCAGCCGCAACGCCGCGTTCCAGCAGGCGGTGGGCGTCGCCTCGGGCATTCCGCTGGCGCTGGACGGCGACCTGGTGTCGCCCGATGCCGGTTTCGGCGATCCGCCCGGCGCGACGGAACTGGCGGTGCGTTCGCTGGGCGCACGGCTCGACATGGGCGACTCGGCGATCCATCGCGCGCTGGAGCAGGGCGAGCGCCAGGATTTCGCGGACACGAAGCTCTACGCCCGCGTGTTCGCGTTGGCCGAGCGGATGGATGGCAAATCGCTGCCGCGCGCCGTGCTGCCGGGCATCACGCTGAAGAGCCCGAAGATCACCCGCAAGCTCACCACCGCGTGGTTCGCGAAACGTGTCGACGAACGTTGGCAGCGTTGCATGCGGCGGGCAGGGTGACGCGCGTTCGGCAGGACGGGGTACGGATCGCGTCGTTGCTGTCGTAGGATGCCGGTTCACTCGCCGCTTCAGGGGATCCGGCATGGTTCGTAGGGGATGGATCGTGGTGCTGGCCTGCAGCCTGTGGCTGCCGTCGCCGGTATTGGCGCGTGGCGACAGTGGGCCGGCATCGGCCGCGTTGGTGGCCGACGCCGACTGGCCGGGTACGATCACGCTGGCGGTCGATGCCAGCGACGTGTCGCGGCGCATCCAGCTTGTGCACGAACGTATTCCGGTGCGGCCGGGCCCACTGACGTTGTGGTATCCACAGTGGATCCCCGGCAACCATGCGCCGACCGGGCCGATCAACCAGCTCGCCGGGCTCACCATCAGAGGCAACGGCGCACGCATCGCGTGGCGGCGCGACGCGGCGGACATGTACGCGTTCCATCTCGACGTGCCGGTCGGTGTGGATGCGCTGGACATTGCGTTCCAGTACCTGTCGCCCACCTCCGACGCGCAGGGCCGGGTGGCGATGACGCCGGCGCTGCTGTCGCTGCAGTGGCATCGCGTGCTGCTGTATCCGGCCGGCTTCGACGCGCGCCGGATCAGGTTCGCGCCAAGCCTGACCCTGCCGGAGGGATGGCAGTTTGGCAGCGCGCTGGACGTCGTTTCACGCGAGGGCGACACCGTGCGTTTCACGCCGGTGGTGCTGGTCGACCTGGTGGATTCGCCGCTGTACGCGGGCCGCTGGTTCAAGCGCTACGACCTCGATCCCGGCGCGCGGCAGCCGGTGCACCTGGACGTGGTCGCCGATGCGCCGGAACAGCTCGACGCCACGCCGGCGATGCTCGACGCGCACCGTGCGCTGGTGCGCCAGGCCGACCGGGTGTTCGGCGCGCGCCCGTTTGCGCACTACGATTTCCTGCTGGCGCTGTCGGACCAGTTCAGCGGGATCGGGCTGGAACACCACCAGTCCAGCGAGAACGGCACCTATCCCGGCTACCTGCGCGGCAGCGCGCCGTTCATCGGCAACGACCTGCTGCCGCACGAGTACTCGCATGCGTGGAACGGCAAGTACCGGCGCCCCGCGCCGTCGTGGACGCCACACTTCAACACCCCGATGCACGATGATTTGCTGTGGCTGTACGAGGGCCAGACCAACTACTGGGCGCTGGTGCTGGCCGCGCGCTCGGGTTTGCTGGACGAGAAGCAGACACGTGCGGTGCTGGCCGAACTGCTGGCGACGCAGGCGCAGCGGCGCGGCCGCGACTGGCGCAGCCTGCAGGACACGGTGAGCCAGGGCATCATCGACTTCAACGACGCGCCACAGGCCTGGGAAAGCTGGCAGCGTGCCTACGATTTCTACGGCGAGGGCGCGCTGCTGTGGCTGGACGTGGATGGCAGGCTGCGCGAGCTGTCGCACGGCAAGCGCTCGCTGGACGATTTTGCGCAGCGCTTCTTCGGCGGCTCACAGGGGCGCGTGCAGGTGTCGACCTACGGCTTCGACGACATGGTGGCGGCATTGAATGCGGTGCAGCCGTTCGACTGGGCGGCCTTCCTGCGTGAGCGTCTCGATGCGACGCCGGCCCCGCTCGACGGCCTGGCGTGCAGCGGCTGGCGGCTGGCCTACACCGCGGAGCCGAATGCCGCGGTCACGGCGGCCGAAGATGCGGACGGTTACGACGATTTCCGTTTTTCGCTGGGGCTGAAAATCGCGCGTGCGGACGGCCGGATCGACGAGGTGCTGTGGGACAGTCCCGCATTCAAGGCCGGGTTGGCGCGCGACATGCGCGTGCTGGCGGTCGACGGCACCGCCTACAGCGCCGAGCGGCTGCGGACCGCGCTGGCTGCCGCGAAAACCGCGAAGCCGCCGGTCGAGCTGCTGCTGCGCCAGGGCGACAGCTTCACCACGCAGCGGATCGACTACCACGGCGGCGTACGTCATCCGCATCTCGAACGCGTCCCGAACGCGCCCGATCGCCTGCGGCAAGTACTGACGGCGCGGTAGCCCGGGTGTTGGAGTGCAGCTGCAAGCTGTTGCCCAAGGCCAGGTTTTCCATCGGCATCACGTCCCGGGCGCTAGCCTTGCCAGCATGGCGCATTGCTGTTCGAGGCGCCGGCAACCCGAGGAGATCGCGATGAAGAAGATTCCCACTGGCGCATGGGTCGTGGTGGCCGACGGCACCGGCGCGCGGCTCCTGCGCAACGTCGGCAAGGGCCTCAACGTATCGCTCGAACAGGTGAAACTGGTGGGGCCGAAAGATCTTGCCCATGACGGCCCGGCCGGGCGTCAGCCGCCCGAGCGAAGCACGGCGGAGATGGACGAAGCCACCTTCGCCAAGCAGCTGGCGCAGCGCCTGAATGCCGCCGCGCTGAAGAACGAGTTTGCCCACCTGGTACTGGTGGCCGACCCGCAGACGCTGGGGCAGATGCGCCCCTTGCTGCACGAGGAGACCGCCAAGCGGATGGTGGAGGAACTCAACAAGTCGCTGTTCCGTGCGCCGCTGGAAGAGATCGAGCGTGCACTGAAAGCGACCTGGTGAAAGCGCCTGTGCGGGAGGGGTGGTTTCCCCGTCGTGTTGAACCCGCTGCCGGAACGACTTACCTTGCGGCGTTTCTCTTTGCCGCAGGAGTGTCATGTGACCCGGTTGTCCGACTTTCCCATCACCACGCGCTGGCCTGCGCAGCATCCCGATCGCATCCAGTTGTATTCGCTGAACACGCCGAACGGGGTGAAGGTGTCGATCCTGCTGGAGGAGACCGGCTTGCCGTACGAGCCGCACCTGGTCGACATCGGCAAGGACGAGAGCCACACGGCGGAGTTCCTCGCGCTCAACCCGAACGGCAAGATCCCCGCGATCATCGACCCGCACGGCCCGGGCGGCGAGCCGCTGGCGTTGTTCGAGTCAGGCGCGATCCTGCTGTACCTGGCGGACAAGACCGGGCAGTTCATTCCGGCCGACCCGGCACGGCGCTGGGAGACGATCCAGTGGGTGTTCCTCCAGATGGCGTCGATCGGACCGATGTTCGGCCAGCTCGGTTTCTTCAACAAGTTCGCCGGCAAGGCGTACGAGGACAAGCGCCCGCTGCAGCGCTACGTCAACGAGTCGAAGCGCCTGCTCGGCGTGCTCGGCCAGCGGCTCACCGGTCGCCGCTGGCTGATGGGCGACGACTACACCGTCGCCGACATCGCCACGCTGGGCTGGGTGGACAACCTGATCACGTTCTACGAGGCGCGCGAGCTGGTCGACTACGACAGTTTCGCCCACGTCGGCGGTTGGCTCGAACGCGGGCTGGCGCGCCCGGCCGTGCAGCGCGGGCTGAAGATTCCCGGCCGCGGCTGAGCGCATACGCTCGGACGCGGCACCAGACAAACTCCGGAAGGTCGGCATTGCCGACAGCCTGTCGCTGCTGGGGCGGCCGAAGGGCGTAATGCCTCGCTGCCCGTCCCGCCGGGACGAGAAGCGTTTGCACGGCCGCGCGCCAACCTGCGCACAATGCCTGTATCCAACCGACCCGCGGGACCACCGGCATGCCCCGACACCATCACGAACGACACCGTACCGACCGCATCGGCTGGCTGCGTGCCGCCGTACTGGGCGCGAACGACGGCATCGTCTCGACCGCCAGCCTGGTGCTGGGCGTGACGGCGGCGCATGCCAGCGGGCAGAACATCCTGGTCGCCGGCGTCGCCGGACTGGTGGCCGGGGCGATGTCGATGGCCGCCGGCGAGTACGTGTCGGTGCATTCGCAGGCCGACAGCGAGCGCGCCGAACTCGCGCGCGAGCACCTGGAGCTGCAGACCCAGACGGAAGCCGAGCACCGCGAACTGGCGGCGATCTACGTCGGCCGCGGGCTCGACCCGCAACTGGCCCGGCAGGTGGCCGACCAGCTGATGGCACATGACGCGCTCGATGCGCACGCCCGCGACGAACTGGGCATCACCGAGGCGCTGAAGGCGAGGCCGCTGCAGGCTGCCGGTGCCTCGGCGCTGAGCTTTGCGGTGGGCTCCGCGCTGCCGCTGCTGGTGGTGGCGCTGTCGCCGGCGGCGCGGTTGCTGCCGCTGGTCTTCGCCACCTCGCTGGTGTTCCTCGCCGTGCTCGGCGCGGTGGCGGCGTGGGCCGGCGGCGCAAAGATGGGCGTCGGCGCCATGCGCATCACGTTCTGGGGCGCGCTGGCGATGGCGGTCACCACCGGCGTGGGCATGCTGTTCGGCACCGCCGCGTAGCGCGGCGGCTCATTCGCCCGGGTGGTAGACCCGCTCGGTGTGTCCCTCCAGTTGCTCCGGCCAGAAGTACACCGTGCGCAGGTTGCCGGTGGTGTAGCGCTCGGCCTCGTCGTTGAAGTGCTTCGAGTCCGGGTGGCCGCTCTCGCCGCCGGCGGTGATCGCGCGGGCGCTGACCTTCGGGCCGAACTCGACCACGGCGACGAAGCTGTTGCCGCCGGTGCCGTAGTAGCGCTTCGTGCCGGGCCAGCGGTGCGCGCCGAACGAGGCCAGCGAGCCCCAGCGTGACGACACGAACGGCACCGGGATGCTCGGCTTGGCGTCGTCGAAGGTCTGCACGATGGCGCCGTCGTTGCGCTGGAAGCGGTTGATCTCGCCCCACGGCACGCCCCAGCTGCCGAAGTCCTTTTCCAGCCGGTCGGAGGCTTCGACCAGCGCGCCCAGGCGCGCCTTCGCACCGGCGTTGCCGGCCATGTAGTCGTACACGGAAAGATCTTCGGACTCGGCCTGGGCGTGCACCTGGTCCCACAGCGTGTCGCCCCAGAAAACCGCCAGCGAGGTCGGCATCGAGGCGATGCCCCAGCGGTAGTCCCAGCTGCGCAGCAGGGCGATCTGGCCGGCCAGGCGCGGCTTCAGCGGATCGTTGTCGGGCAGCATGTCGTAGTCGTGGACCAGCACCGGAACCAGCCGCGAGAACGCCGGCAGGAAGGAGTCGAACGCGGCGCTGATCAGCGAGGCCTTGCTGAAGTCGCGCGTGTGGTCGAGCACGCGGGTGGCGTGGATGCCGCGCGGGTTTTCGCCGAAGGTGTCCATGTAGCGCGGGTAGTCTTCCTGCCGCGGGCTGAACTTGCCGGCGGCGGAGTACGGCCAGTTGTTGGTGTTCATGATCCAGCCGTTCGGCGGGTTGAGCAGGTGCGGCGCCTCGTCGAGCGCGTGCAGGCCTTTCCAGTCGGTGGCCGGGTCGCTGCCGTCGACCGGTTTCGTGTAGTCGAAGCGGTTGTCGCGTTTCGGGATGAACTGCGGGTGCATGTACGCGATCTCGCCCTTGTCGTCGGCGAAGATGGTGTTGTTCGAGGAATTGGCTTTCAGCTCGGCCACCTGCAGGTAGCTGGCATAGTCGCTGGCCTTGGTGCGCAGCCAGCTCTGCTCGAGCGCTTCCAGCGGCTTGTTCATCAGCGCGATGGCGATCCACTTGCCGTCGGCTGCGCGCACGATCGGGCCGTGGTGGGTGAAGTGCGCGTCGAAGCTGCGCGTGGCCATCGCGCCGTCCTTCGCGCGATATGGCACGCGGATCGTGCGCGTGGTGACCGGCCGCAGCTCCTTGCCGTAGCGGTAGAACAGCTTGCCGCCCTTGTGCACGATGGTCTCGGCGAACTCGTCGACCGCATCGAGGCCGGTCGAGGTATGCATCCAGCCGATGTGCCGGTTGAAGCCCTGGTAGATGAAGAACTGACCCCAGGTCACCGCGCCGTAGGCGTCCAGCCCGGCGTCGCTGGACATCTGCAGTTCGGAGCGGAAGAAGAACGAGGTGTGCGGGTTGATCCACAGCAGCGCGTGGCTGTCGGCGGCGAGCTTGGGCGCGATCGCGAAGCCGTTCGAGCCGGTCGGCTCGACCCAGCTTGCCGGCGTTGCCGTGCTGGCGAGTTTTTTCCCGTCCGTGCCGTAGAAGGCGGCGAGCTGTTCGAGCGAGACCCGTTCGATGTCGCCGCCGATGCTGCCCTCGCTGAAGCTGAGCGCCATCCACGGTTCGAAGTGCTTGATGACGCGCGGATGCACGTCCGGATGCGTGGCCAGGTAGTAGTTCAGCCCGTCGGCCCAGCCGTTCATCAGCGCCTGCAGCCAGGCGGGACTCTTCGCGTACAGCGCCTGCAGCTCGACCGGGTCGATGAACAGTTGCTGCCGCAGATCGCTCCAGATCGCCGATGCACCCTCGGCCTCGGCGAGCCGGCCCAGCGCGTTGAGGTAGTTCGTCTCGACCCGGTTGAAATCGTCCTCGGCCTGGGCATAGGCCATGCCGAACACCGCGTCGGCGTCGGTGCGGCCGTGCACGTGGGCGATGCCCCAGTCGTCGCGGGTGATCGTGATCGCCTGCGCCTGGCGTTGCCAGCGCGCCTGTTCGGGCGGGGCGCCCTGCGCCGTGGCGACCAGGCTGAGCGCGAGCAGCGCTGCGGTCAGCAGCAGGCGCGACAGACGCTGGTGGCGTGCCCGCGGGCACGGGTTTTTCGAGGTGTGTGTGTGCATCAGCCGGTGATCCCCTGGTGGTCGTCGGTGCCGCCATGTCTCATGGAGTTGACCACCACTGGGCCACGCTTGCAAAGCCGGGGGCGTGAATGACAGGGTGTCGATTCGCGGCTGGCCCGTTCGTCGTATCCCTGTGAGCCGCTGTGCCGGCTCCGTTTTTGCCTACCCAACGACGAGGTCATGCCATGGAAACCCAGCCCTACCTGTTCTTCGACGGCCGCTGCGAAGAGGCCATCGCGTTCTACCGCCAGGCGATCGGCGCCGAGGTGGTCATGCTGATGCGCTATGCCGACGGCCCGGAGGGCTCCGCCCAATGCCCCGACGGCACGCAGCCGCCGGCGGACAAGGTGATGCATGCCTGCCTGCAGATCGGTTCGACCCAGGTGCTGGTCTCGGACGGCTTCAGCGGCGGCCATCCCGAGTTCAAGGGTTTCTCGCTGGCGCTTTCCGCCGACGACGACACCGCGGCAAAGCGCCTGTTCGACAACCTCGCCGATGGCGGCCAGGTGCAGCAGCCGCTGATGCCGACCTTCTTCGCCTCCAGCTTCGGCATGCTGGTCGACCGCTTCGGCGTGGCGTGGATGGTGCTGGTGCCGAGTACGCCGGCGGGCTGATGGAATGACGGGAGGCGTGGGGCGGTCGGGATGCCGATCGACACATGGCAGGCGCTGCGGGGCGACGTAGGATGGCGCCGGCACAAGAGGATCATGATGATCACGATATGGATGGCCGCGCTGGCGCTTGCCGGTGCCACCCCGGCGCAGACGATTCCCACGCACTACGAAGCCGGACATTTCTACGCGACGCCGCAGACGACGAGCGAGTCGTCGCTGCGCCTGCTGGTGGATACCGGCGGGGGCGGCGTCGCGGGGATGTACTGGCTGTCGGCCAAGGCCATACAGCGGCTGGGACTACAGACTGAAGCGTGCACGGTTGACGGTACGACGCTGACGGTGGCGACGCCGCCTGCCTACAAGCCTGGGCAGGAGCTTCCCGTGGCGGCCAGCCCGTGTCCGGGCAAGCTGATGGTGAACCCGCAGCCCTTTTCCGACGATGGGCAACTCGGTGCGGCCTACCTGGGCAACCGGGTATGGACGTTCGACTATCCGCAGCGCCGGCTGGTCGCCGAGGCTTCTGACTGGCAGGCCGATCCTGCCGCCCATCGCGCGCCGCTGGGCTTCCAGATGGACGACGGCGGCAAGGTGGTGCAGCACTTTCCGCGCATCGTGGTGCGCGTCGACGGCAAGCCGTTGAACATGCTGCTGGACACTGGCGCCACTGCGCACCCCACCGCCAGGGGCAAGCGCGCCAGCGGGACGAAAACGGTGCACGGCTTCGGCGTCACCAGCTACATCACCACCGGCATGCTGGAGCGCTGGCACAAGGCGCATCCCGAATGGACTGTGGTGGTGGAGGGCGACGACCTGCTCGCGCCACGCTTCAATGCGCGCCTGATCGAAGTGCCGACGCTGGAGATCGCCGGCTGGACGGTGGGGCCGGTGTGGTTCACCGAACGGCCGGACCAGGCTTTCCTCGGCATGATGGCCAGCATCATGGACGAGCCGCCCGAAGGCGCGATCGGCGCCAATGTGCTGGATCACTTCAGCATGACGGTGGATTATCCGAACGCGGCTGCCTGGTTTCTTTGCGACCGCGACTGCACGGCGGCGCCATCACGCAGTGGATCGCAGTAGCGCCGGCGATCATTTCGCGGACAGTGCCAGGAACCTGCCGTCACGGTGCGCATCAGATGGTTGGGCGCGCCGCAGTATCGGTTCGTGCAGGTAACTGACATGGCAGAGACAATCCCAATCGTTGACGTCGCGGCGCGACGCACCGCCTTCGTGCTGGCCGGTGGCGGCAGTCTCGGCGCGATCGAGGTGGGCATGCTGCAGGCGCTGCTCGACTGGGGCGAGACGCCGGCGTTCCTGGTGGGCGCTTCCGCCGGTGCGATCAACGCGGCCTATTTCGCCGGTGATCCGGGCATCGCCGGCGCCCGCGAGCTGGAACGAATCTGGTGCGCGCTGAAACGGCGCGAGGTGTTTCCGTTCAACCTGGGCAGCGTGTTCGGCTTGCTGCGACGGCGCGACCATCTGGTGGATTCGGTCGGCCTGCGGCGTCTGCTCGAGCGCTATCTGCCTTATCGGCGCCTGGAAGACGCGGCCCTGCCGGTTCATCTGGTGGCGTCGGACATGCTGACCGGACAGGAGGTGCTGTTGTCCGTCGGTCCGGCAATCGACGCCGTGCTGGCCAGCACCGCCATCCCGGGCGTGTACCCGCCGGTACGGATCGGCGGGCGCTGGCTGGTCGACGGTGGCGTGGCCAACAACACGCCGATCTCGGCGGCGATCGGTCTGGGCGCCACGCGCGTGATCGTGCTGCCCACCGGGTTTGCCTGCGCGCTCGAGCGGGCGCCGTCGGGCGCGATCGCGCGCGCCATGCATGCGCTCAGCCTGCTGGTGGCACGCCAGCTGGTATATGACGCCGACCGTTTTGCCGGCAGTGCGGTGGAACTGCGGATCGTGCCGAGCCTGTGCCCGCTCGATACGTCGCCATACGACTACTCTGCGGCTGCCGTGCTGATCGCCCGCGCCAGGGCGGACACCCGCCGCTGGCTCGAACGGGGCGGACTGGACCGCGCCGGAACGCCCCCACAGCTGCGCGAGCACCACGACTGACGTGCGCAGCGCGGCGGCGTGAAAAGGCATCGGGGCAGCATGCGCCCGGGGCACTTGAACAAGCTGGTGGCGACCATGAGACTGACGGCTTTCCTGTCAGCCGTGACGGTGTGTCATGACCAGTTATGTGGCGCTGCTGCGCGCCGTCAACGTGGGCGGTACCGGCAAGCTGCCGATGGGCGAGCTCAAGGCGATGTGCGAGGCGGCCGGTTTTGCGGACGTGCGCACGTACATCGCCAGCGGCAACGTGGTGTTCGGCAGCCGGCTCGCCGGGAAGGCGGTGAAGAAGGCGCTGGAGCAGCGGCTGCAGGAATATGCCGGAAAGCCGGTCGGCGTGATGGTGCGCACGGCGGCCGAGATGGCCGCGGTGCTGGCGGCCAACCCGTTTCCGGAAGCGGCAGGGAACCGCACGATGGCGATCTTCCTGGATGCGCCGCCAGCGGCGACGGCGCTGCAGGACGTCACCGGTGCCACCGGCGAACGGCTGCTGCTGGGGCGGCGCGAAATCTACGTGCACTACGGCGAGGGCATGGCCGGTTCGCGGCTGAAGATCCCGGCCGCGAAGGCGGGCACCGCGCGCAACATGAACACCATCGCGAAGCTGGCCGGCATGGCTGCGGGCAAGCCGGCGGGCCAAGGCAGCAACGATCCGTCCCGTCTTGCCGCGGCTGGTCACCGGTACGACGCGATTCATCACTGATGGCTGGCGTGCGGTGTGGGTACGTCCCATCGTGGCGGCTTCCAAGACGCCCCCGGGAGGATGGCTCGATGAAACGAAGAGACCTGCTGAAAGCTGCGATGGCGATCCCGCTCCTGCCGGGCATCCTTTCCGGCGGACTGGCCACGGCCTGGGCGGCCGGCGCGGCGCCTGCGCGTTTTCGCTCGCGGGTGCGTCCCGGCGATCCGGCGTGGCCTTCCGCAGCCAGCTGGGACCAGTTGAAGCACGACGTGGGCGGTCGATTGCTCAAGCTGGAGTCGCCATTTGCCGGCTGCGGCTCGACGCCGGCCGGCGCCGCCTGCGACGAGGCGCTGAAGCACCTGGACAACCCGTTCTATCTGGGCGACCAGCCGGCGTTGACCCAGACCAGCGGCTGGGTCGACGCGTGGACCTCGCGGCCGAGCGTGTATGCGGTCGCCGCCGAAAGCATGGCGGACGTGGCCGCGGCGGTGGATTTCGCGCGCGAGCATTGCCTGCGGCTGGTGGTGAAGGGCGGCGGGCACAGTTACCAGGGCACCTCCGACGCACCCGACTCGCTGCTGGTGTGGACGCGGCACATGAACAGCGTCACCTTGCACGATGCCTTCGTGGGACAGGGCTGCGCCGGCACGCAGGCGCCGCAGCCGGCGGTGACGGTGGGCGCCGGCGCGATGTGGATCGACGCCTACGACGCGGTGACCACCCGCGGCGGGCGCTACGTGCAGGGTGGCGGCTGCACCACGGTGGGCGTGGCCGGACTGGTGCAGAGCGGCGGCTTCGGCAGCTTCTCGAAGCACTACGGCACGGCGGCGGCGGGCCTGCTGGAGGCGGAGATCGTCACCGCCGACGGCCAGGTGCGCATCGCCAACGCCTGCACGAATCCGGAATTGTTCTGGGGCCTCAAGGGCGGTGGCGGCGGCTGCCTCGGCGTGGTCACGCGGCTGACCCTGCGCACGCGCGAATTGCCGGCGTTCTTCGGCGCGGTGCTCGGCGCGGTCGAGGCTTCCACCGACGAGGCGTATCGCGCACTGATCGCGAAGGCGATCGCGTTCTATCGGAGCGATCTGTTCAATCCCCACTGGGGCGAGCAGATGGGTTTCAGCGGACGCAGGCTGCATCTGAGCATGCTGTGCCACGGGCTGGATCAGGCGCAGATGGAGCAGGTCTGGGCGCCGTTCCTCGACTGGGTGAGGGCGCGCACGGAATACCGTTTCGCCGAAGCGGTGAAGATCTTCGCACTGCCGGCGCAGCATATGTGGGATGCGGATTTCATGCGCCAGCATGCGCCGGGCGTGATGGTCGCGGACAACCGGCCCGGCGCGCCCAAGCATCACGCGTACTGGACCACGAACGTGGAGGAGGCGGGCTGGTTCCTGCATGGCTACCAGTCGGCGTGGTTGCCGGCTTCGCTGTTGCGCCCGCGACGGCAGGCCGAACTGGTCGATGCGCTGTTCGACGCCGCGCGCGAGTGGAGCGTGGGCCTGCACTTCAACAAGGGCCTGGCCGGCGCGCCCGCGCCGGAGATTGCTGCCGCAAAAGACACCGCGACGAACCCGCAAGTGCTCGATGCGTTTGCGCTGGCGATCATCGCCGGCAGCGGCGCGCCCGCCTTTCCCGGCATGCCGGGCCCCGATCTGGCGAAGGCGCAACGCGACGCGGCCGGCATCGGCAAGGCGATGGCGGCCCTGCGCAAGGTCGCGCCGGGTGCCGGGGCCTACGTCTCGGAGAGCGATTACTTCCAGCGCGACTGGCAGTCCGCGTTCTGGGGCACGAACTATCCGCGGTTGGCCGCGGTGAAACACCGGTACGACCCGGCCGGCCTGTTCTTCGTGCACCATGGCGTGGGCAGCGAAGCGTGGAGCGCGGACGGGTTCACCCGATTGAAAGGAGGTTGAGGATTGAAGGTGCTGCTGCTCGGTGCCACCGGCATGGTGGGGCAAGGTGCATTGCGCGAATGCCTTCTCGCCGATGACGTGACCGAGGTGGTGACGCTGGGCCGCACGCCGACCGGGCAGCAGGATCCGAAGCTGCGCGAGTTGGTGCATGCGGACCTGTTCGACTGCAGCGCGATCGAGGCGCAGCTGAGCGGCTTCGACGCCGGCTTCTTCTGCATCGGGGTGGCCTCGTCCGGCATGGCGGAGGCCGAGTACACCCGGCTCACCCACGACCTCACCCTGGCGGTGGCGCAGACGCTGGCCCGGCGCAACCCGTCGATGTGCTTCGTCTACATATCCGGCGCCGGCGCGGACAGCAGCGAAACCAGCACGACCCTGTGGAAACGGGTGCGCGGGCGGCTGGAGAACGCGCTGCAGCGGCTGCCGTTCAAGGCGGTCTACGTATTTCGCCCCGGCGTCATCCAGCCGCTGCACGGCATCCGCTCGAAGACGGATGCGTACCGCTGGTTCTACAGCCTGAGCCGGCCCCTGCTGCCGTTGCTGCGCGCGTTGATGCCGGAGACCGTGCTCAGTACCGAGGTCGTCGGCCGCGCGATGCTTGCGGTGGCCCGGCACGGAGCGCCGAAGCCGGTGCTGGAGGCGGTGGACATCAGCGCGCTCGGCCGGTGACCACTGAAGTTCGATGGTCGTCCCGAAGCCGCCGAAGAACGGGCGCCAGTGATTCGGGATGGGTCACCGGGTGCCTGCCGTTCAATGGTCGTGCGGCGGGTCTTTGCTGGTGATGTGCAACTTCGACGCGTAGGCGTCGCGCAATCCGGCCCAGCCATGGGCCAGCGCGGCCTCGCCGATGATCGGTGCGATCGGCCGGCCCTGCAGCAGGCGTTCGGCCACGAGCAGGCACAGATGCCAGCCGGCGGCGACCTTGGGGATCCAGTCCTGGTCGCGGATGGTCTGGCGCAGGGTCAGCCGCGTGCCGCCCGCGCTCGGTTCCAGCTCCCAGCGCAGCACGCTGCGGCCGAACTGCTCCAACTGCCAGCTGTATTCCAGTACGCGCGGCGGCTCGGCGCGGGTCACCGTGGTGGGGATGTCGGGCTGCTTGCTGTCGAGCATGCTCAGGCTGGCGTCGCCGACTTCGCCGAGGTTGCGGTTCGCGGTATACGGCGACCAGGCGCGCAGGTGGGTGGGGTCGGTGAGCACGTCCCATACGCGTTCGGGTGGTTGCGGCAACTCGCGCACGAAGACCAGGGTCCAGCCGTCGGCATCGCGCCGGCAGTCGACCTGGGCCAGTGGTCCGGTGTTGAAATCGGATGGGGTCATGACGGGGTTACCTTGCAGGTTTGCGCGCGCGGTTGGCGCGGGGCGGCCTTCTTTCCGACTGCGGCCGGAGTTGCGCCTGCGCACTGGAGTTGGCGCAGGTAGTCTTCCGGCATGCGTAACGCCTCCGGCGGTGCTCCGCGCCGTGCGCCAACGGGCATGCGCGGCCGGATTGCGGCATGGTATCCCCATGGTCAGCCGCCGCAGCGACATCTTCATCCTCCGGACTGACACCACGGCGGCTGCGCCGCCTCCCCGCGACTTCACCGCGGATCCAGGATTTCCGGCATCGCATACCGATGCCGGGGGTACGACCGGCATCGGGACCTCCATGCCGGCCAAGCGAAGCAGTAACCCATTGGCATCCAACTGAGGAAATATCTTATGTATACCCTTTTCGAGCGTACCGGCCCCCTGACCGAACTGAGCAGCTACCCGCAGTGGGCGCAGGACATGGTGGCCGATTGCGCGGCCACCAAGCAGCGCGTCCTGGACCACGACATCTGGCGCATGATGACCGCGCTGCAGCTGGACCATGAGTCCACCCGCAACTTCATGATGGGCTTGTGGCCGTTCATCGAGCGGTTCCCCAGCTTCATGGCGCTGAACCTGCTGAAGACCCGTTATGGCCGCAGCCCCGGCGACGACAAGGCCCGGCGCTGGCTGGTGCGCAATATCCGGGTCGAGCAGAACCATGCCGAGTACTGGCTCAACTGGGCCGAGGGCGCCGGGGTGGCGCGCGACGACCTGCTGCACGGCGTGCCCCCGCACGGCACCGACGGGCTTGCCCGCTGGTGCGAGGACATCAGCGCACGCGGCACCCTGGCGGCTGGCATGGTGGCCACCAACTACGCGATCGAGGGGGTCACCGGCGAGTGGTCGCAACTGATCTACGACAGCGCGAAGTACCGCGACAGCTTCGATCCTGCGATCCGGGCGTCCAGCCTGCGCTGGCTGCACCTGCACGCCGCCTACGACGACGTTCACCCATGGGAGGCATTGGATATAGTGTGTACCCTGATGGGCGAGACACCCTCGGCCGATGACGTGGCGCATCTGGCCGAGTGCATCAAGCGGAGCTACATGAGCATGATCCTGCTTGGTGACCGGTGCATCCGGTCGTGTCGCGACCTGTGGGTGGCAAAAGAAGCCGCAGCTTGAGGCAACGCCCGGAACAGACTGTATCCATGGAAGCGAGCTGCATCATCAATCGAATGGGCAGGCGATGCACTCCACCGGCAACAGTTTGCAGAAACCTCTGACACGGCGCCTGCTGCCGCTGGCCTATGCGCTGGCGGTGGCGATCGCGTTGATCATGGCGCTGGCCTGGGGCGTGCTGCAGGTCCAGGTCACTCTCGCTGGTTTCCTCAACAGCGAGAGTGTCTGGTCCAAGGCGCAGAAGCAGGCCGTGATCGACCTGGACAACTACGCGCTCGACGGCGACGCCGCGGACCTGGCCAGCTTCCGGGACCATTACGGGCTGCTCGAGTCCGATCGTTGGGGGCGCGACGCGATCATCTCCGGCGATTACAGCAAGGAAGGCATCACCCGCGTGTTCGAGCGCGGCAACATCATGCCGGCGGCACAGCCAGGCATGACTTTCATGCTGCGGCACTTTTCCGGCATGCCGCACATACGCGAGGCGCTGGTGGCATGGCGTTCCACCGATGCGTCGATCGCCGAGCTCGGTACGATCGCGGGTGAACTGGATGCCGCCTACCGTGCCGGCGGCCCGTCGCCGGCCGAGATCGCGCGGCAGCGTGGACGCATCAAGGCACTCAACGCCTACATGGAGCCGCGCACGGACCTGTTCTCGATCGAGGTCGTGAAGGGAGCCGTGTGGTTGGGCGAGCTGCTGTTCTGGGCCGTGCTGAGCGCGTTCCTGATCGCCGCACTGCTGTGGTTGCGCATGGCGCGCCGCATCCTGGAAAGCATCCGCGGTACCGAAGAGCGCTATCGCCTGCTGTTCGACAGCGCCGCCGACGCGATCGTGATGGTCGACGAGACCAGTGGACGGATCCTGGACGTCAACCGCACCGCCGCGGCGTGGACCGGGCGCAGCGCGGGCGAGCTTGTCGGCGACCGTTTCGTGCACCTGTTCGTGCAATCCATGGTGGGGCAGCAGGCCGGGCGGGCCGCCACCAACGCGCTGCTGGGTGCGGATGGCCATGCACGTCCGGTGGAAACGCAGACCAGCCTGGCCAACTGGGGCAACCAGCCGGTGCGCCAGGCGATCATCCGCGACATCTCCGAGCGGGTGGCGATGGAGCGGGAACGCCAGATCGCCGCCGAGGCGCTGGCCAATATCGCCGAAGGCGTGATCATCGCCGATGCCGGGCGGCGGGTGATCTCGACCAATGCGGCGCATACCGAACTGACCGGCTTCACCAGCCAGTCGCTGCACGGCAAGCGCCTCGACGACAGCCGCTGCCTGCCCGATGGCAAGCCGTTGCCGCAGTCGATCTGGGACAGTGTCGCCGCCGGCAACAACTGGATGGGCGAGGTCCTGAGCACCCGCAGCGACGGCAGCAGCTATCCCGAGCACCTGAGCATCAGCGCGATCCGCGATGGCGAAGGCCAGATGGTCTACTACGTCGCCGTGCTCACCGACATCCACGAGGCGAAGGCGAACCAGCACCGGCTGGAGCACATGGCGCGGCACGACCCGCTGACCGGCCTGGCCAATCGGGCGGAGTTCGAGCGGTACTGCGCCGAGGCGATCGCGGTGGCCGAACGCGAGCGGCTGGCCGTGGTGGTGCTGTTCATCGACCTGGATGCCTTCAAGATCGTCAATGACAGCTACAGCCATGCGATCGGCGACCGCCTGCTGGCCAAGGTGGCGGAGCGGATCCGCCGGCAGCTTTCCGAGGGCGACGTCGCCGGGCGCATCGGCGGCGACGAGTTCACCGTGCTGATCCCGCGGCTGATCCTGCGCGAGGACGCGCGGGCGATCGTCAGCCGCCTGCTCGGGACCTTGTCCGAGCCGCTGCTGGTGGACGATTACGAGATCGTGCTGAGCGCCAGCATCGGCGTGGCCGGCTATCCGCTGGATGGCGACAATGCGGCGGCGCTGATCGCCAATGCCGACGCGGCGATGTATGCGGCGAAGACCGAGGAGCGCAATGCGTTCCGTTTCTATACGCCGATGATGCACGCCGATACCCGCCGCCGCCTGCAACTGGCCACCGAGCTGCGCCAGGCGCTGGCGCGCAACGAATTCCATCTGGTGTTCCAGCCAAGTGTGGAATTGCGCACGGGCCGCATCGTGGCGGTGGAGGCGCTGGTGCGCTGGCAGCATCCGGAGCGCGGCGAGGTGCTGCCGGCCGAGTTCATTCCGGTGGCGGAAGGCCTGGGCCTGATCCGCCGCATCGACGAGTGGGTGATGCAGGCCACCTGCGCGCAGATCCAGGTCTGGGACCTGGCCGGCGTGCCGCCGATCCGCGTGGCGGTGAACATCTCGGCGCGCTGGTTCGGCCATCCGGCCTTCGTCGACGGGATCAGCCGGACCCTGCAGTCGCGGCACCTGTCGGCGAGCCGCCTGATGTTGGAGATCACCGAGAGCGCCATGCTGCGCCTGGGCGACGACATCGAGCGCACCATGCAGACCCTGCACACGCTCGGCATCGAAGTGGCGATCGACGATTTCGGCACCGGCTACTCCTCGATGGCCTATCTCAAGCTGCCGGCGGTGGCCTACCTGAAGATCGACCGCTCCTTCGTCACCGGCCTGCCGGGCGACAGCAACGATGCGGCGATCACCGAGGCGATGCTGGCGATGGCGAAAAGCCTCGGCCTGACCACGATTGCCGAGGGCATCGAGACCGAGGCACAGCACGATTTCCTGCTGCGCAGCGGTTGCATGGAGGGGCAGGGCTACCTGTACTCCTATCCGTTGCGGCCCGAGGAAGTGCAGCGCTTGCTGTGTCCGAATCTGCCGCCGGTGCCGGCACGCCTGAAACTGGTGCCGCCGAAGCGCAGCTGATCCGGTGCACCCTGCACGGGGCTTTCCCGGCTGCCTTGATATGCATCAGGGCGCCCGGGCAGAGGTCGCGGGAGACTGCGTGGGTTCCTCCCGAATCGTGCGCTTCATGTCCAGCAGCGAATCCGTTCCCGACGGCAGCAAGTACGTCAGCCCGCAAGGCACCCGTGCGGTCAAGGGCGGCATTCGCCCGAACGCCGCCACCGGCGTGCCGGATGTCGATCGCAAGCCGCCGTGGCTGCGGGTCAGGCTGCCGGGCGGTGCGCAGTACGAGGCGGTGCACGCGATCGTGCGCAGCCACAAGCTGAATACGGTATGCGCCGAGTCGAAGTGCCCGAACATCGCCGAGTGCTGGGGCCACGGCACCGCCACGTTGATGCTGATGGGCTCGGTATGCACGCGCGCGTGCAAGTTCTGTTCGGTCAGTACCGGAAACCCGAACGGCTGGCTCGACCCGCTGGAGCCGCTGCAGGTCGCCGACGCGGTGGCGCTGATGGGGCTGAAGTACGTGGTGCTGACCTCGGTCGATCGCGATGACCTGGCCGACGGCGGCGCGGCGCACTACGCCGCCTGCGTGCAGGCGATCCACCAGCGCTCGCCGCAGACCGCGGTGGAGGCGTTGACCCCGGACTTCGCCGGCGATCTCGCGGCGGTTGCCACGGTGCTCGACGCCGGCCTGGTCACCTATGCGCAGAACATCGAGACGGTGGAACGGCTGACCCACCCCGTGCGCGACCCGCGCGCAGGCTATGCGCGGACGCTCGGCGTGCTGGCCTTCGCCAAGCGGCACGCGCCGAAGACGCTGACCAAGACCAGCCTGATGCTTGGCCTGGGCGAGACCGACGCGGAAATCGAGCGCACGCTGGACGATATACGCGGCGCCCACGTCGATGTCGTTACGCTGGGCCAGTACATGCGGCCCAGCCCGCATCACCTGCCGGTGCAGCGTTTCGTCACCCCGGACGAGTTCCGGCACTACCGCGAACTGGCGCTGGGCAAGGGCTTCCTGGAAGCGGTTGCCGGACCGCTGGTGCGTTCGAGCTATCGCGCCGAACGCGTGCTGGAGCACAACAATCTGGGCTTGTGATCCGGCACGCGGCAAGCCGGTACGCCGCTTCGCTGTCCGTTGGCATCAGGAGGTACCGCCATGTCACTGCCTGTTTCGCATCGCTTCCCGTTTTGTTCTCCCGCCGGGCCGGATTCCGCCGGATCCGGAAGCGCCACCGTGGAAACCGCGGCTGCACAGAGATCACGCGAACTCCGGCTCGAGCGCGAGAGGCTCATCGACGAAGAGCTCGCGCAGAGTTTCCCGGCCAGCGACCCGCCGAGCTGGGTGCAGGGCGTGGCACCGCGGCCGCTGCAAGCGAGTGCCCGGAAGGATTCAACAAGGATCAACGAGGAGTAATGCCATGGATACATCCATCTACCCGCAGGCCACCGCGGAACTGGCGCACAAGCGCCGCGAACTGGCGCCGGAGCCGCTGAAGGCGTTCAAGGCGTTCAGCGCCGCAGTGTTTGCCGATGGCGCGTTGCCGAACGTCACCAAGCAGCTGATCGCGGTGGCGGTGGCGCACGTTACCCAGTGCCCGTACTGCATCAAGGGCCACACGGCCGAAGCCTTGAAGCAGGGGGCCAGCGAGCCGCAGATCATGGAAGCGATCTGGGTCGCCGCCGAGATGCGCGCGGGCGGCGCGTACGCGCACTCCACCCTGGCGCTGGACGTGATGCAGCACGCACACGAGGCGGCCTGAAATGGCCACGCGTTTTGCCGCGGTGTCGGACAGCATCCTCGACGCGGTGGGCGACACGCCGCTGCTGGAGATCGAGGGCGTCTACGCCAAGATCGAGTTCCTCAACCCTTCCGGTTCGATCAAGGCACGCATCGCCAAGTACATGATCGAGCGGGCGGAACAGGAAGGTCTGCTCAAGCCCGGCGACACCATCGTGGAGGCGACCAGCGGCAACACCGGCAACGCGCTGTCGATGGTGGCGGCGGTGAAGGGTTACCGCATGCTGGTGGTGATGCCCGAGGGCATGTCCAGCGAGCGCGTGGCGATCTCGCGGGCCTACGGCGCGGACGTGCTGTTCTGCGGCAACTTCCACGTCAACGAGGCGCTGGTGCGCGCGCAGCGGCTCGGCCAGCAGGCAGGCTACTTCTGCCCCAGCCAGTTCGAGTCGGAATGGAACGTGGAGGAGAACCGGCTGATCCTCGGCCCGGAAATCCTTGCCCAGCTGCCGCCGGGCCGGCTGCCCGATGCGCTGGTGCTGGGTGTCGGCACCGGCGGCACGCTGATCGGCGTGGGCCAGGCGTTCCGCGAGGTCAATCCGGACGTGCGGCTGTTCGCGATGGAGCCGTCCGAATCGTGCACGATCCTGTGCGGCGAGATTGCCGCGCATACCATCGAGGGTATTTCGGACGGCTTCGTGCCGGGCATCTTCCAGCGCCACGCGGGGCTGGTGAACGAGGTGCTGAGCGTGTCCAGCACCGACGCCGTGGCCGAAATGAAACGGCTGGCGCGCACGTACGGATTGTTCTGCGGGCCGAGTTCCGGCGCGCATCTGCTGGCCGCCAAACGCATCCGGCAGAACTTCCCGGAACTGAAGACCGTGGTCACGGTGTTCTGCGACGAGGGCGAGAAATACCTGCACGAGTACTTCATGCAGGCCGCTACCGCCGATGTGGACGCGACGCACTTCCAGTGAAGCGGCGCTGCATGGCCGGCCGTGCAACGTAGGGCGGACACTGTCCGCCACTTCATGACATCGTGGCACGGCCCAGGCGGGCGGTGCCCGCCCTACGCGCTCCGGGAGAGCTTACAGCGGTGCGCAGTGCCGGTTCAGCCACTCCAGGTCGGCGTCGTCCAGCAGCGGGCTGAGCGCGGCGCGCACGCTGGCGTGGTAGTCGTCCAGCCAGGCGCGTTCTTCAGGGTTGAGCAGGCCCGGCTCCAGCGCGCGGCGGTCGAACGGGCACATCGTCAGCGTCTCGAAGGCGAGGAATTCGCCGAACTCGGTGCGGTCGGCCTCGACCACCACCGCCAGGTTCTCGTGCCGGATGCCATGCCGGCCGGGCTTGTACAGGCCCGGCTCGATCGAGCTGATCATGCCCGGCTCCAGTGCCACCAAGGCGCCGCCGGCGACCGGCGGACGGATCGACTGCGGGCCTTCGTGCACGTTGAGGAAGTAGCCCACGCCATGGCCGGTGCCGTGGCCGTAATCCATGCCCGAAGCCCACAGTGGCGCACGCGCCAGCGCATCCAGTTGCGGACCGCTGGCACCTCTCGGGAAGCGCGCGCGCGACAGCCCGATCATGCCTTTCAGCACCAGGGTGGCGTCGCGGCGCTGTTCCGGCGTGGTCTCGCCCAGCGCCAGCACGCGGGTGATGTCGGTGGTGCCGCCCAGGTACTGGCCGCCGGAGTCGATCAGCAGCAGGCCTTTCGCCTGCAGCGTGTTGTGCGATTCCGGCGTGGCGCGGTAGTGCGGCAGCGCGCCGTTCGCCTGGTAGCCGGCGATGGTGGCGAAGCTTTCGCCGACCCAGCCGGGCTGGGCCGAGCGTTCCTCGTGCAGCAAGGTGTCGACGTCGAGCTCGGTCACCGTCATGCCGGCGGCGAGGCGCTGTTCCAGCCGGCGGAAACCGCGCACCAGGGCGGCGCCGTCACGGCGCATCACGTCGCGGATATGGTCGAGTTCGGCGGCACTCTTGACCGCCTTGAAGGCGGTACTCGGATTGGCCGCTTCGATCCGGGTAACGGCGGGGGCGATCGCCGCGGCAATCGCGCTGACCACCCGGCCGCTGTCCAGCAGCAGGCTGTCGGTAGCGCCCAGCTCCTGCAGGGTCGAGGTGATCGAGGCGTAGTCGGCGATGGCGATGCCGTCGGCAGCCAGTTTCGCGACCAGCGCATCGCCGAGCTTGGCGCGGCCGACGAACAAGGTGGCGCGCTGCTCCGCCTGCACCAGCAGGTGGGCCAGGAACACCGGGTTGCACTCCACGTCGCTGCCGCGCAGGTTGGTCAGCCAGGCGATGTCGTCGAGGCTGGACAGCAGGTGGTGGGTGGCGCCGAGCCTGTGCATCGCCTTGCGCAGGCGGGCGAACTTGTCGGCGCGCGGGATGCAGGCCCAGGCCAGGTCGTGTTCGACCACCGGCGCCTGCGGCAGGGCCGGGCGGTCCGCCCAGATCGCGCCGGGCAGATCCAGGTCGGTGCGCACCGTGGCACCGCTGTCGGCAAGCCGGCGCTCGATCTGGCGCCGGGTGGTCACGGCCACGCTGTCGCCGGCCACGGCCAGTACGTCGCCCTCGTGCAGGTGCTGCTGCAACCATTCCAGGTGTTCGGGCGTGTGCGGCACGCGCAGCTTCATCAGGCTGACGCCGCTGCCGGCCAGCTGCTGCTCGGCCTGCGAGAAATAGCGCGAATCGGTCCACAACCCGGCCTGGTTGCGGCTGACGATCAGGGTGCCGGCCGAGCCGGTGAAGCCGGACAGCCATTCGCGCGCGGCCCAATGGGCCGGCAGGTATTCGGAGAGATGCGGATCGGCGCTGGGAACCAGCACGGCGGCGATGCCGTGCTGCTGCATGGCCGCGCGCAGGGCGGCAAGACGGGCGGGGATGGGGTTGTTCATGACCGAAATGCTAACAGAGGGCGCCGTCTACGTAGGGTGGGCACTGCCCGTCGCGGCGTGGGCCAGCGCAGAGCATGGCGGGCGATGCCCACCCTACAGAGCGCTTTGCATCAGCCTGGAAATGAACCAAAACAGAGAATTCTCCGTTGCCATCTCGCAGTGCGACGCTTCTGCAGCTAAAATGCCAATTTCCAGCACGGCTGCTTTCCATGACCCCCCTGATTTTCGTCACCGGCGGTGTGGTGTCCTCGCTTGGCAAGGGCATTGCTGCGGCGTCGCTCGCTTCCATTCTCGAAGCGCGCGGCCTTTCGGTCACCATGATGAAGCTCGATCCCTATATCAATGTGGATCCGGGCACGATGAGTCCGTTCCAGCACGGCGAGGTCTACGTGACCGACGACGGCGCCGAAACCGATCTCGACCTTGGCCACTACGAGCGCTTCGTCCGCACCCGCCTGACCGGCAAGAATTCCATCACCACCGGCAAGATCTACGAGAGCGTGATCCGCAAGGAGCGCCGCGGCGATTATCTCGGCGCCACCGTGCAGGTGATCCCGCACATCACCGACGAGATCAAGCACTGCATCCACGAGGCCACCCGCGGCTTCGACGTGGCGCTGGTGGAGATCGGCGGCACCGTGGGCGACATCGAGTCGCTGCCGTTCCTGGAGGCGATCCGCCAGTTGCGCATCGAGCATGGCCCGGAGAAGGTGGTGTTCATGCACCTCACCCTGGTCCCGTTCATCAAGGCCGCCGGCGAACTGAAGACCAAGCCGACCCAGCATTCGGTGAAGGAACTGCGCTCGATCGGCATCCAGCCGGACATCCTGCTGTGCCGCTGCGAGCAGGCCCTGCCCGAGGGCGAGCGGCGCAAGATCGCGCTGTTCACCAATGTGCCGGAAAACGCGGTGATCAGTGCCGTCGACGTGGACGTCATCTACAAGCAGCCGCTGTGGTTGCACCAGCAGGGCCTGGACGACATCGTGGTGAAGAAGCTCGGCCTCGATGCCAAGCCCGCGGATCTGTCCGCGTGGCAGCGCACGGTCGACGCGGTGGAGCATCCGAAGGATGAGATCACCGTCGCCATCGTCGGCAAGTACGTCGAGCACAAGGATGCCTACAAGTCGCTGGGCGAGGCGTTGCGTCATGGCGGCATCAAGCAGCTGACACGGGTGAACCTGGACTGGGTCGATTCCGAGCAGGTCGAGGCCGAAGGCGCGGCCAAGGTGCTCGGCAAGGCCGACGCGATCCTGGTGCCCGGCGGCTTTGGCAAGCGTGGTTTCGAGGGCAAGATCCTCGCCGCGAAATATGCGCGTGAGCATGGCGTGCCGTATTTCGGCATCTGCTACGGCATGCACGCGGCGGTGATCGATTTTGCCCGCCATGTGGCCGGCCTGGAAGACGCGGACTCCAGCGAGAACGACCGCAACACGCCGAACCCGGTGATCGGGCTGATCACCGAGTGGACCACGGCCAGCGGCGAAGTCGAGCAGCGCAGCGACCGTTCCGACCTCGGCGGCACCATGCGCCTTGGCGCGCAGGAGTGTCGCCTCAAGGCCGGCACGCTGGCGCGCGAACTGTACGGCCAGGACGTGGTGCGCGAGCGCCATCGCCATCGCTACGAATTCAACAACCGCTACCGCCAGCCGTTCGAGGACCTGGGCCTGGTGATCTCCGGCAAGTCGATGGACGACCTGCTGGTGGAGATCGTGGAGTTGCCGCGGCAACAGCATCCGTGGTTCCTCGGCTGCCAGGCGCATCCGGAATTCACCTCGACCCCGCGCGACGGCCACCCGTTGTTCATCGGTTTCGTACACGCCGCGCGCGAGTTCAAAGCCGTGCGCGACGGCGAGAAGCTGGCCAGGGAGCACGTGGCATGAAACTGTGTGGTTTCGAGATCGGACTGGACCAACCGCTGTTCCTGATCGCCGGCCCTTGCGTGGTGGAATCCGAGCAGCTGCAGCTGGACACCGCCGGCACGCTGAAGGAAATCACCGGGCGGCTCGGCATCCACTTCATCTTCAAGTCCAGCTTCGACAAGGCGAACCGCTCTTCCAGCGAGAGCTTCCGCGGGCCGGGGCTGGAAGAGGGCCTGCGCATCCTGGGCGAAGTGAAGCGGCAGATCGGCGTGCCGGTGCTCACCGACGTGCACGAATACACCCCGATGGATGAGGTGGCGTCGGTGGTCGACGTGCTGCAGACGCCGGCCTTCCTGTGCCGGCAGACCGACTTCATCCAGAAGGTGGCGCGCGCCGGCAAGCCGGTGAACATCAAGAAGGGCCAGTTCCTGGCGCCGTGGGACATGAAGCACGTGGTGGCCAAGGCCAAGGCCGTCGGCAACGACGACATCATGGTGTGCGAGCGCGGCGCCAGCTTCGGCTACAACAACCTGGTGTCGGACATGCGCTCGCTCAGCGTGATGCGCGATACGAATTGTCCGGTGGTGTTCGACGCCACCCATTCGGTGCAATTGCCGGGCGGCCAGGGCGCCACCTCGGGCGGCCAGCGCGAGTTCGTGCCGGTGCTGGCGCGCGCGGCGGTCGC
>DATCUT010000008.1:0-3676 GCA_036561785.1 Rhodanobacter sp.
GCAACCAGCCGGCCTCGAGCATCGCCGCGGTCAGCGCCACGCCAAGCGGACCGCCCGGATGCATGCGTCGCTCGATCCAGTCCAGGCAGCTGCGGCCGTACAGCTTCGCCACGTTCGGCAACGGCAGTCCGCTGCCGGCCAGTGCGGTGCCGTCGACCAGGGCCAGCAGCATCGCGGCACGCGCCGGCACGCCCAGCAGGCTGCCGAGTTCGGCCAGTTGGTAGCGATTGAGCGGTGCGGCCTCGTCCATGCGCGCAGTCTAGCCAGCACATGGCCCGGACGCTTCGCCACGCGGCGAAACGGCGGCACCTCAGTCGCGCTGGAACAACGCCAGTTCGGGCCGGTGCAGGCTGAAGCCCTGCACCCGGTTCACCCCCAGCGCCGCCAGCGCCTGCACGGTTTCCGCGTCGGCCACCCATTCGGCGACCACTTCCAGGCCGAGCCGGTGGCCGATGTCGGTGACCGCCCTGACCATCAGGTGGCTGACCGGATCGGTGAGCATGTCGCGCACGAAGCCGCCGTCGATCTTGATGATGTCCAGCGGCAGGTTCTTCAAATAGGTGAACGAGGACATGCCGGCGCCGAAATCGTCCAGCGCGATCTTGCAACCCACGGCACGCAGCTGCTCCATGAAGCGCACCACCTGCGACAGGTTGCGCACCGCCACGGTCTCGGTGATCTCGAAGCACACCCGCGACGGCTCCACCCGGTAACGGCGCAGCAGGTCGATGATCAGGTCGGCCAGCGCCTCGTCCTCGACGCTGGCGCCGGACAGGTTGATCGCCACCATGCGCAGCGCGCTGCCGGTCGGGTGCAGCCGGTCGAAGTTGGCCAGCGTGGTCTCGATTACCCAACGGTCGACCACTGGCATCAGGCCGTAGCGCTCGGCCGCCGGCATGAACACGCCGGGCATCACCAGTTGGCCGGACTCTTCGCGGAAGCGCAGCAGCACCTCGATGCCGGGTTCGCCGCCGGCAGTCAGCGGCAGCGGCCAGATCTCCTGGTAGGTGAGCATCAGGCGATGCTCGTCGACCGCCCAGCGCAAGCGGTTCGCCCATTCCATCTCGCTTTGCCGGCGTATCGTCTCGTCGTCGCGCTCGGAATAGAAATGCACGCGGTTGCGGCCGAGTTCCTTGGCCATGTAGCAGGCGGTGTCGGCTTGCGCCAGCAGATCCTTCACCAGGATCCCCGGACGGTCGATCATCACGCCGCCGATGCTGGCGCTGATCATGTAGCTGCGCTGTTCCCAGAGGAACACGTAGCCGTCGATGCAGCGGCGCACGCGCTCGGCGATCCGCTCGGCCTCCTCGCGGTCGGCCACGCCGGCCACCAGCACGCCGAACTCGTCGCCGCCGAGTCGCGCCAGCACGTCGGTGCCGCCCAGCTGCTTGCGCATCACGATCGCCAGTTGGGTCAGCAACTGGTCGCCGGCAAGATGGCCGGAGGTGTCGTTGATCAGCTTGAACTGGTCGAGGTCGATGTACAGCAGCACGGCCAGCGGGGTACCGATCGCGGTCGCCGCCAGCGCGCCGTGCAGGCGGTGTTCAAACTCGCGCCGGTTGTACAGCTCGGTCAGCGCGTCATGGCTGGCCTGGTGGCTCAGCAGCTCAGTCAGCTGGCGCTGCTCGCTGATGTCGCTGGCCACCATCAGCAGCTTGTCGTGTCCGCTCAGCAGTACCCGCGAGATCGCCACGCTGGCCCAGAAGCGGACGCCCTCGCCGTTGTGCAGTACTGCCTCGATCCGGCTGCAACCGCGGGTATCGGCATCCTGCAGTTGCGTGCGCAGGTCCTGGTCCTCGAACAGGTCGGGCAGCTGCAGTTCGGTCACGCGTTCGCCGAGGCGGTCGCGCGAGGCCTGGTTCGCGTAGGTGACCTGCCCGCCATCGACCTCGGCCAGCAGCACCAGCGCCGGCAGCAGTTCGTTCAATGCACGGAAGCGCTCCTCGCTCTCGCGGTAACGGCGGCTCATCCGCCAACCCAGCGCGAGCGCACGCTGGCGGGTGCTCACGATGGAATACACCAGCAGCGCCAGCAGCAGGCTCGCCAGCAGGCCGGCAGGCAAGGCGGACTGGCGCCAGTCGATTGCGGCCGGGCCGGCATCGCGCGACCGCATTGACACGTCCCACACCCGCCCGCCATAGGCCAGCTGGCGCTCAAACCGGTACCCGTCCGGCGCCGTCGCCGCGCCCGGATCCGAATCGAACAGCGGCAGCGCGCGACGGGCATCGGTGACATCGCTGAGGCGCAGACGCAATTCGCGGGTCACCCGGTCCGGCAACGCATTGCCGATCAGGCTGCTCACCCGGAACGACACCGCAATCGAGCCGCGCATGCGCTGCCGCCGCCCGTCGACTGTTTGCGGCGGATCCCCCGGACTGAACACCGGCAGCCGCAGCGTGATGCCGTCATTCGCCGCCGCGGCAGCAGGCTCCTGCACCGGGCGGAACGGCGCCGACAAGGTCGCCTGGTCGCTGTCGCGCGAAGCCAGCAGGCCAGCGAGATTGTTCGGCTGTGCGCCCACATCGAGCCCGACCACCGCCTCGTTTCCCGCTATCGGCTCGACCCAGCGGGTCATGTAGTGCCAGCCATCGGGACCCGGTTCACGCTGCGCATAGGCCAGTGCAAGCAGGCTGGGGAACTGTTCGCGGGGACGCAGGTTGGTGTAGAAGCTGTTGAACTCCGGCGCAGTCACCTCATCCGAGGCGAGAAACAGGGTCTGCACCGCGCGCAGCATCGACTCCGCCGAATGCAGCTTGGTCTGCAGCGCCGCATAGGTCTTGTTGGCCAGCTCGTCGCGGACGAAGGTACGTTCCACCTCCTGCCGCTGCTTCTGCTGATGGTGCACGGCCAGCGCCAGCGCCAACCCCGACAGCAGGGCGAGCAGGCCCCACAGCCAGGCCGTCAGCCGCCATGGCGAGGGCATCGGAATCACAGGATCGGACTCACCGCGACTGTCCGTCGCCGCCGCCGGATCAAACTCGTCGAAATCCTTGTTTCCTGGCAAGGGGTCCACCACGCGATACCGTGACCACGGATGGTACACAACTGCGTTGTAGTTGCACTGTCACGATACCCGCCGGCAACTCAACGCCGTTCGCGCGGCTTTGCCCGGTGGGTCGGCGTGGCGGTCCACGGGTCGTCCGGCCACGGATGGCGCGGGTAGCGGCCCTTCAGCTCCTTCCTCACTTCCGGGTAGGTGCGTTCCCAGAACCCCTTCAGGTCCTGGGTCACCTGGATCGGCCGGCCGGCCGGCGACAGCAGGTGCAGGGTGACGGGGATGCGCCCGCCGCCGACGCGCGGCGTGTCGGCCAGGCCGAACAGTTCCTGCAGCTTCACCGCCAGCACCGGCGGCTCGCCTTCGGCGTACTCGAGCCGGCGGCTCTGCCCGCTCGGCACGACCAGGCTTTCCGGTGCCTGCGCGTCGAGCGTGCGGTGCTGCTCGTAGTCGAAGCGCGACGCCAGTGCCTGCGACAAATCCTCCGCGCCCAGCGCATCGAGCCGGTGCCGACCGTCGAGATGCGGCGCCAGCCAGTCCTCCAGCGAGGCCAGCAGCGCGGCCTCGGAGACATCCGGCAAACCCAGCTCGGGCATCCACGCGCGCAGCGCCTGCATGCGTGCGCGCAGGCGCCGCGCATGGTCGCTCCACGGCAATGCGTCGAGGCCCCGGGCGCGCACG
>DATCUT010000009.1:0-13107 GCA_036561785.1 Rhodanobacter sp.
GGCCTCGGCGTCGCCACCGGCCTGTTGTGGGCGCCGTGCGCAGGGCCGATCCTGGGCCTGCTGCTGACCGGCGCGGCGCTGAACGGCGCCAGCGTGCAGACCACCTTGCTGCTGCTCACCTACGCCGCTGGCGCGGCCACCTCGCTGGGGCTGGCGTTGCTGATCGGCGGCAAGGTGTTCGCGCTGATGAAGCGCTCGCTCGGTGCCGGCGAATGGGTGCGCCGTGCGCTCGGCGCGCTGGTGCTGTGCGGCGTGGCCGCGATCGCGCTGGGACTGGATACCGGCCTGCTCACCCGCGTCTCGCTGGCCAGCACCGGCAGCATCGAGCAGAAGCTGATCAACGCCGTGCGCCCGGCACCGGCGCCGCAGCCGGTGTTGAAGGCCGGCGAGCCGCTGTCGGTGGAAGGCACGTTCCCGTCACTGGCCGGCGCCACGCAATGGCTGAACAGCCCGCCGCTGACCACCGGATCGCTGCGCGGCAAGGTGGTGCTGGTCGATTTCTGGACGTACTCCTGCATCAACTGCATCCGCGCGCTGCCGTACGTACGCGGCTGGGCCGACAAGTACAAGGACCACGGCCTGGTGGTGATCGGCGTGCATGCGCCGGAGTTCGCGTTCGAGAAGGATCCGGCCAACGTGGCCAAAGCCGTGAAGGACCTGGGCGTCGACTATCCGGTCGCGCTGGACAACGACTACGCGATCTGGAAAGGCTTCAACAACGAGTACTGGCCGGCGCACTACTTCATCGACGCGCAGGGACAGATCCGCCATCACCATTTCGGCGAAGGCGGGTACCGGGAAAGCGAGGACGTGATCCGCCAGCTGCTGGCCGACGCCGGCCAGAAGAACCTGCCCGGCGGCTACGTCAGCGACGACCACCATGGCGTCGAGGCGGCCGCGTCGGACGATCCCACCCGTTCGCCGGAAACCTACGTCGGCTACGCCCGCGCAATGAACTTCGTCGGCGGCCGGGTGGCGCGCGACACCGCACACGACTACCACGCACCCACCACGCTGGCCGCCGACCAGTGGTCGCTCGACGGGCGCTGGACCGTGCACGACGAAAACGCGCAACTGGAGCAGGCCGGCGGCGCCATCGTCTACCGCTTCCGCGGCCGCGACCTGCACCTGGTGCTCGGCCCCGCCAGCGACGGCAAGCCGGTGCGCTATCGCGTCAGCATCGACGGCAAGCCGCCCGGCGCCGACCACGGCATGGACACCGACGCCGACGGCCACGGCACGATCACCAGTCAGCGGCTGTACCAGTTGGTGCGCCAGGCCCACGGCAGCGGCGAGCGGCTGTTCGAGATCGAGTTCCTGGATCCGGGCGTGCAGGCGTACGCGTTCACGTTCGGTTGATCAGAACCAGTAGGAGCGCACCCTGTGCGCGATGCTCTGATGTCGATCGGAGCGAAGAGCATCGCGCACAGGGTGTGCTCCTACAAATTCAACGGAGGCTGTCATGTCCCGCATCGATGAAACCCTCGCGATGGACCGCCGCCGCTTCCTGCGCGCCGCCCTCGGCGGGGGCGCGCTGCTGGCCGTCGGCGGCGGCCTGCTGCTGCCGCGCCTGTACGCGGCGGCCAACACGCCGGTCGGCACGCCGGGCGACGTGCTGCTGGAAATCTTCGACGACGCCGGCCACGACCTCGGCGCGCGCAAGGTGGCGAAGCTGGTGCTGAGCGACGCGCAATGGCGGCAGCGGCTGTCGCCGGCGGCGTACGAGGTGATGCGCCACGAAGACACCGAGCGCGCGTTCAGTGGCGAGCACGAGCGGCCCGCCGTACCCGGCCTGTTCCGTTGCGTGGCCTGCGCCACCGCGCTGTACGACGCGGCCACCGAGTTCGATTCCGGTACTGGCTGGCCCAGCTTCTGGCAGCCGATCGCCGCCCGCAACGTGATCGAACGCAGCGACCGCCTGTTCGGCATGCAGCGCACTGCGATCAGCTGCGCCGGCTGCGACAGCCACCTCGGCCACGTCTTCGACGACGGCCCGCGACCGACCGGGTTGCGCTACTGCATGAACTCAGTGGCGCTGCGCTTCGTGCCACGCACGACGACCTGAGCGTCACGACGATGTACGGAAGATGACTCCGCCGTCTTGCGGCTACGGCGGCGTCACGCGGGCAGATGCATATACTGCCGGCGACATCCACTCGCTGGAGATCGCCCGCATGAAACGCCTTGCCCGATCCACCCTGGCCGTGTTGTCGCTGGCCGCGGCATCGCTGGCTTTCCCGGCGCTGGCACGCGCGGCGGACGGCTACGTCACCGGCAACGTCAACCTGCGCGCCGGCCCCGATCCGGGCTATCCGCTGATCGACCTGATCCCGGCCGGCACCGAGGTCGACGTGCTGGGATGCACCGACGGTTGGGAATGGTGCGATGTGATCGTCTACGGCAACCGCGGCTGGGTCGCCGGCAACTATGTCGAATATTTTTACCAGGATCGGCCGGTGCTGCTGCCTGCCTACGGCACGCAGATCGGCATCCCGATCATCACCTTCGTGATCAGTACCTACTGGGACAACCACTACCGCGGCAGGCCGTTCTACCGCGAGCGCGATCGCTGGTACCACCGCCCGGTCGTGCGCCGGCCACCACCGCCACCGATGCGCCACCCGTACCGGCCAGCGGCACGCACGTCGAACGACCATCGGCCACCGGGCAATGACCGGCGGCAGCCGCCGGTATCGCCGCAGCCGCGCCGGGGCAGCACACGCGACACACGCCCACAGCAGGACCAGCAGCCGCGGCCATACGAGGACAACCAGCAGAGACGCCCCGCCACGAGCCAGCGCCCACTCACGTCGTCGCAACAGGGCAACACGGCACGTCCGGTCCGGCAAACCCGACCGGAAGCGCACGGCGGCAACCGGGCCAGCCAGCAAGGCAATCGCCCGTCGAACGCCGCGCATGCCCAGCCGGCCCGGTCCGGCCGTGCCAAGCCGAAATCCGCCGACAAGAAGAACGATCACGGAGATCACGACGGCCATTGATCGTGGCGGCGGCGCCGGGCGCGATCACGGCCACCAGCCGCGCCCCGAGCGCGCGTAGCGGTCGGCCGCGCGCTCGAACGGGTTGCGCACGCTGATCCCGCCGCACAGCAGGTACAGCGGCAGGAACAGCGGGCCCAGCAGCATGTACTGGTAGACATGCGCGCGTTCGTGATCGGCCAGCGACACTGGCGGCTCGATGCCGCGACCGGCGCGATGCGCATAGGTGAGGCACGGCGTGTCCAGATGCTCGCCGGTATGCACGATCACGTTGCCCAGGGTCAGCGCACCACCACGCCCCCACGGCCAGCGGCGCACCACCAGCGCCAGCTCGCGCCGCTGCCAGCGCAGGCGTGCGCCGAAGGCCACGCCGGCCACACCCAGCAGCAGGCCGAGCAGGCTGTTCGGCAGGGTCCACAACATGCCCAGCGCAAGCAGGCTTCGCGGCGGCCAGCGTGAAGCGGATGCATCGGAACGTTGCGGCATGTCGGCCCGGCTTGGATTCGGCGGTGGTCGTCGCCATCTTGTCGGCGTTGGCGCCCGGCGCCTGACCTGTTATCGGAGTGAGTCTGCCATGAGTACACCACTGGCTATCCCCTGTCCGCATTGCGGTGCACTGAACCGCGTGCCGGCCGAACGGGTGGGCGAACACCCGAACTGCGGCCGCTGCAAGCAAGCGCTGTTCGACGGCCATCCGGTGGAACTGACCGCGGCGAACTTCGACGCGATCGCCGGCCGCGGCGACCTGCCGGTGCTGGTGGACTTCTGGGCGCCATGGTGCGGCCCGTGCGTCGGCTTCGCACCGGTGTTCGTGCAGGCCGCCGGCAAGTTCGAACCGCGCCTGCGGCTGGCCAAGCTCGATACCGAGGCGCAGCCGCAACTGGCCGGGCGTTTCAACATCCGCAGCATTCCCACCCTGATCCTGTTCAAACAGGGCCGCGAGATCGCGCGGCAGTCCGGCGCGCTGAACGCGGCGCAGCTGCAGCAGTTCGTCGAGAGCGCGCTGGCGCGCGGCTGATCACATGGCTGGCTGGCCGGTACCCGCCGCCTGCCAGCGCAGCCAGTCGATTACCGCGGCCACCGCCGCACGCGGTTTTGCCGGCGGCCGCACGATCCAGTACGCCGGTCCCAGCGGCACGCTGAGCTCGCCGAACGGGCGCAGCAGGCTGCCGTTCGCCACGTCGTCCGCCGCCAGTCGATGCCGCGCCAGCGCCACGCCCTGGCCCTGCATCGCCGCGCGCAGCACCAGGTCGGACGAGGTGTAGCGCGCGCCGCCCTGCAGCGAAAGCTTCGCCGGCCCGTGCGCCTGCCGCCACAACTCCCACGCCGCCTGCGGATCACGGTCGTGCAGCAGGCGCAGGCCGGCCAGTTGCGCCGGCCTGGACGGACGTCCGGACGCCTGCCACAACGCCGGACTCATCACCGGATACAGCGCGTCGTCCATCAGCGGTTCAGCATGCAGTTCCGGCCACGGTCCCTTGCCCATGCGGATCGCCAGGTCGATGCGGCCGTCGTCCAGCGCGTCCAGGCGCTGCTCCACCTGCACCGACAACTCGATCTTCGGGTGCGCCTTTTCCAGCGCGGGCAACCGCGGCAGCAGCCAGCGGATCGCGAACGACGGCGAGGCGGACAAGGTCACCGCATGCGCCGGGCGGGTCTCGCGCAACGCCGCCACCGCCTGCTCGATCTCGCGCAGACCGGACAGCGTGGCACGACCCAGCGCCTCGCCCTGCGGCGTGAACACCAGCGCGCCGCGCCCGGCCGCCGTACGCAACAGCGGCACACCCAGCCAGCGATCCAGCTCGCCCAGATGCCGGCTCACCGAGGAGTGCGCCATGCCCAGCTCGCGCGCGGCGGCGCGTACGCCGCCGTGGGCATAGACCATGGCGAAGGCGCGCAAGGCGTTCAGCGGCAGCTCGTTCATGGTCGCAATTCTAGACCATAAACTGCCAGGCACAGACCAACTGCAGTCCCGAGTATGTACTTCATTCGACCATTAGCGATGAGGGACATGCCATGGATCCGTTGCTCGCCGCGTGCGGCCTGCTCTGCGTGGCCGCGATCACGCCCGGCCCGAACAACCTGGTGGTGCTGCGCGCGGCAGGGCATGCCGGCCTGCGCGGCGCGCTGCCGGCGATCGTCGGCATCGTGTGCGGCGGCCTGCTGTTGCTCGCGGTGATGGCGCTGGGTGCGGGTGCGGCGTTCGCCACACACCCGCCACTGCGGCGCTGGGCCGGCGTGATTGGTGCGTTGTACCTGGTCTGGCTCGGCGTATCGCTGTGCGCCGCTGGTATCGCGCCACGACACTCCGCCGCGACGTCGGCAGCCTTGCCGGCCGGAACGCTGGGCCTGATCGGCTTCCAGTTCCTCAACCCGAAAAGCTGGGTGATCGTGCTGACCGTGCTGGCGGCGGTGCCGGCCACCGGCTTGCGCGATTACCTGCCGCTGGCTGGACTGTTCGTGCTGATCCCTGCGCTATGCCTGCTGTTGTGGGCCGCGCTGGGCGCGTGGCTGGCCCGCTGGCTGGTGCGCCCCAGGGTCCGCCGCGGCGTCGACATCGTGATGGGCGCCCTGCTGGTCGCCTGCGCCTTCCTGCTGCTGATCGAACCCTGACTCTTTGCTCACTGGAGATACCGAGATGACCGTCTTCCACACGACTCCCACCCGCCGCGTGCTGTGCCTTGCCGGCAGCCTGCGCCGCGATTCCTGGAACCGCCGCCTGCTGCAGGCGGCCGTGGCCCAGGCACCGGCGACGCTGCAGTTGGACGTCTACGACGCGCTGTCCGCCGTGCCGCTGTTCGACGAGGATCTGGAGCAGCGCGAACCGGCCGGCCCCGTCGGCGTGCAGGCACTGCGTGCGGCGATCGCCGCCGCGGACGGCCTGATCATCGCCACGCCCGAGTACAACCACGCCATGCCCGGCGTGCTGAAGAACGCACTGGACTGGCTCTCGCGCGAAAGCCCCGCCGGCGACGTGCTGTCGGAAAAACCCGTCGGCGTGCTCGGCGCCAGCAGCGGTCCGTGGGGTACGCGCCTGGCGCAAGCCGCGCTGCGCCAGGTGCTGCATACCTGCGGCGCCCTGGTGATGCCCACCCCGACCCTGTTCGTGGCGAGCGCAGCCAGCCGCTTCGACGCCGACGGCGCACTGACCGACCTGACCCTCGTGCAGTCGTTGCAGAACTTCACGCTGGCGTTCGAGCGATGGATGGAGCGCGTGACGCCGTCATTCCGCATGCCAGAACCCGCGACGGTGGCGCTGCGCTGACCGCCATCACCCATGCCTTTACGCACACCCCCGCCGCAGCGCAGCCGGTTAAGCTGGCCGCTTTCGCCTGCGAGGAAAAACCGTGCGCAAGTCCCTGCAATCTGTTCTGCTGGCGGCCTTCGTGCTGGCCGGGTCCCACGCTGCCCCGGCCTTCGCCGCCGACACCCACAAGCCGGCGGCGCCGGATACGGCCAGCAGCGACGGCTTCCAGCTGCCGCCGCTGCCTGCCGATGCGCACGTGACGCAATCGGCCACGGTGGATGGCCGCACGCTCAAGTACATCGCCACCGTCGGCTCGCTGCCGGTGCGCGACGGCAAGGGCAAGATCACCGGCGAGGTGGTGTTCACCGCCTACACCATGCCCGGCAAGGACCGGCCGGTGACGTTCGCGTTGAACGGCGGCCCGGGCGCCTCGTCGGTGTACCTGAACTTCGGCGCGATCGGGCCGAAGAAGGTGAACTTCGGCGTCGAGGGCGACAGCCCGTCCGACCCGGCGACGCTGCACGACAACCCCGGCACCTGGCTGGGCTTCACCGACCTGGTGTTCATCGACCCCGTAGGCACCGGCTACAGCCGCGCGCTGGTCGACGACAAGGAAGCGACCAAGCAGTTCTACAGCACCGACAGCGACATCAAGTACCTGTCGCGCGTCGTCTACGACTGGCTGGTCAAGAGCGGCCGCATGACCTCGCGCAAGTACCTGGTCGGCGAGAGCTACGGCGGCTTCCGCGGGCCGCGCATCACCGACTACCTGCAGACCCGGCTCGGCGTGGCGATGAAGGGCGTGGTGCTGCTGTCGCCCTACCTCGACCCGGCGGCGTACAACGACGAGAACGTGTCGCCGCTGCCGTGGATGCTCACCCTGCCCTCGATCGCCGCTGCGCACCTGGAGCGCGAGCACAAGCTCAGCGCGGAGGCGATGGCGCCGATCATCGAGTACACCCGCGGCGAATACGCCAGCGACCTGATGCGCGGCCGCTCCGATCCGCACGCTACCGATCGCGTGGTGAAGAAAGTCACCGAGCTGACCGGACTCGATCCGCTGTTCGTCAGGCGCTCCGGCGGCCGCATCGAAACCCAGGCCTACCTGCGCGAGGTGTACCGCGCCGAAGGCAAGCTGGGCAGCCGCTACGACTCCAACGTCACCGCCTGGGATCCGTTCCCGTATGCGCCGCACCAGCAGACCGGCGACCCGATCCTCAACGGCATCATCGCGCCCACCACCACGGCGATGGTCAACTTCGTCACCCAGACGGTCGGCTGGAAGGTCGACGGCCGCTACAACGCGCTCAGCTACGAAGTGAACAAGCTGTGGCACGAGGACGAGGATGCGAACAAGGGTTCGGTATCGCAACTGCGCGAGGCGGTCGCCAACGATCCGGGCCTGCGCGTGCTGATCGCGCACGGCTGGGACGACCTGTCCTGCCCGTTCATGGCCTCGGTGCTGATCGTCGACCAGATGCCGGCGATGGGCGACCCGACCCGCGTGCAGGTGAAGAACTATCCCGGCGGCCACATGTTCTACGCGCGGGCGGACAGCCAGTCCGCGCTGACCAGCGACGTGAAAGCGTTGTACGGCGTCCACTGATGGCATGCGTCTTTCCGGCTTTGTAGGGCGGACACTGTCCGCCGCTGTTGCGTCACGGAATCAAAAGCCGGCGGGCCGTGCCCGCCCTGCAAAGAACCGGCAACAGGCAGCCGCGGCGTCAGCGCGCCAGCGTGCTGGCGCGTACCAGGTACTGCACGCTGAACATCCGCTGCGGGTCGGTCCACACGCGCTTCACGGCCAGCCCGGCACGCGCAGCCAGCGCGGCGAAGTCCTCCAGCGAATACTTGCAGCTGTATTCGACCTGGATCGCCTCGTCGGCGCGCAACGGCACGCTCACGCGACCGACTTTGACCTGCTGCTCGCGGCGGCTGACGATGTGCGTCTCGATGCGCCCGGCCATCGGGTTGTAATGCGCACGATGCACGAACGCCGACAGCTCGAAGTTGCTGCCGATCTCGCGGTTCAGCCGGGCCAGCATGTTCAGGGTGAACTCGGCAGTGACCCCGGCGCGGTCGTTGTAGGCCGCCTCGATCAGCGCATGGTCCTTCTTCAGGTCCACCCCGATCAGGATGCCGCCGGCATCGCCCATCTCGTTGCGCATCTTGCGCAGCAGCACGGCGGCTTCGCGGTTCTCGAAATTGCCGATGGTGGATCCGGGGAAATACAGCACGGTGCGCCGCGGCGCGCGTGGCGGAATCGGCAGCCGCAGCGGCTTGCTGAAATCCGCGCACAGCGGCTGCAGCGGCAGCTGCGGGAACTCCGCCGCCAGTCGTTCGACACTCTGCCGCAACGGCTCCGGCGAAATCTCCACCGGTACGTAGGCCACCGGCGCGTGCAGGTGTTCGAGCAGCATGCGGGTCTTGATCGCGTTGCCGCTGCCGTACTCGACCAGGCGCACGTCGGCACCGAGTTCGTCGGCGATGCCGGGCGCATGTTCATCCATCAGCGCGATCTCGCAGCGCGTGAGGTAATACTCCGGCTGCTCGCAGATCCGTTCGAACAGCGCCGAGCCGTGCTCGTCGTAGAACAGCCACGACGGCAGCCGCTTGGGCTTCGCGCCGAGGCCGCGCTGGGCGACTTCCAGAAGATCGCTTGACGGCGGACGACGGTCGTCGTCGCTGATGCCACAGGGTTGCACGCTGCTCATCGGTCCTGTCCCAGTCGTAGCCCGGCAAACTGCCAGCGGGCCTGGGGTGGAAAGAAATTGCGGTAACTGGCGCGCAGGTGATCGCGCGGGGTGACGCAGGAACCGCCGCGCAACACCCATTGGCCGCACATGAATTTGCCGTTGTATTCGCCCAGCGAGCCGGGCAGCGGGCGGAAGCCCGGGTAGCTGACGTAAGGCGAGGCGGTCCACTCCCACACGTCGCCGTACAGCTGCAGCAGGCCGGTGTCGCCGCTCGCCGCGCGCGGCTGGAAGCGCTGCGCGTCCTGCAGGTTGCCGTCGATCGCGATGCCCTGCGCCGCCGATTCCCACTCGGCCTCGGTGGGCAGCCGTGCGCCAGCCCAGCGCGCGAACGCCTCGGCCTCGTAATAGCTGAGATGGCAGACCGGTTCGTGCGGATCGAGCGCGCGCACGCCGGCGAGAGTGAATTCGCTGGCCAGGTCGTCCTGCCAGTAGATCGGATGCTGCCAGCCCTCGCGCTGCAGCGTGGCCCAGCCGTCGGACAGCCACAGTCCGGGTTCGCGGTAGCCGCCTTCGCGCACGAAGGCCAGGTATTCGGCATTGGTCACCAGTCGGTTGGCCAGTGCGTGCGGCTGCAGCAGGGTGCGATGGCGCGGGGTCTCGTTGTCGAACGCGAAGCCCTCGCCACGATGGCCGATCTCGACAATGCCCTCGCAGCCATCGACGAAGCGCAGCGGCAGGGCTTTCGTATCCGCCGCCGCGGCGATCGGTGCGCGATAGGCCGGCTGCAACGGATTGCACCAGAACGCGTGCTTGATGTCGGTCAACAGCAGCTCCTGGTGCTGCTGTTCGTGCTGCAGGCCCAACTCGACCAGCCCGGGCAACTCGGCATCATCGGCGCGGTTGAGCAGCAGCCCGCCCACCGCGTCGTCGATGTAGCGCCGGTAGTCGCGCACCTCGTCCAGCGACGGCCGCGACAGCAGGCCACGCTGCGGCCGTGCATGCATCGGCCCGACCGACTGGTAGTAGGAGTTGAACAGGTAATGCCAAGCCGGATCGCGCGGCCGATAGGCCGGGTCGCGGCCCAGCACGAACTGTTCGAAGAACCAGCTGGTATGTGCCAGGTGCCATTTGCCGGGACTGGCGTCGGGCATCGACTGCAGCTGCAGGTCTTCCGCGCTGAGGCCGGCACAGAGCTCAAGTGTCCGCTGCCGCACCTGCAGGAATCGGGCCGCAATGCCTGCAGGTGCGGACGAGTGCCAGGTCGTCATCGCGACTCCCTGGACACGGCCGACAAAACGGCCGCGTTGCGTGAGGTGTCGGGTGCTTTGTCGATCAAACGCATGTCATCAAGCATGCCGCGTCAACCGTTCACTTCTTGTGATATGAAGATGGCAGATACTTTGCAGCGGCCGTCCCCCATACCCGCGCCAATGCTGACCGGCATGCAGTTTTCGTGACTGAATTCACGGTACGCGTATTACCCGAAACAGACGAGGTAACGCCCATGAAAACGATCCTCCCCACCCTGCTGCTCGCTCTCAGCGTCGGCGTCGGTGCTGCGCAGGCCGCCGAGACGGTACCCGCCCGGTCACCGCTGCCTGCAGGCGAGTGCATCGACACCACCCAGATCAACGAATGGCACATCCTGGATGCGCGCACCGCCATCGTGCGCACCGGTCCCAAACGCTACCTGGTGACCTTGCAGAGCGACTGTCCGCGACTGGGCACTCCACCGCCCGGGCTGATCTTCCGTGCCAACCCGTCCAATACCGTCGTCAATCGCGGCCGCATCTGCGGCGAGGTAGGCGAGACCGTGCACTCACGCTACCAGCCACCGTGCGCGATCCAGTCGGTCAGCAAGATCGACAAGGCCCGCTTCGATCAGCTCAGCGCCCGCGCCATGCGTCATGGCAGCGGCGCGGAGCAGCCGACGACCCTGCCCGCCCATTGAACGGGTGCAACGTCAGGTTGCACTGAAAAACGAAGGGCCCGGCATGCCGGGCCCTTCATATCGGATGCAATGGCGTGACCGCCGGACTCAATCGCCGTCGTCGTAGTCGCCGTCGTAACCGTCATCACGTATGTAGCGCGTCTGGTACGGACCGTCGTACACCACCGTACGGGTCTCAACCACGCGACGACGCACCACCGGGGCATCCTCGTAGATCACCGTACGCGGCTGGCTGTAGACCGGCGCGCCGTAGTACACCGGCGCCGGGCGCAGCGCGTTGTCGACCAGGCCGATCACCGCACCGGTGACGATCGCACCGGCGATCCAGCGACCGCCGCTCCAGTGGCCGCCATGGCCGCCGTAGTAACCACCGTGATGGCCGCCATGGTAGCCGCCGTAATAACCGCCGCCGTGGTAGCCATGATCGCGCGCAGACGCGCTCAGTGGCATCACCACTGCCGCCGCGACTGCCAGACCGATGGCTGCCAGCTTGCCTGCACCGCTGAAACGTTGGGTCATGACCGTTCTCCGTTGTACAGGGCGGATGCTCGTCGGATCACGCTTAATGTGGACTGAAGGGTTCACCTTTTGATGCGCGCCGTATCCCACGGGTTGATCCCCGGGTCAGCCTTGCGCCGGCGCAGCAGCCAGCAGCCGTGGATATCGGCGCGGCGGGCGAAGTCGAACGGGATGCTGGCCGCAGTCCAGTCCTCGATCTCGAAGTGCTGTTCCAGCGCCTCGCGATCCAGTTTGAAACGGCGGAAGTTGTTGGAGAACACGATCACGCCGTCGCGGGTCAGCCGCTCGTTGCAGGCCTCGAGCAGCTTCACGTGGTCGCGCTGCACGTCGAAATCCTCGGCGCGCTTGGAGTTGGAGAACGTCGGCGGGTCGACGAAGATCAAGCCGTAATGGCCGCGGTCGCGCTGCAGGAACTCCAGCGCGTCGAACTGCATCAAGCGATGGCTGGCACCGCTGAAACCGTTCAGCGCGAGATTGCGCGAAGCCCATTCCAGATACGTGGCCGAAAGATCCACGCTGGTGGTTTCCAGCGCGCCGCCGGCCGCCGCGTGCACGCTGGCGGTGGCGGTGTAGGCGAACAGGTTGAGGAAACAGCGCCCCTCGGCCAGCTCGCGCACTTTCGCGCGCACCAGCCGGTGGTCGAGGAACAGGCCGGTGTCCAGGTAGTCGGTGAGGTTGACCAGGAACTTCAGGCTGCCCTCCTCCACTTCGATGAACTCGTTGCGCTGGTCGAGCTGGCCGTACTTGGAGCCGCCCTTGCCGCGCTCGCGGGTCTTCAGCGCAATGCGTTCGCGCGGCACGCCGAGCACCTCGCCGGCGACGCGGGCGATCTCGCGCAGGCGCAGCCGGGCCACGTCGGGCGGCACATCGGCCGGTGCGCGGTATTCCTGGATGTGCAGGTGGTCGTCGCCGTTCGTATCGCCGTAGACGTCGATCGCCGCGGCGTATTCGGGCAAGTCCTGATCGTAGGCGCGCCAGCAGTGGATATCCTCGCGCAGCAGCCGCTTGCGCAGGTGCTTGACGTTCTTCTCCAGCCGGTTCTTCAGCATCTGCGCACCGGCCGACAGCGGTTTCGGTTCGCTCGGGGTTTCGTCGCGCGCCTTCAGGTCGAACGTCAGCAAGACGGTTTCCAGCGCGCCGTTGTACAGCGCGTAGCGCTTGTCCGCGTGCAGCTGCATCGCGCGGCCCAGCTCCACGTCGCCGGCCAGCACCGCGGCACGCCAGCCGCTGAAGCGGTTGCGCAAGGTGTCGCCCACGGCGCGATACAGCTTCGGCATCTCGGCGCGGTCGCCGAGCCGCTCGCCGTACGGCGGATTGGTGATGACCAGGCCGTAATCGACGCCCGGCGGCGGCGCGGCGTGGGTCACGTCCTGCTTGTCCAGGGTGAAGAAGCCGGCCACGCCCGCGGCCTGCGCGTTGCGTTTGGCCGTCTGCACCATGCGCGGGTCGGCGTCGCTGCCGAAGAACACGCTGCGCAAGCCGCGCAGGCCGGTCTCGGCGCGCTGCGTCGCCTCGTCCAGCAGGCTGCGCCACAGCGCGATGTCGTGCTGCTGCCAGCCGAGGAAACCGAAGTACTCGCGGCGCAGGCCGGGCGCCACGTCGGCCGCCATCAACGCGCCTTCGATCAGCAACGTGCCGGAGCCGCACATCGGGTCGAGCAGCGCGCCGCCGGCGGCGTACACCTCCGGCCAGCGCGCG
>DATCUT010000010.1:0-10824 GCA_036561785.1 Rhodanobacter sp.
GCCGCCGTCGCGCGCATGCTGGCGCAGCAGCGCGCGTCCCGCCGCCACCGCACCGGAAGATACCAGCACGATCTGACGACCGTCCGCATGACTGGCGGCGATGAAATCAGCCAAGGCTTCGGCGTAACGCGGCGTGAGGCCGCCACCGTCGGCGGCGAGCAGGTTGCTGCCGACCTTCAGCACGGCGCGGCGCCAACGCGGCAAGGCCTGTTCGGGCAGAACGTCGCGCACCTTCTCCGTGTCGATCATCGCCATGCCCAGGCCCCTTCTCAGTCGTCGAGTGCGCGCAGGCGCGCGTGCAGTTCGTCCAATCGCAGGTCGTTGCCGGCACCCGGCGAGACGCGCGCGGCGAGGCTGCCTTCCGGCGTGCGCCCCTGCCCTGCGGATGCCGCGGTTTCCGCTGCCGCGCGATAGGCATCGCGGAACGGTACGCCGGCGGCGGCCTGCTCGATCGCCACGTCGGTGGCGTACATCGCCGGCTCGATCGCGGCACGCATCGCTGCTTCGTTCCACGCAAACCGCGCCAGCAGGTCGGGCACCAGTTCCAGCGCCATCAGGCCATGGCGCACGCCATGGAAGATCGAGCCCTTGGAGAACTGCAGGTCGCGCTGGTAGCCGGACGGCAGCGACAGCAGTTGCTCGATCTCGGTGCGCGCGGCGGCCACGCTGGCGTAGCTGGCGCGCAGCAGTTCGATCACGTCGGGATTGCGCTTGTTCGGCATGATCGAGCTGCCGGTGGTGTACTCGGGCGGCAGTTTGACGAAGTTGAATTCGGCGGTGGTGAACAGCGACAGGTCCCACGCCAGCCGGCGCAGGTCGAGCAGCGCGCCGCCGATTGCCTCCAGCACGGCCATCTCGAACTTGCCGCGCGACAGCTGCGCGTAGATCGGCGATATCTGCATGCGCGCGAAACCGAGCGCCCGGGTGGTGTGCTCGCGATCGAGTTTCATGTTCACGCCGTAGCCGGCGGCGGTGCCGAGCGGGTTCGCGTCGATCAGCGTCATCGTCTGCCGCGCGCGCAGCGCACTGTCGATGAAGCCCTCGGCGAAACCGGCGAACCACATCGCGGTGGACGACACCACCGCGCGCTGCAGATGGGTATAGCCCGGCATCGGCACAGACGGTTGCGCGGCGCGATCGAGGCAGACTTCGGCGATCGCACGGCAATGCGTTTCCAGTGCGGCCAGCTTGTCCTTCAGCCATAGCCGGGTGGCGACCAGAACCTGGTCGTTGCGGCTGCGCCCGGTGTGCACGCGGCGGCCGGCGTCGCCGAGGCGTTCGGTGAGGCGTGCCTCGATCGCCGAATGGCCGTCCTCGTAGCGCTCGTCCAGCACGAACGCTCCGCTCGTGAAGTCGGCGGCCAGCGCATCCAGCTCGCGCTTCAGCGCGGCGGCTTCGTCGGCGCTGACCACGCCGATGTTGGCCAGCCCTTCCACGTGCGCTTTGCTGGCGGTGATGTCGTGCAGGAAGAACTCGCGATCCAGCAGCACGTCGTCGCCGGCGAGGAACCGCATGATCTTCGCGTCGATCCGGATGCCGGATTTTTGCCAGAGGGGTTGGGTCATGGAGATGTCCTGCTTGCGGAAGATGGTTCAATCACCTGGCTCGTCATCCCAGCGCAAGCTGGAATCCAGCGTCTTGCCCAGCAAAGACACTGGATTCCGGCTTGCGCCGGAATGACGGTCAAGTCACCGGTATCGCAGTGTATTCATCCACGCCGATCGCGCGGTTGATGTTCTGCATCGCCTGCGTCGCCGCACCTTTCAACAGGTTGTCCAACGTGGCCACGATCACCACGCGCTTGCCGTCGGCCGAGACCGCAAAGCCGCCGACCTCGGCGTGGTGCTTGTGCGCGATGCGGCTGACCCAGGGCGCCTCGTCGGTCACGACGACCAGCTTCTCGCCATCGTAGGCGGCGTGGAAACGTTGCAATACGTCCTCGCGCTTCAGCGGGCGGGTGAGATACAGGTTGGTGGTGACGGTGAGGCCGCGGAAGTGCGGCGCCACGTGCGGCATGAATTCCACCGGCACGCCGAGTCGGAACGAGGCTTCCTTCTCGTGCATGTGGCCGGTGAGCGCATACGGCATCAGGTTGTCGCGCAGCTTTTCCGGATCGTTCTTGTCCGACGGTGTGGTGCCGGCGCCGGAATAGCCGGAGACACCGAAGCATACCGGCGGCGCGGCCAGCAGATCCTTCAACGGCTCGATGGAGAGCTGCATGGCGGTGGCGTAGCAGCCAGGGTTGCTGATGCGTTTCTCGCCCCGCCACTGTCCGCGGGTGAGTTCCGGCAGGCCGTAGTACCACGACGGGTCGAAGCGGTAGTCGGCCGAGAGGTCGAGGATCAACGTGTCCGGCTTCACCGCGTCGATCGCCGCCACATACGGGGCCGCCTTGCCGTTCGGCAACGCCAGGATCACCACCTCGACCCCCTGCGCCGCCACCGCGGCCGGGTCCAGGCTGGCGTAGCGCAGCTCGCCGACGTAGCCGTCGACATGATCGGCCACGCGCTGGCCATCCAGCTCGCGCGAGGAGACGAAGGCCAGCTGCAGCACCGGATGCGCCGCGATCAGGCGGATCAGTTCCGTGCCGGTATGGCCGCGCGCGCCGACGATGCCTACCGTTTTCCTGTTCGTGTCCATGCTTCAGTCCACCAGTGTCGGCTGGCGTTGCGCGCAATGCGCCACGCAGCGGGAAATCGTGTCGAGCTCGCCGATGCCGTACCAGAACACCTTCCAGCGCGGCTGCTTGATGCAACCGTCCGACTCGGCGTAGTAGAAGTGGTTGACCGGGTTGCCGTGGCGCGAGCGCCAGAACAGCCGCGGATTTTCCTCGCGCATCACCTGCCACACCGCGCGGCCCAGGCCTTCGCCCTGCGCGTCGTCGAGCACGGCGAACTTGTCCAGGTACGGCAGGCCCTGCTCGTTGTCGACATGTTCCATGGTGAGGATCATCGCGGCGCGGTAGTTCTCGCTGACGTAGATGCGCATCGGCCTGGTGCGCTCGAAATAGTCCGGCACCAGGGTGCGACCGAAGCTGGACTCAATCAGCCCGCGCATGCGTGCGCGGTCCACGCCATCCCAGGAGTCGAAGCGCTGCACCTTCTCGCCGCGCCGGACCAGCGTGCCGGAACCCTTGTGCGTGAACAGTTCCTTGGCCAGCTCGGACGGCCGGGTGATCGACACCGACGAGGTCAGCGGCAGGTCGGCCAGCAGGTCCGCGATCTGCTCGATCTTCAGGCGCATGCCGCCGTTGATCCACGGCTGCGCCATCAGGTGCTCGAACTCGGTGCTGAGGTTGATCGAGTCGATCACCTTGCCGTCGCCGTCGAGCAGGCCGCCGGTGCCGGTGAGGAAGACGATCTTGTACGGCTGCAGCACGCGTACCAGTTCGTTGGCGGCGACGTCGGCGTTGACGTTGAGGATCTGCCCCTCGTCGGTTTCGCCGAGACTGGCGATCACCGGGATCGAGTTGGCGCGCAGGCTGGCCTCGATCGGCGCCAGGTTGATGCTCTCCACCTTGCCGACCATGCCGTAGGTATCGCGGTCGAGGTAGCTGGCCATGAACACGCCCGACGGCACCGCGGTGGCGCGGGTATCCATCGACTGCAGCGCCTCCACCAGCTTGAGGTTCTGCTGCATGAACACGCGCCGCACGATGCCCAGCGCCTTTGGCGAGGTCACCCGCAGGCCGCCCACGGTGCGCTTCTCGATGCCGGCGGCGGCCAGCTCCTCGTCCAGCTGCGGGCCGGCGCCGTGCAGCACGATCGGGGTCAGGCCCACCTGCTGCAGGAAGGTCAGCGACGAGGCGAGGTCGGCCAGCTCGTCGCGCAGCACCGCGCCGCCGACCTTCACCACGGCGAAACGCTTCGCGTCCAGCTCGGAGAAGCGCTTGAGGTACTGCTGGATTTCCTTCGCGCTGCCCATGCTCGAAAGCAGGCGCACGATGGTCTTGCGGGTGTGCTTATGCGTTTCCATGTTCATTCCTTGCGTTCATCCGTGAACGCGAGAGTCAAAAACCGGCCTTCCCTGGCCGGACTTCTCAATGATCCGATATACCGTTTGCGCATAGCGCTCGAGCTGGTCCAGCGCGACCCACTCGTCGGCGCTGTGTGCCTGGGCGATGTCGCCGGGGCCGTAGACGAAGGCGGTGTAGCCGGCGGCGGAGAACAGCGCCGCCTCGGTCCAGAAGTCCACCGCGTTGCCGACCGGGATGCCCAGCTCGTCGGCAAGGTCGCGCGCGACCAGCCGGTTCGCCTCGGCATTCGCCGTGTCGCCGGCCGGCAGCGAGGCGCCGCGGAAGGTCTCGACGAACTCCGCCGGCGGCGGTTCCACCAGGGTGCGGAAGCGCATCAGCAACTGGTCCGGATCCATCGTGGGCAGTGCGCGGAAACCGAAGCGCACTTCGGCCGTGGGCGCGATCATGTTTGCCTTGATGCCACCCTCGATGCGGCCGATGTTGAAGCGCAGGCCGGTGAGTCCGCCGAAGCGCTCGTGCGACTGCGCCGCCACGAAGTCCAGCGCCGCGTTGCCCCAGCGCACCGCCTGGTGCAGCGCGCTGTCGCCGGGCTTCTGCTCGCCCGAGGCATGCCCGGCGTGGCCGGCGAAGCGCATCAGCACCGACTGGATGCCGCGATGCGCCAGCACCGCCTCGCCCTTCGTGGGTTCGGCCACGATCACCGCTTCGTAGGCATGCGGCTCGCGCAGGAAGCCGGCGATGCAGCGCGCGTCGTTGGCCTCTTCGTCGGTCGTGAACAGCAGCGCCAACGGGCCATTGCTGGCATTCGCCGCCGCCAGCAACGCCGCCGCCGCACCCTTGATGTCGCACGCGCCCAGGCCGATCGCGCGATCGGCGGTGACCCGCAGCGTGTGCGGGTCGTCGGTCCACGCCGGCGAGTCCGGTACGGTATCCAGGTGCACGTTGAACAGGTGCTTCGGCTCGCCGCGCACCGCGTGCAGGGCCACCGCGCCGGCGCCGAAGTCGGTCACCGTCACGTCGAAGTCGGGCAGCTGCGAACGCAGGTAGTCGAAGATGCCGCCGGTGTCGATCGCACGCGGCGGGTTGCGCGTGTCGAAACCGACCAGCGCGCGCAGATGCTCCAGTGTGACGTCCAGTAATGTGCTCATGCGATCCCTGTGTCGATGCGTGGTGACCAAAGCGCTCCCGAATGCGTCATTCCGGCGGAAGCCGGAATCCAGCGCCTCTGCCTTGGGCGTTCAAGACACTGGATCCCAGCTTTCGCGGGGATGACGGAGTTCCGCGTCATCCGCGGTTGACCTCGGCCCACAGCGTGCTGCTCATGCCGAACAGCTTGATGAAGCCCTCGGCCTCTTCCACGCCCCAGTCGGCCGACTGTGCGTAGGTGGCGCCCTTGGCGTTGAGGATGTGCTTCGACTCCACCGCCACCGCGCCGACGCTGCCGCCGTTCGTCTCCAGCGTCACCGTGCCGTTGACGGTGGACTGGCTGGACGCCAGGAACGCCTCCAGGTCGGTCTTCAGCGGATCGTGGAAGAAGCCCTCGTAGACCAGCTCCACCCACTTGCGCGCCACGTCCGGCTTGAAGCGGTTCTGCTGCTTGCTGAGCACGGCCTCTTCCAGCGCGCGGTGCGCGACGAGCAGCGCGGTCAGGCCCGGCGCCTCGAAAATGATGCGGCCCTTCAGGCCGATCGTGGTGTCGCCGGTGTACAGGCCGCGGCCCACGCCGTACTGCGCGAACAGGCCGTTGAGCTTCGCCAGCATGGTGTGCCCGGCGATCGCCTCGCCGTCCAGCGTCACCGCCTCGCCGTTGACGAAACCGATCTTCACCTGCAGCGGTTTGGACGGCCATTCGGCGCGCGGCTTGCACCAGCCCACCGCGCCCTCGCCCGGTGCCTGCCACTTGTCGATCTCGCCGCCGGACATGGTCAGCCCAAGCAGGTTCTCGTTGATGGTGTACGCCTGCTGCTTGGCGCGCACGCCGAAGCCGCGGTCTTCCAGATACTTCTGCTCGTAGGCGCGCGTCTGCGTGTGTTCCTTCTGGATCTCGCGGATCGGCGCCACGATCTGGTAGTCGCCCAGCGCCTTCACCGCCAGGTCGAAGCGCACCTGGTCGTTGCCCATGCCGGTGCAGCCATGCGCGATCGCCTTCGTGCCCAGCTCGGCGGCGCGCTTCAGCGCGGCCTCGACGATCAGGTAGCGGTCGGACACCAGCAGCGGGTACTGGCCCTGGTAGCCCTCGCCCGCCCACACGAACGGCTTGACGAAGCCCGCCCAGATCGCCGGGCCGCCATCGACCGTGACGTGGCTGGCCACGCCCAGTTCCTGCGCGCGATTCTCGATGAAGGCGCGCTCCGCGGCGTCCACACCGCCGGTATCGGCAAACACGGTGTGCACGGCCCAGCCGCGCTCCTGCAGGTAAGGCACGCAGAAACTGGTGTCGAGGCCACCGGAAAAGGCGAGGACGATGTCTTTGTTGCCGGGATTCGGGATTGGGGATTCGGGATTCGGAAAAGCAGGCTGGGACGACATGGAAGATTCCTGTAAGAACGAAAGATATGTGACGTGCGAGGTTTGGCCGTTGCGAATCCCTAATCCCTAATCCCGAATCCCGGCCTCTCAACAACGATGCGCGGCTCGCAGCGCATCGGGAAATTCACGGAATTGGCGATGAAGCAGGCGTGATGCGCCGCCTCGTGCGCCGCTTCGGCCCTGGCCGGATCGCTGGCGGCGCTGATCGTCACCGTCGGGCGCAGCACCACTTCGACGAAGCGGCCGCCGTCGCCTTCGGTGGCCATCGTGCCTTCGGCGGCATCGGCATAGGCCGTCACCACCACGCCGGCCACGGTGGCCATGTGCAGGTAGGACAACATGTGGCAGGTCGACAATGCAGTGACCAGCATGTCCTCGGGATTGTGTTTCGCGGCATCGCCGCGGAACGTGGGGTCGGAGGAACCGGCGATCGCCGGCTTGCCGTCGATGCGGATCACATGGTCGCGGCTGTAGTTGCGGTAGCCGTCCGTGCCGCTGCCGAGGTTGCCGGTCCATTCCACGTCGACGCGATAGTGATGCTGATGGTTCACGGCTTCGATTCCTCTTGTCGAGTCATCCACGCAGCCAGTTCCGCGTCGCCATCGCCGTCGCGCTCACGCAGCCCGGCGATTGCGCCGGCACGATTGCGCGCGGGATGGTTCTGGCTCAGCTTGAACTTGCCTTCGATGCGATCGATCGAGACTTCGAGGCCGACGATCGCGCGCAGCGACTTCTCGATGTGGTCGTCCGGCGCATCGCTGATCTTCCATGGCTGCGGCTGGCCCGCTTCATGGTGATCGGTCAAGGTTTCCAGCAGACGGCGCAGCCACGCCGCGTCATCGATCACGCGCAGCCGGCCGTGCACATGCACCACCGCGTAGTTCCAGGTCGGCACCTCGCGCCCGGTCTCGTGCTTGCTGGGATACCAGTTCGGGCTGATGTAGCCGTCCGGCCCCTGGAACAGCAGCAGCACTTCGGCGCCGTCCAGTTGTGCCAGTTCGTTGCCGCGGGCGACATGGCCGTGCAGCACCTCGCCGACCCGTTCGAACGGCAGGTGATTGGCCGTCAACCCATCGGCCGCGCGGGTCACCAGCGTGGCGAACGGATATGCGCGGATCAACCCGTGCAGGGCTTCGGCGCGGGTTTCCACAAAATGCTTCGGCGTATACATGACGGCTCAACCCTGACCGATCAACGAAGCCATCACCGCCTTCTGCACGTGCAGGCGGTTCTCGGCCTCGTCGATGGCGATGCAGGCGGGTGAATCCATCACCGCGTCGGTGGCCTTGATGTTCCGGCGCAGCGGCAGGCAGTGGCTGAACAGGCCGTGGTTGGTGAGCGCCATCTTCGCCTCGTCGACGATGAAGTGCTTGCTGGCCTCGCGCACCGGCTTCTCCTGCTCCCACTGGCCGAAGAACGGCAGCGCGCCCCAGCTCTTGGCGTAGACCACGTCGGCGCCGGCGTAGGCTTCCTCGATGTTGTGGCTGACCTTCAGCGAGCCGCCGTTCTGTTCGGCGTTCAGGCGGCCAAACGCCATGTAGCGCTCGTCCAGCACGTAGTCGGGCGTGGGGCACAGCAGGGTCACGTCCATGCCCAGCTTGGTCGCGATCAGCAGCGCGGAATTCGCCACCGCGGTGTTCAGCGGCTTCGGGTGATAGGTCCAGGTCAGCACGTACTTCCTGTTCTGCAGGTCGCCCAGGTGTTCTTTCAGCGCCAGCGCGTGGGCCAGTTCCTGGCAGGGATGGGTGATCGTCTCCATGTTGATCACCGGCACCGTGGCGTACTGCGCGAACGCCTTGATCACCTTGTCCTGCCGGTCCACCGCCCAGTCCTGGAATTTCGGGAACGCGCGCACGGCAATCAGGTCGACGTAACGCGACAGCACCCGCGCCACCTCGGCGATGTGCTCCTCGGTATCGCCGTCCATCACGCTGCCCACCTCGAACTCGATCGGCCACGCGTCCTTGCCCGGCGCCAGCACGATCGCGTGGCCACCCAACTGGAACGCGCCCAGTTCGAAGCTGGTGCGCGTACGCATCGAGGGATTGAAGAACAGCAGCGCGATCGACTTGCCGGCCAGTTGCTGGCCGCGCGGCGAACGCTTGAACGCCGCAGCCTGTTCCAGCAGCGCGTCGATCTCGGCGCGGCTGTAATCCTGGGTGGTGATGAAGTGACGAAGCGACATTTATTTCCTCCCATCCAAAAAGCAAAAACCCGGCACGTAGGCCGGGTTTTGTCGTCGATGCACATGAAACGCGTGCGACTGCCTACCCGGCCGAATGTCCATACAACGGTCGGCGCGCACGCGACGTCATGCCAGCAGCCGCGCGGGCGCTGGTCAGTACGGTGGCGGTATAGACGGCTGTGGACATGCGGAGTTCCAAGTAACGAGTGCGCATGATGGCGGCAATTTCGCTGCCATGCAACAAAAAAATCGGATCCCGGAAAAAGATCGCCGCCAACGGGTGGCGGCGACGGTCATGCGGGTGAATCAGTCGGCGGGATCGACCCGCACGCGCACGCGCAGGCGCTCGCCCGGATCGTAGTTCAGGCGCGACGTGTAGACCTCGCCGCGATAGCGGTATTCCACGTCGTAGCCGATGATCCGGCGCTGCTCGCTGACCGAGCTGACCTCGCGACACTGGGTCTGGGTGGTCTCGTACTCGCCACCGCGGTTGGACACCCGGTTGCCCACCGCACCGCCGGCCACGGCACCGACGACGGTCGCCGCCTTGCGCCCATCGCCCTTGCCCACCGTGTTGCCCAGCACGCCGCCGATCACGGCGCCCAGCACCGTACCGGCCGTGCTGTTGCCGCCCTCGCGGCGCACCACCGGCTGCTCGTAGCACTCCTGCCGCGGTACTTCGGTGCGGGTAACACCCTGCACCGGGTCTGCGCGCAGCACGTCGGCCCAGCCGTAGTGGGCATTGTCATCGGCATTGGCGTAGCGCGCGTCCTGCGCATGGACGCCGGTAGCCATCACGGCAAGTACCAGTGCGGAAAGCCACAACTTGGTCATCACGACCTCCCAATCTCGGAATCACAGGCGCGTTTGCACGCGTACTGGCAGCATTCCAGCAAATTCACGCTGAATACACGCTTAGAAGCAGTCCCGGACGGGGCTTGCGCGACTCGGCCACTTACACCTTGTTAAGATGCCGGGCTGGCCGCGCCCCGCCCTGCGTGGCCCCACGTTGCGGATTCCACCGATGCCGATATCGCTCTACAACAGCCTGACCCGCCGCACCGAACCGTTCGCCCCGCTCGATCCCGAGCGCGTGACGATGTACCTGTGCGGCCCCACCGTCTACAACTACGTGCATATCGGCAATGCGCGCGGACCGGTGGTGTTCGACGTGCTGGTGCGCCTGCTGCGCCGGCACTATCCGCAGGTGCTGTACGCCCGCAACATCACCGACGTCGACGACAAGATCAATGCCGCCGCGCAGCAGCAGGGCGTGCCGATCGGCACGATCACCGGCCGCTTCGCGCAGGCGTATCGCGAGGACATGGCTGGACTCGGCGTGGCACCGCCGGACGTCGAGCCGCATGCCACCACCCACATCGGCCCGATCATCGCGATGATCGAAAGCCTGCTGGACAGCGGCCACGCCTACGTCGCCGAAGGCCACGTGCTGTTCGACGTCGGCTCGTTCCCCGCCTACGGCGAGCTGTCCGGCCGCGATCCCGAGGAACTGATCGCCGGCGCCCGCGTCGAGGTGGCACCGTACAAGCGCAACGCCGGCGATTTCGTGCTGTGGAAACCGTCCACGCCGGAGCTGCCCGGCTGGGACAGCCCGTGGGGCCTTGGCCGCCCGGGCTGGCACATCGAATGCTCGGCGATGAGCGCGGCGCACCTGGGCGACACCATCGACATCCACGCCGGCGGCGTCGACCTGCTGTTCCCGCATCACGAGAACGAAATCGCCCAGTCCACCTGCGCGCACGGCGGCAAGGTGTTCGCGCGCTGGTGGATGCACAACGGCATGCTCACCTTCGACGGCCGCAAGATGTCCAAATCGCTGGGCAACGTGCTGCTGGTGCACGAGTTGCTGCAGCTGCACCCGCCGGAGGCATTACGCCTGCGCCTGCTGAGCGGCCACTACCGGCAGCCGCTGGACTGGTCCGAGGCGGCCATCGCCCAGGCGACCAGCACGCTGGATGGCTGGTACCGCGTGCTGCGCGACCTGGCCGGGGTCGAACTGCCGGCCGGCGAACTGCCGGTGCCTGAACGCGTCGAGGCAGCCCTGTGCGACGACCTCAACACGCCGCAGGCGCTGGCCGAGCTGTCCGTGCTGGCCGATGCCGCGCGCCAGTCC
>DATCUT010000011.1:0-1598 GCA_036561785.1 Rhodanobacter sp.
GATGTTGGGCGGCAAACTGTTGCTGATCCCCGTCATCAGGCCGTGGTTATCTGCTGACCTGGTAGTCGTCGAACACGCCAACAAGAACCTTCTCAACTACCTGCTTGCTCTGCTGTCGCAGCTTCGGCTCAAGCGCGTGGCCTACTGGGGCCACGGACGCGACCGTCAGGCCGACCCGGCGTCGCGCGCCGAAGGTCTCAAGCGGCGCAGCCTGCACTGGGCCGACTGGTGGTTTGCCTATACGGACGATGCCGCTCGCTACGTGGCAGGGCAGGGCTTCGATGCGGCGCGCATCACCACCGTGCACAACGCGATCGATACCCGCGAATTGCGCGCGCAACTGGCGCAGGTGAGCGAAGCCGACCGGGCCGATGCGCTGCGCGAACTGGGCTGGCCAGCGGATGCCCGCGTCGGCGTGTACTGCGGCAGCCTGTACGAGAACAAGCGGCTCGACTGGTTGATGCAGGCAAGCGAGCAGGTACATGCGCAGCATCCCGAATTCCGGCTGCTGATCGTGGGCGGTGGGCCGCAGGCCGGGCAGGTGGAAGCCTTCGCAGCGACGCGTGACTGGGTGCGCTGCGTCGGACCGAAATTCGGACCCGACAAGGCGCGGATGCTGAGTCTGGCGCAGATGTGGCTGAACCCCGGCCTGGTCGGGCTGGGCATTCTGGATGCGTTCTGCGCTGGCCTGCCGCTGCTTACGACCGATGTGCCAGTGCACAGCCCGGAGATCGAATACCTGGAACCGGGCCGCAGCGGGTTGATTACCGAGCCGAGTGCAGCGGCGTTTGCGGCGGCCATCGAGGCGCTGCTGGACGACCCGGCCCGGCTGGCAGCGATGCGGGCAGCGGCAGAAGAAGCGAGCCGGCGTTATTCCATCGAGACGATGGCGGAAAACTTTGCAGCGGGGGTGAAGCGATGGCTCGGCCGGTAGTGATTGCCAGCATGATGCGCGAGCACGGCGAAACCGGCGTGCAGACGCACGTGCGGGCAGTGCGCGACTGGCTGGCGGCACACGGTCGCACGGTGCGGCTGCTGACGCCGTTCAGCAACCCGCCCGCGCTGGTGTACCCGGTGTTCGGCGTGCGCCGCCTGATCGATCGGCTGCATCGGCCGACGAGCGTGCGGTGGTACCGCCACTGGCACGCGGTGTTTCTGCGGCGCGCGCTGCGCCGGCAACTGGCCGGCGGCGAGCCGTGCGTGGTGTACGCGCAGTGCCCGCTGTCGGCCCGCGCAGCGCTGGATGCGCGTGCGTCGCCAGCGCAGCGCGTGGCGATGGTGGTGCATTTCAATCTGTCGCAGGCGGAAGAATGGGCGGACAAGGGAGCGATTTCGCGCGACGGCCCGCATTTTCACGCCATTCAGGCGTTCGAGGCCGCCACCCTGCCGCAGCTCGATGCGCTGATATACGTATCCGACTTCATGCGCCACGAACTCGAACGCCGCATTCCAGCGCTCGTTAGCGTACCGGCGCGGGTGATCCCCAATTTTCTGGACGACCCCGGCGAACCGGCGGCCGTGACGCCGCAGGCGGACCTCATCACCGTGGGCACGCTGGAGTACCGCAAGAACCAGCGCTACGCGCTGGACATCGTGCA
>DATCUT010000012.1:0-13241 GCA_036561785.1 Rhodanobacter sp.
GACCTGCGCCTGCCGCTGGCCCTGGCCGGCCTGCTGCTGGCCGCGCTGATCGTGCTCGCCCGCCGCTGGTGGCCCGCCGGTTACGCCGTGTTCGGCACGCTGTACCTGCTCGCGGCCGGCCTGGTCGGCCTGCTGCTGCTCGTGCTGTGGACGCTGACCACCCACCACTCGGCGTGGGCCAACGCGAACCTGCTGCTGTTCAATCCACTGGCCTTCCTGCTGCTGCCGACGCTGTGGCGCTCGCGCCGCGGCTACGCCGCCTCGCGCTTCATCGACGGCGTGATTGCACTACAACTGCTCGCCTGCATGGTCGCCGTGCTGCTGCACCTGCTGCCCGGCGCCGTGCAGCAGAACCAGCCGTGGCTGCTGTTCGCCCTGCCGTGCTGGCTGGCGCTGGCCTGGAGCCTGCGTCGCCATCGCTGATGCCTTGCCACGCGCAATTGCCCCGCCCATCGGCGCGGGGCATGATGCGCGCATGAATCCGATCACGCCGTCGAGCGCACTGTCGACCAGCGACCAACCCATGGTGGTCAACTGCATCGCCTACCGAAAGGACGGCAGCCGGATCGGCGACGTCACCATCGATGCGATCAGCGACGTGCTGGCCGAACCGGACACCTTCGTCTGGGTCGGCCTGTACGAGCCGGACGAGGAACTGCTGGAAAAGATCCAGGGCGAATTCGGCCTGCACGACCTGGCGATCGAGGACGCGCACGCCGCGCACCAGCGCACCAAGCTGGAAGCCTACGGCGATTCGCTGTTCCTGGTGGTGCAGACCGCGCAGCTGATCGGCGGCGAACTGGCGTTCGGCGAAACGCACATCTTCTTCGGCCCGCGCTACCTGGTCACCGTGCGCCACGGCGCCTCGCAGTCCTACGCGCCGGCGCGGCGCACCTGCGAACACGCGCCGGAACTGCTGGCGAACGGCCCCAGCTACGGGCTGTACGGCGTACTCGATTTCATCGTCGACAACTTGTTGCCGATCGTGCGCGACTTCCGCGAGGAGGTGCAGCAGCTCGAACACGACATCTTCGGCGAGACGTTCAAGAGCAGCACGATACGCCGCCTGTACGACATGCAGCGCGACCTGATGACGCTGCGCCTGGCGGTGGCGCCGCTGCAGGACATCATCAACCAGCTGATCCGGCTGCACCCGAACCTGATCCCCGAGGTGCTGCACGCGTACTTCCGCGACGTCTACGACCACGCCTTCCGTGTCAACGAGGCGATCGGCGCGATGCGCGAGATGCTCACCGCCGCGATCAACGTGAACCTCTCGCTGGTCAGCCTGCGCCAGAACGAGGTGATGAAGAAGCTCGCCGGCTGGGCCGCCATGCTCGCCGCGCCGACCCTGCTCACCAGTTGGTACGGCATGAACTTCGCGCACATGCCCGAGCTCAGCCGACCCTGGGCCTACCCCGCGATCATCGTGGTGATGGCCAGCGTCGTCAGCGGCATCTACATCGGGCTCAAGCGCGCGCGGTGGCTGTAGGATCGCGCATCCCGGCACGAGCAACCGGTTGTCGCTGCCACCAGGAGCGGTCACCATGCCGGTGGGTTTTCCCTGCACGCGATGACCGATGAACGACTCCGCAAGACACATCCCCGCCGACGCCGATGCCCCGGTGGAAACCCTGCATGAAGGCCGCTGGCTGAGCCTGCGCAGGCGCGGCCGCTGGGAGTACGCCGAACGCAACAACCCCGGCGGCGCGGTGATCATCCTGGCAGTGACGCCCGCGGACAACGTGCTGTTCGTCGAGCAGTACCGCGTGTCGATCCTGCAGAACACCATCGAGATGCCGGCCGGCCTGGTCGGCGACCTGGCCGGACAAGCCGACGAAACCGCGCTGCTGGCCGCCCGGCGCGAGCTGGAGGAAGAAACCGGCTGGCGCTGCCAGCGGGTGGAATTCGTCCATCGCGGCCCGTCGTCCTCGGGCATGAGCACCGAGATGATCACCTTCGTGCGTGCGTGGGAACTGGAAAAAGTCGGTCCCGGCGGCGGCGACGAAACCGAGAACATCGTGGTGCACGAGGTCCCGCGCCGCGAGGCGGGCGCCTGGCTGTTCGCGCGAGCCGCCGAGGGTTACTCGATCGACCCGAAACTGTTCGCCGGGCTGTGGTTCATCGAGCACACCAACCGGTAGCCCACCCCGACAACGGGATGCCCTGACCGGAGCAAAGCTCCGGTCGGTGCGTACCTGCATCCCGCCACTTCGAACCCATCGCCGCGCAACAGGCGGTGCGTTGTCGTGCGCCGCTCAGCCCGGACGGGACGTCCTGGCGAGCCTAAAGATTCCGGAGTCCCGGCCGACATCTGAGGATGTGGACCGTTGTTGCTCCCCGGCCGGTCCCCCATCTGGCTCCCCTGGACTTACGGATTCGTGCCCATGAAAACGCTGCTTCTCTCCGCCTCGCTGCTCTTCCTCCCGATGGCCGCCCACGCCGCCTGCGCGCCCACCGATTTTGTCATCAAGGATTTCAAACCCGCCGCCAGCCGTTTCGGTTCGGAAGCTCGACTCAGCTTGAGCGGCGAGTTGGTCAACAACTGTGCCGAACCCGCCGCCGCGCAGATCAGCATCGAAGCCAAGGACGCCAACGGCAACGTGATCCAGGCCAAGCAGGGCTGGCCGGCCGGCACCACCAACATCGCCCCGGGTGCGGCAGCAAAATTCGATCTTGGTCGGCGGTTCCGCTACCAGCCGGACATGGCCAGCTACACCGTCTCCGTGATTGCCGTGCGCGCCTGGTAACCCCGGCGGCCGCTACTGCCGCAGCAAGAAGGCCCCGCGAGGGGCCTTCTTGCTGTCTGGCTTGCGGGGTTCGGGCCAGACTGGCCGGCGGCCCCGCGATGCTTTCAATGCAGGACGAACAACTTGTCGAAGCCGGCCACGCGCAGCGTGCTGCGCAATTCACTGCCGGCATTGACGATGCGGATCTCGGCACGATCGGCACCGGCATGCTCGCGCAACAGCAGCAGCATGCCCAGCGCCGAGCTGTCCATGCTGGTCACCTCGCCCAGGTCGATGACGTAGCTGCGGGCCGCCCTGCCGCTGTCCAGGCAGGCCTCGTGGAAGTCGCGATGGATGCTGAAGTCGAAGCGCTGGCCCAGTTGCAGGGTCAGGCAATCGTGTTCGCTGTCGTGGTGGACGATCATGCTGCACTCCTCAAAGTTTGTGAAGAAAACCACTTCCTGTGGTTTTCTTCTGTCGCGAGTCCGGCACATGTATGCATGCCATCCTGGCATGCACCCTGCGGGCCAGCCTGCGGCTGTTCAAATCCGCTTCCGGCGGATTTGTCCGGACTCGCTCACGCGAATCAAGCACTGGCGTGCCCGATCCGCGCCCGGCCATCGGACAACCGCTCCTGCGTTGCCTCAACTCGGGCATCCATGCCCTCGCCATGGCCGGGCTTCGAGGTTGAAAAATTCACAACCTCTCAGAACAATTCGATTTCGCCGGCGTCCATCGAGCTCTGCAAGGCCGGCCCGCGTGAACGCAGGCGCGCCTTTTCGCGCTGGATCGCCAGCCGGCTGCGCACCCGCTGGGCGTGTCCTGCCAACGCGTCGGCGTCGATCGGGCCACAGGCCAGTTCCTCGATGTCGCGCGTGCATTCGCCCACGACCTCCTGCAGCTCGACCAGCCGGGTGCGGGTCTGCCGCAGCAGCTGGCTGAGGATGTCCTCGAACTGCAAAGATCTGATCGTGGTGGAAACGTCGCTGCCGAGGCCGCGGTTGATTTCGACCACCTGGTCGGCGACCGCGCTGGTGCGTGCGTCGCTCTCGGTGACGTGGGCCATCATCGCGTCGATGCCGCCCTTGGCCGACAGCGCCACGTTGAGGTCCTGCGAGGCCATGGCGCCGACCAGGCCGCGCAACTGCTCCATCGCCGCACGGGCGCGCTCGACGTGGCTGCCGATCTGCCCGTTGAACTGGTTGGAGTTGCTGGCCAGGCTGCGGATCTCGCCGGCCACTACGGCGAAGCCGCGGCCGGACTCGCCCGCACGGGCCGCCTCGATCGCGGCGTTGAGCGCCAGCAGGTTGGTTTCCTCGGCGATCGTGCTGACGTTCTTCAGCAGGCCGAACACCGCGTCCATCTCCTTCGCCATGCCGTCGATGCGGTAGACGATGCGCAGGCTTTCGCGCGACATCTGCACGACCATGCCCACGAAATGCTGCAACAAGTCGCTGGTGCGGGCGGCAAAGTCCTGCACCGACACGCCGCCGTTCTGCACGTCGATGATCTGTTTCAGCAGCGACTGCTGCAGCCCCGTCTTGTGCGACAAACCGTCGAATCCGCCGCCCAGCTCGGATACCGCATCGCGCAACAAGTCGAGTCCCTGGTGCAGCTCGCGGGTGGCATGGCCGAGTTCGTCCACCAGCGCGCCGCGGACGTCTTCCAGCGCCTCGCGCACGGGTGCGTTGTTGCCGGCGGCGGCTGCCGGCGGCGGTGTCTCCCGCGGGCACCGGCTCTCGACAATCCACACGGCGGTAACCGCGGCGATCAGCAAAGGTGCCAGCCACGCCGGATGCCAGAGCAGCGCCAGCACCAGGGCCAGCATGCTGGCGAGCCAGCCGTAGGGCGGACGTTTGGCGAAATGCCGGGCCAATTGAGACAGGACAGCCATGAGCCGATATCCGTGGGTCAGGTGCGCGAAGCGCCATCGCGAGGTTGGCGCGCCAGCGTGAGCAGGCGCGCCGCTATGTGGTCCAGCGGCAACATCTCGGCTGCCGCATCAAGTTTCCAGGCGGCACCGGGCATGCCCCATACCACCGAGCTGGCTTCGTCCTGCACCAGCGTCGCGGCGCCGGCCTGGCGCAGTTCGAGCAGGCCGCGCGCGCCGTCGTCGCCCATGCCGGTCAGCAGGGCGGCAATGGTGCCGGCCCCCGCACTGGCCGCCATGGAACGGAACAGCACGTCCACACTGGGCTTGTGCCGGTTCACCGGCGGGCCATCATGCAACCGGCACACGTACTTGGCGCCATCCCACATCACCAGCAGGTGCTGGCTGCCCGGGGCGATGTAGGCGTGCCCGGTCTGGATCGGCTGGCCATCCTGGGCTTCGCATACCCGCATCGCCGAACAGCGGTCCATCCGCTCCGCGAACGGGCCGCTGAACGCGGCGGGGATATGCTGGGTCACCAGGATCGGCGGCGCGTCGGGCGGCATCGCTTCCAGCACCACGCGGACCGCTTCGGTACCGCCGGTCGAGGCACCGATCACGATGACCGGACTGCCGCCGCGCGTGCCCGCCGTCTGCGCGCGCGGCAGCACCGCATCGGCCGAAAGACGCGGCGCCACTTCCAGCTTGCGCACCGCCGTGCGCGCGCGCGGCCGTGCCTTCGCGGCAAGCTTCACCTTGGCGCAGATCTCCTGCGCCTTCTCGCCGAAACTGCTGGCCAGGTCACTGCTGGGCTTGGCCAGGAAATCCACCGCGCCCAGCTCAAGGGCGCGCAGCGTCACCTCGGCACCCTGCACGGTCAGCGACGACACCATCACCACCGGCATCGGCCGCAGGCGCATCAGGTTTTCCAGGAACGTCAGCCCGTCCATGCGTGGCATCTCGACGTCCAGCGTCAGCACGTCCGGGTTGAGCTGCTTGATCTTCTCGCGCGCGATCAGCGGATCGGCAGCGGTGCCGACCACCTCGATCCCGGGATCGCAGGCAAGCATCGTCGTCATCAGCTTGCGCACCAACGCCGAATCGTCGACCACCAGGACACGCACTTTTTCCATCGCCATCCATCTCACCTGCCAGGAAACTCGAGCCGCGCCGTATCGACGGCGGCTTCGTCGGACTTCCGCGGAGCCGAAACCGCCGCTAGAAAAGCTCGACCTCACCCTTTATCGGGTCATTTGCCAAACGCTTGAGGTAAACGCGCTCGTCGGCCACCAGCGCCACGTCGTCATGGCGGCGCAGCATGCGCACGCGCGCTCGGCCGCTGTTGGGGAAGAACTGCAATTGCCGGGGGTACGCGTCGCCGAGGTCCGATGCGCACAGGTTCAGTTTTTCGGTGGCGATATAGCGCTGCACGAAATCGATATTGCGCCGGCCGATGTCGGTCAACTGGGACAGTACGCGACCACCGCCGAATATCTTGACCTGCAGATCGGCGCGCTGGCCGCCGGCGACAAGGATCGCATTGATCAGCTGCTCCATCGCATCGCTGCCGTAGCGCGCCGCACGGCCGACGGTGGATGTCCAGCTGTCACGCTCGCCGCGCGGTTCGGGCAGCATGAAGTGGTTCATGCCGCCGATACCGCGGTGCGCATCGTGGATGCAGGCCGACACGCAGGAACCGAGCACGGTGGTGACCAGCTCGTCCCGGGTACTGACATAGAACTCGCCCGGCAACACCTTCACCGTCATGCGCGATTGTGTCGGGTCCCAGTACCTGTGCAGGTGCTCGAAACCCGGCAATGCCGCAGCCTCACCCAGCCTCCTGTCGGCCACCGCGACCATCAACCGGGTTTCCGGTAGACGGTGCGCCCGATCAGTTCGAATTCGTCGTTGACGCCGTGCAGCGATTCGGAATGGCCGAGAAACAGATAGCCGCCCGCCGACAGCAACTCCGCGTAACGGTGGAACAGGCGCTGCTTGGTCGGCTGGTCGAAGTAGATCACCACGTTGCGGCAGAAGATCGCGTCGAACGGTCCGCGCATCGGCCACGGGTGCAGCAGGTTCAGCGGCTCGATGGTGACCAGCTCGCGCAGGCGCGGATGGACGCAGGCCAGCCCTTCGTACGCGCCTTCGCCGCGCAGCATCCAGCGCCGGCAGCGCTCCGGACTGATGCCGGCGATGCGCTCCAGCGGGTACACGCCCTTGCGCGCGGTTTCCAGCGCCTGCGGCGACAGGTCGGTGGCCAGGATCTTCGCATCCAGCCTGCTGCCGCTCTGCTCGATCGCCTCGGCCAGCACCATCGCCAGCGCGTAGGGCTCCTCGCCGGTGGAACAGCCCGCCGACCAGATCCGCAGGCGGTCGCCTTCGCGGCGTTTCTCGCGCAGCCAGCGCGGCAACAGCTCGTTGGCCAGCAGGTCGTAGTGATGCACCTCGCGGAAGAACGACGTCACATTGGTGCTGATCGCGCTGGCCAGCTCGCCCAGTTCGCCGTGCGGATCGCGGCGCAACAACTCGCAATAGCTGCCGAAGTTCGGCAAACCCAGCGCACGCAAGCGACGGAACAGGCGGCCCTGCACCAGCTGCCGCTTGTGCTCACCAAGCGCGATGCCGCAATGCTCGAGAACGAAGGCACGCAGGTACTGGAAGTCGGCATCACCAAGCAACGGGCCACCGCCGTCACCCAAGGCGGTGGCGTTGTGATCGAACGTGCCGGGCACCGCGCTCACTTCAGAATTCCTTCCACGCGCCTGCGTTGCTGGTGGCTTCAACGGCAGTGCGCAACGGACGGGCCGGCGCCGGAGCAGCACCGCGCACCGCGGCGAATACCGCTTCGGCCTCGACTGCCGCGGTCTTCGCCCGCGTCGACGCGGGCGGCGCAACCGGTGCCGCGCCGCTTTCGCTCAACTGGAAGAAGCCGACCTGCTGGGTCAGTTCACCGGCCTGCTCGTGCATGGCGCGGGCGGCCGCCGCAGCTTCCTCGACCAGCGCGGCGTTCTGCTGGGTCATCTCGTCCATCTGCATCACCGCGTTGTTGACCTGGTCGATGCCGGCGGACTGTTCCTGGCTGGCCGCGGCGATCTCGGCCACGATGTCGGTGACCTTCTTCACGCTCTCGACGATCTCGGCCAATGCCTTGCCCGACTGGTTCACCAGCTCCGAGCCGCTGCGCACCTTTTCCGCGCTGTCGTTGATCAGCGCCTTGATCTCCTTCGCGGCGCCGGCACTGCGCTGGGCCAGGCTGCGCACCTCGGTGGCCACCACGGCGAAACCGCGGCCCTGCTCGCCGGCTCGCGCCGCTTCCACCGCCGCGTTCAGCGCCAGCAGGTTGGTCTGGAAGGCGATCTCCTGGATCAGCCCCACGATGTCGGCGATCTTGCTGCTGGACGCGTTGATCTCGCTCATCGCGACAATCGCCTTGCCGGCCACCTCGCCGCCACGCTCGGCCTGTTCGCGGGCGCCGCGTGCCAGCTGGTTGGCGTGGCTGGCGTTTTCCGCGTTCTGCTTCACGGTGGAGGTCATCTCCTCCATCGAGGAAGCGGTCTCTTCCAGGCTGGACGCCTGCTCCTGCGTGCGCTGGCTGAGGTCGTCGTTGCCGCGGGCGATCTGCTGCGCCGCCGTGCTGACCGCATCGGAACCGAGGCGCACTTCGCCGACGGTCAGGGTGAGCCGCTCGTCCATCAACCGGAACGCCTCCAGCAGGCGGCCCAGCTCGTCCTTGCGATGGGTGACGATGTTGTGCCCCAGCTGGCCCTGCGAGATGGCGTTCGCCACGCGCACGGCCCGGTTGAGCGTGCCGACGATCGAGCGGATCATGAAGAACGCCATCAGTACGGCCAGCAGCATGCCGGCGCCGAGCGCGCCGAACGTCATGATGCGGATGCGCTGGTAGCTGCTCACGGCCGATTCGTATTGCTGCCGGCTTTCGTCGACCTGCATGGCGATGAGCTTGTTCATCTCCGCGCTCATGATCGTCACGTTCGGCAGCACGTCGGAGTAAAGCAGCGCATTGGCGCCGTCGTCGGCCTGGTTCAGCGCATCGGTGATCTCGGTCATCGACGAAGTCACGTCGCCGCGGGCGCTCTCGAACGCGCTCCACTGCTTCTTGACCGCCGGCGACATCCTGCCCGCCCCCAGTTTCTTCAGCAGCGCCGCATCCGCAAGCTGGCCCTTGGCGACCTCGGCGAGCTTCTGCTGGACGATGGCCTTGTCATCCTTGTGGAATGCCGCCTCGCTCAGCGAGATGAAGCTGTTCAGCGACCCGCGCGCCACCTCATTGATGCTGGTCAGCGGAAGCAGCTCTTCCTGGTAGATCTGGCGGGCACTTTCATTCGCGCGGGCCATGCCACCGAGTCCGATCCAGGCGCCCACCAGCAGCATCGTGCACAACAGGCCGAGCACGCCGATCAGGCGCATCTTGACGGTCAGCGTGGTCAGCCGGACCAGGTAAGCCTTCAAATTCTTCATCTTCATCTCGATTTCCCGGGTCAGGCGGCGACTTCAACGTCCTGGACGGCCGGCAAGGCCGCGTCCAGTGTTTCCACGTCCTCTGGACGCATCAGCTTTTCCACGTCCAGCAGCATCACCATGCGTTCGACGTGAGTGGCAAGCCCTTTCAGATAGCGGGTGTCCACCACCGCACCCATGTCGGGCACCGGCTTGATCGCCGCCGGGTCGATGTCGACCACGTCGGATACCGCATCCACCACGATGCCGAACAGGCGCTCGGCGATGGCCACGATGATCACCACGGTGTCGTCGCCGTAGCTTTCGCGCTGCAGGCCGAAGCGCAGGCGCAGATCCATGATCGGCACGATCGCGCCACGCAGGTTCAGCACGCCCAGCACGTAATCCGGCGTCTGCGGAATGCGGGTGACGCGCGACCAGCTGCGGATCTCGCGTACGGCCAGGATGTCCACGCCGTACTCTTCGTCGGCCAGGCTGAAGGTGAGTTGCTGCAGCGGCGGCGCCGCGGCCCGTTTGTCTTCGTACATGGGGTCTTCGTACATGGGCGTAACCTCGTGACGGGCTTCTGCGCGCCCTGCTGCCTTGTCTGTGTCGGCGCAAGCGCCGGAAACTTGAGTGCCGCGCGCGTTCGATCAGGCTGCCTTTCTGTGCTGCCCCAGCCGCACCACGCCACCCACGTCGACGATCAGTGCGACCGAGCCGTCGCTGAGGATGGTCGCGCCGGAAATGCCCTGCACGCGCCGGTAATGCGCCTCCAGCGACTTGACGACCGCCTGCTGCTGGCCGAGCAGGTCGTCGACCAGCAGGCCCACGCGCCGGCCGTCTTCCTCGATCACCACCACGATGCCGTGTGCGATGTCGGTGACCGCATCGCTGCAGGCGAAGGCGCGGTGCAGCCGCATGATCGGCAGGTATTCGCCGCGGAAGTGGAACACCTCGCCGCCGCCGGCGATCCGGCGCACCGCATCGGCGCGCAGCCGCAGCGACTCGACGATCGAGGTCAGCGGCACGATGTAGCGCTCGCTGCCCACGGCCGTGACCAGGCCGTCGATGATCGCCAGGGTCAGCGGCAAGGTGATCGTGAACGTGCTGCCCTTGCCGGACACGCTGCGCACGCCGACGCTGCCGCCCAGATCGCGCACGTTGCGGCGCACGACGTCCATGCCCACGCCACGGCCGGAAAGATCGGTGGCCTGGGCGGCGGTGGAAAAGCCCGGCTGGAAGATCAGCTCGGCCACCTCGGCGTCGCTGAGCTCCTGCCCCGCGGCGATCAGGCCGCGTTGCTGCGCCTTGGCCACGATCGCGGCATGGTTGAGCCCGGCGCCGTCGTCGCTGATCTGCACCACGATGTTGCCGCCTTCGTGGTACGCGTTGAGCTTGAGCGTGCCGGTTTCGGATTTGCCGGCGGCCTTGCGTTGCGCCGGCGACTCCAGGCCGTGGTCGATCGCGTTGCGCACCAGGTGCACCAGCGGGTCGCCGATTTTCTCCAGCACCGTCTTGTCCAGTTCGGTGTGCTCGCCGTGCAGCTCCAGCCTGACCCGCTTGTCGAGCTTGCGCTCCAGGTCGTGCACCAGGCGCGGAAAGCGGTTGAACACGGAGGCGATCGGCAGCATGCGGATGCGCATGACGCTTTCCTGCAGCTCGCGCGTGGTGCGCTCGAGCTGCACCAGCCCGTCGCGCAACCGCCCCAGCTGGGACAGTTCGAATTTTTCGCCGATGTCGCTGAGCATCGACTGGGTGATCACCAGCTCGCCCATCATGTTGATCAGCGCATCGACTTTGTCGATGCCGACGCGGATCGAGCTGCCTTCGCCGGAGGCGGCGGACGTCTCGCGCACCGTCCGCGGCGCGACCGCTGCCGGCAGCGCGACTTCCGGCGCCGGGACATCCGGCACCGACGGCACCGCGGCGGCATCGGACAGCGGCGCGACGGTCAGCTCGCAATCGCCGTCGAGCCAGTCAAATACCGCGTCGACGTCGCCGCGTGCGACGGCGCCATGCAGGCGCAACTCCCAGCCGAGATGGCACTGGCTCGGATCGAGCTCGGCCAGCTGCGCCGGCGCGCTGTCGGTGATGAACGCGCGCACCACCTCCAGGCGACCCAGTTGCTGCAGTTCGCGGAACAGCCGCAACGGATCGTTGCCGGTCTGCAGCAGGTGCGGCATTGCGGTGAACCCGATAGTCCAGCCGCTTGCCGGTGCCGCCGCAGGCGTTGCCGCGCCGGTTGGCACGGCCACCTCGCCGCTGACCAGGCGTACCAGCTCGACGCGCAGCGCCTCGCTCTCGGCATCGGCCACCGGCCGACCCTGGCTGGACCGGTCCAGCATCGCGCGCAGGCAATCGACCGAGCGCAGCAGCAACTCGATCAGCCCGGAATCCACCGCCCGGCGTTCGCTGCGCACTTCTTCCAGCAGCGATTCGGCGACATGGGTGAACGCGGCCACATCGGCGAATCCGAATGTCGCGGCACCGCCCTTGATGGAGTGCGCGGCACGAAAGATGGTATGCACCAGCTCGTGGTCGGTCGAACCCGAATCCAGCGCCAGCAGCGCCGCCTCCATGGCATCGAGCCCTTCCCGACTTTCCTCGAAGAATGTCTTGTGGAACTGAGTCAGGTCGACCGCGCTCATGACGTTCCTTAACCCAGCACGCGCTTGACGGTGGCCAGCAGTTGTTCCGGATCGAACGGCTTGACCAGCCAGCCGGTGGCGCCGGCCGCCTTGCCTTCCATCTTCTTCTCGGTATGCGACTCGGTGGTCAGCATCAGGATCGGCACGCCCTTGTAGGCATCCATCGCGCGCAGCTCGCGCACCATGGCAATGCCGTCCATTACCGGCATGTTGACGTCGGCCAGCACCAGGTCGAATGAACTGCCGCGCGCGATATCCAGCGCCAGCTGCCCGTTTTCGGCCTCGGCCACCTCGTGCCCGGCGCCGCGCAGGGTGAACGCCACCATGCCGCGCATCGAAACCGAATCGTCTACTGCAAGAATCTTTGCCATGCTGCCACCTCGTTCAGGCCAGCCCTGCGGCCGGCAGTTCCAGTATCTGTGCCAGGCCGAGCAGGCCGGCCGCCTCGTTCATAGCCTCGCTCGCGCCGCGCCACTCCAGCGTGCCGCCGCGCGCCTGAAGTTCACGCCGGAACAGCACCAGCAGCTGCAGGGCCGCGGTGTCGGCACGCTCCACCTGGCTGCCGTCCAGCACCGCGATGGCGCCTTTTTCCAGCGCACCCAGCAGTTTCGCCTTCAGCGCGGCCTGGGCGGCGATACGGCAATCCGCCGGAAGCACCACCACGGCCGCGCCATCCGCCGCCGGCTCCTGTCCGTCATCTTTCTGTTTCGCCGCCCGTTTGCCGGCCATGCCGCCACTCCACTCGCGCCATTGGCGCTGACGAGGGCTTATCGGCCGCGGGCGCGATCGCTTTAGGGCGTCGTGATGCAATCTGCCGCCGCAAGCGCCGCGCATCCGGCGCCGGCCACGGCTCAAGTTCACCCGCGCACGGCCGATGCCCTTCTGGACGAACCCACTCGCACACACGGCCCGCGTGCAGGAACCGACTTGATCATCCAACCGACCAGCCTGGCCGCCCTCACCTGGGCCGGTGCCGCCTCCGGCACCACCGCGCCAAGCTGGCGCATCGGCACCGTGCTGTCGGCGCGGCCCCTGGGCGTGAACCCGCAAGGCCTGCTGGTCCTGCAGATCGGCGCCCTCACCGTGGAAGCGGACGTGCCTGGCAGCCAGTTGCCGGCGCAGTTCCAGGTCCGCGTATTGAGCCTGGGCGCGCAACCGCAACTGGAAGTGTTGTCGCCCCCTGCCGACCCGACATTCCAGCGCGTGCTGCGCGAGCGCCTGCCCCAGCAGAACGGCTATGCGCCCTTGCTGGCCACGCTGGGCACGCTGGCCCAGCGGCCGGTATTGCGCCAGTTGCCGCCGGACCTGCGCACGGCGCTGGCCTTGCTCGAGCAGTCGCTGCGCACTCCCGCCGAAATCACCCGCGGCGAAGGTCTGCGCGAAGCCATCAGCCGCAGCGGCCTGTTCTTCGAATCCAGGCTGGCCAGCCCGCATGGCAATCTGGCGGCGCTGGCCGAGGACGACTGGAAAGGTGCGCTGCTGCGCCTGGCCGGCTTGCTCGACCGGCGCGCCACGGCGCCGCCGGCGCCG
>DATCUT010000013.1:0-4397 GCA_036561785.1 Rhodanobacter sp.
CTGGGCCCCGGCGCCGCTGGCGATCGCGCTGCCGGCCAGTGCGGAAGAGGTGCAGGCCATCGTGCGCTGGGCGAACGAACAGCGCGTGGCGATCGTGCCTTCCGGCGGCCGCACCGGCCTGTCCGGTGGCGCCGTGGCGGCCAACGGCGAGCTGGTGTTGAGCCTGGAGCGGATGAACCGGGTGCTGGATTTCAACGCGGTCGACCGCACGCTCACGGTGCAACCCGGGATGATCCTGCAGCACGTGCACGAAGCCGCCCGCCAGCATGGCCTGAACTATCCGGTCGATTTCGCCGCGCGCGGCTCCTGCTCGATCGGCGGCAACATCGCCACCAATGCCGGCGGCATCCGGGTGATCCGCTACGGCAACACGCGCGAATGGATCGCCGGGCTGAAGGTGGTCACCGGCAACGGCGAACTGCTCGAATTCAACCGTGGGCTGATCAAGAACTCCAGCGGCTACGACTTTCGCCAGTTGCTGATCGGTTCGGAGGGGACGCTGGGCATCGTGGTCGAAGCCACGCTGAAGCTGACCGATCCGCCGCCGCCGTCGCAGGTGATGCTGCTGGCGCTGCCGGACATGGATGCGTTGATGCAGGTGTTCGCGCTGTTTCGCGCGCGGCTGGCGTTGCAGGCGTTCGAGTTCTTCACCGACCACGCGTTGCGGCACGTGCTGGCGCATGGCGCGCAGCGCGCCATCGACGGCGACTACCCGTACTACGTGGTGACCGAGTTCGATGCGGCCGACGAGCGGCAGCAGGAGGCCGCGCTGGCCGCGTTCGAACACGCGCTGGAACAGGGTTGGGTTGGCGATGGCGTGATCGCGCAGAGCGAGGCGCAGGCCGCCGCGCTGTGGCGGCTGCGCGAAGGCATCACCGAGAGCCTGGCGCCGCGGCGGCCGTACAAGAACGACGTGTCGGTGCGGGTCAGCGCGGTGCCGGCGTTCCTGCACGAGATGCAGGCGCTGCTGGCGCACGAGTATCCGCAGGCCGAAGTGGTCTGGTTCGGGCATATCGGCGACGGCAACCTGCACATCAACGTGCTGCGCCCGGATGGCCTGGCCGAGGACGTGTTCATTGCGCAGTGCGAACACGTCACCAAACTGTTGGCCGCGACTCTGCAGCGTCATGGCGGCAGCATTTCGGCCGAGCACGGTATCGGCCTGGTCAAGCGGGCATACCTGGAAAGCACCCGCAGCGCGGCGGAAATCGCGCTGATGCGGGGCGTGCGCAAGGTGTTCGATCCCAACGGCATCCTCAATCCCGGCAAGCTGTTCGCAGCTGATTGAAGGCCCGGAAGCCGCGCCCGTGCTAGGCTTGGCGGCTTGTCTGTTGGTTCGAAGGAGCCGCCATGCCGTCGTTGCCGCTGCGTTCGCTGTATCCCGAAATCGAGCCGTTCGATAGCGGGTTCCTGCCGGTTTCGCCCTTGCACACGCTGTACTACGAGCAGAGCGGCAACCCGAACGGCAAGCCGGTGGTGTTCCTGCATGGCGGTCCGGGCGGCGGCACCAATGCGAAGTGCCGGCGCTTCTTCGATCCGGCGGTCTACCGCATCGTGCTGTTCGACCAGCGCGGCTGCGGCAAGTCCACCCCGCATGCGGAATTGACCGACAACACCACCTGGGATCTGGTCGCCGACATCGAGTGCGTGCGCGAGCATCTGGGCGTCGACCGCTGGCAGGTGTTCGGCGGTTCGTGGGGTTCCACGCTGGCGCTGGCGTATGCGCAGGCACACCCGGACAAGGTCACCGAACTGGTGTTGCGCGGCATCTTCATGCTGCGTCGCTGGGAACTGGAGTGGTTCTACCAGAAGGGCTGCGACGCGCTGTATCCGGATGCGTGGGAGACCTATCTCAACGCGATCCCCGAGGTCGAGCGCGGCGACCTGATGAGTGCCTACCACCGCCGTCTGACCAGCGCCGATGCGAAGACGCGTACCGACGCGGCGCGCGCCTGGTCCGTGTGGGAGGGCGCCACCAGTTTCCTGTGGCAGGACAAGTCGCACATCGAGTCCAGCGCCGAGGACGAATTCGCGCTGGCGTTCGCGCGCATCGAGTGCCACTACTTCGTCAACGGTGGCTTCTTCGAACACGACGACCAGCTGCTGCGCAACGTCGAGCGCATCCGCAACATCCCGGCGGTGATCGTGCAGGGCCGCTACGACGTGGTGTGCCCGTTGCGCAGCGCGTGGGACCTGCATCGCGCCTGGCCCGAGGCCGATCTGCACATCGTGCAGGACGCCGGCCATTCCGCGTTCGAGCCGGGCATCGTGCACGAACTGGTGGAGGCGACCGACCGCTTCGGCCGCTGAGGCGAGCCAAGCCGGGTAGGAGCCCGCTCGCGGGCGATGCTTTTGCTTTGATCGTCATTAGGGACCGGGCAAGAGCATCGCCCGCGAGTGGGCTCCTACGATGTCGGATCAGTCGCTCGCCGGCAGCTGCTTGGTGCCGAAGATCTTGTCGCCGGCGTCGCCGAGGCCGGGCAGGATGTAGCCGCGTTCGTTCAGGCGCTCGTCGATCGCGGCGGTGTAGATCTCGATATCGGGGTGGACCGCCTCGACGCGCTTGAGGCCTTCCGGCGCGGCGACCAGGAACAACCCCTTGATACGCTTGCAGCCGGCCGCCTTGAGCATGTCGACGGTGGCGATCAGGGTGCCGGCGGTGGCCAGCATCGGGTCGACGATCAGCGCGGTGCGTTCGTCCATGCGGCCGGTGAGTTTTTCGTAGTAGGTCGTCGGCTTCAGCGTCTGCTCGTCGCGCTGCAGGCCGACCACGCTGACCTTGGCGGCGGGAATCAGGTCGAGCACGCCGGGCAGCATGCCCAGGCCGGCGCGCAGGATCGGCACGATGGTGATCTTCTTGCCCTTGATCCGGTGTACCTGCAGCGGGCCGGCCCAGCCCTGGATCTGTTCCTCGATGGTTTCCAGGTCCTTGGTGGCCTCGTAGGTGAGCAGGGCGGCGACCTCGGAGGCTAGCTCGCGGAACTCCTTGGTGCTGATGCCGGCGCGGCGCATCAGGCCGAGCTTGTGCTGGATCAGCGGGTGGCGCACTTCGACGATCTTCATGGGTGACTGTCTTCAGGGGCGGCGCTGGGCGCGACAGTCAGGGAGCTTAGCGAGGCAGCTTCACCCGCGCACGCACAGGCATGCGTGCGCGGGTTGGCTGGCGGATCAGGTTGCGGCGTGGCCTTTCAGGCATTCGCTCATGAAGGCCTTGCGCTCGGCACCCTTGAGCGCCTTGGTCTTGGCGTCGGCATTGCAGGTCGCCATCTTCCCCTGCTGGGTCGGCTTGGCCGCTGGCGCGGCCGCGGTGCTTTCACCCTTCAGGCAGGAGCTCATGAAGGTCTTGCGTTCGGCGCCTTTCTTGCCGGTGGCCTGCTTGTTGCAGTCGATCATGCGCTGCTGCTGGGCAGTATGCGGCTTGGCAGCCGGTGCGGTGGCGGGGGTGGCGGCCGGGCTGGCTGCGAAGGCGGCGCCGGCAAAGGCGAAGGCGGCGCTGACGGCGAGCAGACGTAATGACAGTGACATTGTGAATCCTCCCTGGGTGACCGGCAGTTGCCGGCCGGGTCAGTCTATGCAGGGGGCAGCTCTCACGGGAGTCGGCAAGATCTTACGTGCATGAAGTATTCAGCTGCGGCGACGTGTCGTGCATCGCCGCAGCTGGTGTGGGCCAGGAGCGTGGGCGGTAGAAGCCGTTCGGGCTGCAAAGCCCTCTGCGCGGTCCATTTTTCCGCCGCTTCTTGGCCCATAGAACCACTATGGGCCGGCAAATCGCCGAAAAACTGTCCTCGCGCAGAGGACTTTTCGCCGCGAACGTTTCTACCGTCCACACTCCTGCCGGTCAGGCCGCCTCGGCCTTGGCCTTGCGCGGGCCTTCGAGCAGCGCCTTGCGCACGTGGGCGATGATCAGGTCGACCTCGGCGCTGGTGACCTTGAAGTGCGGGGTGAAGCGCAGCGAGTTGGTGCCGCCATGGATCACGCCGACGCCGTGCTCGCGCATGTATTCCTCGGTGGAGTCGGCGCCGTAGCACTTGTACTCGGACGCCAGTTCGCAGGAGAACAGCAGGCCGGTGCCCTGCACCTTGGTGATCAGCCCGCCCAGGTCGCTCTTGAGCTGCTCCAGCTTGCGCACCGCTTCCTCGCCGCGCACGCGGATGTTGTCGCGCACCTGCGGGGTCAGCAGCGACAGGGTGGCGCAGGCCACGTCCAGCGCACGCGGGTTGGAGGTCATGGTGTTGCCGTAGATGCCCTTGCGGTACAGCTGCGCGGCATGTTCGGTGACCGCCAGGACCGACAGCGGGAACTGCGCCGCGTTGAGCGCCTTGGAGTAAGTCTCCATGTCCGGCGCGTCCAGGCCCTCGAAGCCGGGGTAGTCCACCAGCGACAGCACGCCATGCGCA
>DATCUT010000014.1:0-6979 GCA_036561785.1 Rhodanobacter sp.
GTCATCGGTACCGCCACCACCGAGTCCGGCGCCGCCGCGATCGGCGAGCGGCTGGCCGCGCATGGCGGCCACGGCCGCGTGCTGAACGTCACCGACGGCGCCGCGGTCGAGGGGCTGATCGACGGCATTGCGAAGGAATTCGGTGCGGTCTCGATCCTGGTCAACAACGCCGGCATCACCCGCGACCAGTTGCTGATGCGAATGAAGGACGAGGACTGGCAGGCGATCATCGACACCAACCTCACCTCGGTCTACCGCACCTCCAAGGCGGTGATGCGCGGCATGATGAAGGCGAGGAAGGGCCGCATCATCTCGATCGCCTCGGTGATCGGGCTCACCGGCAATCCGGGTCAGTCCAACTACGCCGCAGCCAAGGCCGGCATCATCGCGTTCTCCAAGTCGCTGGCGCGCGAGATCGGCAGCCGCGGGATCACCGTCAACGTGGTGGCACCGGGCTTCATCGACACCGACATGACCCGCGCCCTGCCGGAAGAATCGAAACAGGCACTGCTCGGCCAGATCGCGCTGGGGCGGCTGGGCGAGGCTTCGGACATCGCCAAGGCGGTGGGTTTCCTGGCTTCGCCGGCGGCGGCCTACATCACCGGGGAAACCCTGCACGTCAATGGCGGCATGTACATGCCGTAGGACATGTGGACGCAGTTGTCGCCAGCGGCCCCGTTTTAGGCGACAATTGCGCTTTCGCGCCGGTCATCGGGGGCCGCGCCCTCGTGTCACCGGCGAATCGTGGCGGCCTCGCGGTTTAGCCACTACAATGCGCCGGCCTTTTGCAGGCCTTGTGCCGGCACAAACAAATCAATTACTCCTTGAGAGGTATGGGCAACATGAGCACCATCGAAGAGCGCGTCAAGAAAATCGTCATCGAGCAGTTGGGCGTGAAGGAAGATGAAGTCACGGCGAACGCTTCGTTCGTGGACGATCTGGGCGCAGATTCGCTGGACACGGTGGAACTGGTGATGGCGCTCGAGGAAGAGTTCGAGACCGAGATTCCCGACGAAGATGCCGAGAAGATCACCACCGTGCAGCAGGCCGTTGATTACATCAAGGCCCACTCCAAGGATTGATCGATCCGGGATTGATCGCCGCGCATTTGGACTGGCACGCGCCCGCTGGCCAGTCCGCCTACCCGCGGTGATATCGAACGCTGCGCCATCTTGGCGCAGTTTTCGTTTCTGTTTGTTGTAACGTCCGACCCCGTATGGTGGGCAGGATGCCAGCCAGGCGCGACCGGGCGGCGTCCCCGCGACCCGTACGAGGTGGCTGCCGGCAGCGGCAGATCCACGCAATCACGTAAGGAACATCAGCATGAGCAAGCGACGTGTGGTAGTGACCGGCATGGGCATCATCTCGCCGGTCGGCAACGACATCGCCAGCGCCTGGGATCGAGTGGTCAAGGGCGTCAGCGGCATCGGCCCGGTCACCCATTTCGACACCTCCGCTTATTCCACGCGCATCGCCGGCCAGGTCAGCGGCTTCGATCCGTCCGAGTGGATGCCGCTCAAGGACGTCAAGAAGATGGACCCGTTCATCCACTACGGCGTGGCGGCGGGCACCCAGGCCCTGCGTGATTCCGGGCTGGAAGTGACCGAGGCGAACGCGCCGCGCATCGGCGTGGCGGTCGGTGCCGGCATCGGCGGCCTGTACACGATCGAAGCCACCACGCTGGAACTGGCGGCGAAAGGTCCGCGCCGGGTCTCGCCGTTCTACGTGCCCAGCTCGATCATCAACATGGTCTCGGGCCAGTTGTCGATCATGTTCGGCCTGAAGGGCCCGAACATCGCCTGCGTCACCGCCTGCACCACCGGTGCCCACAACATCGGCCTGGCTGCGCGGATGATCCAGTACGGCGATGCCGACGCGATGATCGCCGGTGGCGCCGAGTTCGCCACCACCGGCACCGCGATGGCCGGTTTCTGCTCGGCCAAGGCGATGTCCACCCGCAACGACGAGCCGACCAAGGCCAGCCGTCCGTGGGACAAGGACCGCGACGGCTTCGTGCTGTCCGACGGCGCCGGCGTGCTGATGCTGGAAGAGTACGAGCACGCCAAGGCCCGCGGCGCGCGCATCTACGCCGAGCTGGTCGGCTTCGGCATGAGCGGCGACGCGTTCCACATGACCGCACCGAGCGAGGGCGGCGAAGGCGCGGCGCGCTGCATCCAGACCGCGCTGAACGACGCCGGCCTCAATCCGACGGACGTGCAGTACGTCAATGCGCACGGCACCTCCACGCCACTGGGCGACCTGGGCGAGGTGATGGCGGCGAAGAAGGTATTCGGCGATCACGCCTACAAGCTGGCGATGAGCTCGACCAAGTCCACCACCGGCCATCTGCTCGGTGCGGCCGGCGGCGTCGAGGCGATCTTCAGCATCCTGGCGCTGCGCGACCAGGTGCTGCCGCCCACGATCAACCTGGACGAGCCGGGCGAAGGCTGCGACCTGGACTTCGTGCCGAATACGACGCGCGAGGCGAAGGTCGACGTGGCGATCTCCAACTCGTTCGGCTTCGGCGGCACCAACGGCACGCTGGCCTTCCGCCGCGTCTGAGCGTGACCTGCCATCGCCGTATCCTGGACGGCCGGCGCGATCTGCTCGCGCCGGCCGCTGCTTTTCCGCAGCGTTATCCGTGCCTGCTGGAAAGCGTGGTGCACGGCACCGCGCAGTCGCGCTACGACATCCTGTTCGCGTTCCCGCGCGAGCAGCTGACCCTGCACGCCGACGGCTGCCTGCGCGATGGTGCGGGTACGGTGCGGGAAGGGCGTTTCCTCGATGTACTGGATACCGTCTGGCAGGCCGAGCGCCTGCCGCCGGAAAGCGACGGGCTGCCGTTCCACGGCGGCTGGGTATTGCTGCTGGCGTACGAACTGGCCGGCGAGATCGAGCCGACGCTGAAACTGCGGCCGCCGACCACGCTGCCGCTGGCGTTGGCTGTGCGTTGTCCAGCCGCGGTGATCGTCGACCATGTGCGCGATTGCACGATCCTGGTCGCCGAGGCCGGCCACGAGGATCTGCTCGATGCGCTGAAAGCCGATCTCGCCGCCGTACCGCTGATTCCGCCGCTGGCCGCCCCCACCGATTGGGACGAGGATGCGCCGCAGCAGTTCCTCGACGGCGTGGCGCGCATCCACGAACACCTGTACGCCGGCGACATCTTCCAGGTGAACCTGTCGCGCGCCTGGCGTGCGCGCTACGCGCAACCGCCCGTGCCGGCGTCGCTGTATGCGGTGCTGCGCCAGGCCAATCCGGCGCCGTTCGCCGGCCTGCTGCAGCAGCCGGGCTGGGCGGTGGTGAGCTCCTCGCCGGAACGGCTGGTCGAAGTGCGCGGTGGCGTGGCACAGACCCGGCCGATCGCCGGCACGCGCCCGCGCCTGCCCGGCGACGACGAGCGGGCACGCATCCGCGAACTGAGCGCGCACCCGAAGGAACGCGCCGAGCACGTGATGCTGATCGACCTGGAGCGCAACGACCTCGGTCGTGTCTGCATGCCGGGCACGGTCGAAGTCGACGAGCTGATGGTGGTGGAGAGTTATGCCCACGTTCACCACATCGTCTCCAATGTACGTGGGCGCCTGCGCGCCGACGTGACGCCCGGCGAGGTGATCGCCGCCACCTTCCCGGGCGGCACCATCACCGGTTGTCCCAAGGTGCGCTGCATGGAAATCATCGCCGCGCTGGAAGACACGCCGCGTGGCGCGTACACCGGCGCGCTGGGCTATCTCGATCGCAACGGTGAGCTCGACTTGAACATCCTGATCCGCACCCTGACCCTGGCCGGCGATGAAGTCAGCCTGCGTGCAGGTGCCGGCATCGTGGCCGACTCGGTCGCCGCCAGCGAACTGGACGAAACCCGCGCCAAGGCGCGCGGCCTGCTGCGCGCGCTGGGAGTGCCGGACTGATGACGGCGCGCATGCTGGTCAACGGCGTGGCGGCGGCACAGGTGTCGGCGCTGGATCGTGGCCTGGCCTATGGCGACGGCCTGTTCGAGAGCATCCGCCTGGTCGGCGCGGTGGCGCCACTGTGGTCGCGGCACATGCAGCGGCTGACCGAGGGTTGCGCGCGCCTGCGGATACCGACACCCGATCCGGCGCAGCTGTGGCGCGAGGCGCTGGAAGTCAGCCGAGGCATGCCGGCATCGGTGCTGCGCATCACCGTCACCCGCGGTCCCGGCGAGCGCGGCTACAGCCTGCCGGCCTCACCGCAATCGACACGAATAGTGGCCGCGTTCGCGCCGCCGCCGGTCGCCGCCGAGGTCTATGCGCAAGGCGTGCGCGTGCGCGTGTGCAACATCCGTTTGGCGGAGCAGCCGCTGCTGGCCGGCATCAAGCACCTGAACCGGCTGGAGCAGGTGCTCGCGCGCGCCGAATGGAACGATCCGGCGATTGCCGAAGGCGTACTGCTCGATAGCCACGGGCGGGTGATTTCGGCGACCATGGCCAATTTGTTTGCCGTGGTCGACGGCGAACTGCTGACGCCGTCGCTGGACCGCTGCGGCGTGGCCGGGGTAGCCCGTGCCGAGGTGCTGGCAGCGTGTCCGCAGGCACGGGTCGGTGAGCTGACGCTGGATACCCTGCTGGGTGCCGGCGAGGTCTTCCTCAGTTCGAGCGTGCGCGGCATCCTGCCGGTACGTTCGCTGGATGGCTGCGGCTATGTGCCGGGCACGATGACCTGTCGGTTGCAGCAACATTGGCGGGACTTGGGATTTTCGATGGAGCAGGGCGGATGAGCGACAAACGGATGCGCGGGCGCGCATGGCCACGGCTGCTGTTGTTGATCGCGCTGTTGGTCTCGGTCGGCGCGCTGGTTTATGGCTGGAACGACTTCGCCCGCTTCAGCACGGCGCCGCTGAACGTGGCGACGCAGGGCGACAGCATCGACATCAGCCGCGGCAGCAGTTTCAAGGGCATCGTCGGCGAGTTGCGCCAACGCGGGTTCAGCACGGCCAACCCGCTGTACTGGCGCCTGCTGGCCGAGCAGATGCGCGTGGCCGGCAAGCTGCACGCCGGCGAATACGCGCTGGAACCCGGCATCACCCCGCGCCAACTGCTCGCGAACATGGCGGCCGGCAGGGTGCTGCAACGTCTGTTCACCATTGTCGACGGCTGGACCTTCGGCGAGTTGCGCCAGGCGCTGGCCAGGGCCGAGAAGTTGAACCACGACAGCGCCGCGCTGGACGATGCCGGGATCATGCGAAAGCTCGGCGCCGGCGGCGAAGCGCCGGAAGGCCGTTTCCTGCCCGAAACCTACGCCTATGTGAAGGGTGACAGCGACCTGGACATCCTCAGGCGCGCGCATGCCGCGATGGTGAAGACGCTCGGCGAGCTGTGGGCGGGGCGCGCGCAGGACCTGCCGCTGGCCACGCCGTACGAGGCGCTGGTCCTGGCCTCGATCGTGGAGAAGGAAACCGGTATTCCGGCGGAGCGCGCGCAGATCGCCGGCGTGTTCGTGCGGCGCCTTGAGGATCGCATGCTGCTGCAGACCGATCCCAGCGTGATCTACGGCATGGGCGCGAACTACGCCGGCAACATCCGCCGCAGCGACCTGACCACCGACACGCCTTACAACACCTATACCCGCGCCGGCCTGCCGCCGACGCCGATCGCGCTGCCGGGCAAGCCGGCGCTGGTGGCAGCGCTGCACCCGGCCGCCGGCGACGCGCTGTACTTCGTGGCGCGCGGCGACGGCGGCCACGTGTTCGCCCGCACGCTGGAGGAACACAATCGCAACGTCGACTGCTACCAGCGGAAGCGTTGCCGATGACAAACCCGCGCGGAAAATTCATCAGCCTCGAAGGCGGCGAGGGCGCCGGCAAGAGCACCTTGCTGGCCGGCCTGCGCGAGCACATCGAACAGCGCGGCATCGCGCTGGTGCAGACGCGCGAGCCCGGCGGCACCGCCGTGGGCGAGGCGGTGCGCGCGATCGTGCTCGATCCGGCCCTGCATGGACTGGCGGCCGAGACCGAACTGCTGCTGATGTTCGCCTCGCGCGCACAGCTGGTGCGCGAAGTGATCGAGCCGGCCCTGAGTACGGGCCAGTGGGTGCTGTGCGATCGCTTTGCCGACGCCAGCTATGCCTACCAGGGCGGCGGCCGCGGCCAGCCGACGCCGCGCATCGCAGAACTCGAGCGCTGGGCTTGTGACGGCGTGAAGCCCGACCTGACCTTGCTGCTCGACCTGCCGGTGGCGACCGGCCGTGCGCGCGCCGCCGGCCGCGGCGACGCCGACCGTATCGAGGTCGAGGCCGATGCCTTTTTCGAACGTGTGCGCGCGAGTTATCGCGAGCGCGCCGCGGCCGAACCGGAGCGTTTCCGGGTGATCGACGCCAGCCGGTCGCCCGCTGCCGTCCTGCAGGCCGCGACGCAGGCGCTGGCGGTGCTGCTTGGAGAAGTGCAGGCATGAACGGGTTGCCCTGGCACGCCGAACATTGGGCGCGGCTGCAGGCGCGCCGCCAGCGCGATGCGCTGCCGCATGCCTTGTTGCTGTGCGGCGCCGCCGGCCTGGGCAAGCGCGCGTTCGCGCAGCGCTTCGTGCAGGGGCTGCTGTGTGCCGAGCCGATCGGTGGCGATGCCTGCGGGCATTGCCGCAGCTGCCTGCTGCTCGCCGCCGGCTCGCATCCGGATGTGGTCACGCTGGGCTTCGGCTTGCGCAAGGACGGCGTGCAGCGCAGCGAGATCGTGGTCGACCAGATCCGCGAACTGTCGGCGCGGCTGGCCATGAACAGCCAGTTCGGCGGCTGGCAGGTGGCCAGCATCGACCCGGCCGACGCAATGAACCCGGCGGCCGCCAATGCATTGCTGAAAACGCTGGAGGAACCGGCCGCGCAGACCATGCTGATCCTGCTGGCCGACGCCCCGTGGCGCCTGCCGCAGACCATCCGCAGCCGCTGCCAGCGGATCGAGTTCCACCTGCCGGCCACTGCCGACGCGCTGGCCTGGCTGCAGGCCGAAGGCGTGCGTGATGCGGCGGGC
>DATCUT010000015.1:0-9829 GCA_036561785.1 Rhodanobacter sp.
GGCGATGCGCCTATGCGACACCTAGCTCGAAGCGAGGCAAGATCGCGCGGCGACCGAAAAATAGCCTAACCTATTGCCCCGTATGACCTTTCGTGTCGCTGTCTGCCTTCACAAAGGACTTGACAGCGGACATTTTTCATGAAACTTGGGATCAAGAAACTTTCTTCGGCAGTTCGCCTGGCGCTCTCGCTGGGCGCGGTCATCGCGGTAGGCGCCTCGGGCACGGTCTTCGCCCAGGACACGGGCAGTCAGGACGCGGCCAATCAACCCAGCCAGGAAAAGGCAAAAACGCTGCAGACCGTCGTGGTCACCGGTTCGCGCATTCGTCGTGTCGACCTGGAAACGTCCAGCCCGGTGCTGACCATTGACCGCGCGCAGATCCAGGCCAGCGGCAAGCAGACGCTCGGCGACCTGGTGCAGCAGATTCCGGCGATCGCCGGCGCGGCGACCAACCCGAACGTCAACAACGGCGGCGGCAACGGTGCCTCGACCGTGTCGCTGCGCGGCCTCGGTTCGCAGCGCACCCTGATCCTGGTCAACGGTCACCGTGTGCTCAACAACGACATCAATGCGATCCCGGCCAGCATGGTCGAGCGCATCGAAGTGCTGAAGGACGGCGCGTCGGCGACGTACGGCTCCGACGCGATCGGCGGCGTGGTCAACTTCATCCTGCGCAACGATTTCCAGGGTGCCCAGATCAGCGCCAACTACGGCGAGTCGGATCGTTCCGACGGTGCCCAGCGCGGCTTCGCAGCCACCTTTGGTACCTCGTCGGACAAGGGCAGCATCGTTACCGGCATCGACTACAACAAGTTCGACGCGATCTCGTCGGCGAACCGCGACTACTCCAAGTACGCCACCTACCTGTACTCGGGTTCGGTGTTCAACGCCGGCTCCAGCCGCAACCCGAATGGTCGCGCGTTCCTTTCCCCTGCGAACGGTGGCGGCAGCGTGACGCTGGCGAATCCCGTTCCCGGCAAGACCACCCAGGCTGACTATCGTCCGTACAGCAGCCGCACCGATGCGTACAACTACGCGGCGCACAACCTGATCCAGACCCCGCAGGAGCGTACCAACGTCTTCGCGCTGGCCAACTACAACCTGACGGACAACGTGTCGGCGTACTTTGACGCGTTCTACAACAAGACGACCTCCAACGCTGCATTGGCCGCACTGCCGTTCGATGCGAGCAGCGATGGCGTGACGATTTCGAAGGACAACTACTACAACCCGTTTGGCCAGGATTTCGGTCCGGGTACGGACGCCGCAGGCAATAAGACTTCCTACAACTACCTGACCCGCTTCACCAACCTGGGTCAGCGCGTGCTGCATTACTCCACCACCACCGGTCAGGTGACGGCGGGTCTGAAGGGCAACTTCGGTGCCGACAGCAGCTGGCAGTGGTTCGGCGACCTCAACTACGGTCATCAGGGCACCCAGCAACAGAGCCCGGGCTATGTCTACTACAACGGACTGAAGCAGGCGCTTGGCCCGTCTTTCATGGATACGGACGGTGTCGTGAAGTGCGGTTCCGCGGGCAACATCATCGGCGGTTGCACGCCGTTGAACCTCTTCAACCTCAACGATCCGCAGACGATCGCCACGTTGAAACAGTTTGCCGCGGCGCCGTTCTACCACACCCTGCAGACCTCGCGTCGCGCTGAAATCGGTGCCAACGGCAGCTTGTTCGACCTGCCCGCCGGTACCGCGCAGCTGGCCGTCGGCCTGTCGTATGACAAGGAATACCAGAACTACCAGGTCGACCTGATCGCGCAGACCCAGGGCGCTGACGGCACCTGCTTCATCTCGCAGGAAGCCTGCTCGACGCCGCTGAACGGCGGCTTCACCGACAAGGAAGCCTACTTCGAGTTGTTCGTGCCGGTGCTCGCCGATCTGCCGGCGATCAAGTCGTTGAACGTGACGATCGGTTCGCGCTTCTCCAAGTACAACACCGCCGGCAGCAGCTGGAACCAGAAGTTCGGCGTTGAATGGCGCCCGATCGACGACCTGCTGGTGCGTGGCACGGTCGCCGGTGTGTTTCGTGCACCGAACATCAACGAGTTGTATGCTGGCGCGGCGGGCAACGCACCGCAGTTCAGCGATCCGTGCGTTGGCTTGAGTGCCGCTGAGCTCGCGACGCACGCTGCCGCCTGTCAGAACGTTCCGGTCAACTACCCGGGTACCGGTTTGTCGCAGACGACCGGCGTGGTGTCCGGTTCGGTTTCCGCCGGCGTCAACCTCAAGCCGGAGCATGGCAAGTCGTATGACTACGGCTTCGTATATGACCCGAGTTACGCCCCGGGCCTGTCGCTCAGCGCCGATCTGTGGCGCGTGACACTGGACGACACGATCACGGCGATCGGCGTGCAGAATGTCGCGAGCAGCTGCTTCGCGAATAATACGAGCCCGTTTTGCGCGTTTATCCATCGCCAGGTCAACGGTGACATCGCGTTCATCTCTCAGCCAACGGTGAACCTGGGCAAGCTGGACACGAAGGGCGTCGACGGCAGCATCAAGTACAAGATCCCGCATTTCGATATTGCTGGCCAGAACTGGGGCGACCTGACTGCGTCGCTGGACGCGACCTACCTGGTCCGTTACAACAACGACACCGCCCCGGGCCAGCCGGGCGACGTCGTTTACCACCTGGCCGGTCACTACAACAACCAGTACGGCAACTACACCCGCTGGCGCGGTCTGGGCCAGTTGAACTGGACCAACGGCCCGTGGAACGTCAACTACACCATGCGTTACGTCGGTGCGGTCACGGTGGGCTGGGACGATCTGCGTGAGGGCGTCACCGCTGATCCGAATGGTCCCGAGCGTGAGCTGAAGGCCCCGAAGCAGATTTACCACAACCTGGCCATCGGCTATAACCTGGCCGCGTACCGCACCCGCCTGGATGTCGGCGTCAACAACCTGTTCGACAAGCAGCCGCCGCTGCTGTATCAGAACAACGTGCTGAACTCGAACACCGACATCAACACGTACGAGCCGATCGGCCGCTATTTCTGGGGTCGCGTGACCGTGACGTTCTGATCCAGAACGCCCAGGTCGCTATAATCAACCGCGCGGTGCAAGCCGCGCGGTTTTTTTGTTTTCATATTCAAGGGCATGACAGCTTGGCCACGCAGCAGACCGACATCGAACACATCATGCAGCTGTTGCACAGTGGACATGCCGGGCAGGCCGAACAGTCGTGTCGTCACCTGCTCGATGGCCAGCCGGATGATGAAACCGCGCTCACCCTGTTGGGGATTGCCCTGCAGCAGCAGGGGCTGCCACTTCGTGCCGCGGCGGTTCACGAACAGCTCACCGTGTTTTACCCGGAGCAGGCCAACCACTGGATCAATCTCGGAAATGCGCTGCGTGAAGGCGGGCTCACGGCGCAGGCCGAGGAAGCATACCTGCTGGCCTTGCGGCTGGCACCCGAACATGCCGGCATCCACGCCAATCTCGGCCTGCTGTACAAGGAAATCGCCGACTATGCCAAGGCACGCGAACACCTGGCGCAGGCGGCGCGACAGCTGCCCGACGATCATGAGATCTGCATCTACGCGGCGATGGCCTGTTGCGAGTGCGCCGACAATGCGGAAGCGGCCCGGCTGGTGAGCGGGTGGCGCAATTGGCCGCCGCTCAGCGACGATCTGACGATCGATCTGGCGTGGATGTTCACCCAGATGGGCCGTATATCCGAGGCCGAGCAGCTGCTTGGCGGCTCGATGCAGCTCGACGGCGCGCGCCCGCGGACGCTCGCGCGCATGGTGGGCCTGCTGGAACGGGTCAATCGACTGGACGAGGCGGACGTGATCCTGGCCAGCCTGCCGGATCCCGCAACCCTGCGCGATCCCGTCGATCAACTCGAGGTGATTAGCGCGATGGGCGTCATGGCGATGCGCGGTCGCGATCCGGCGGCGGCGCGGTCACTGCTTCAGCGTTTGATTGCGATGACCACGGAAACCAACCAGCTCGGCAATCTGTACTTCTCGATGGCCAAGGCCTGCGACAAGCAGGGCGACACGGCGGCCGCCATGGACGCACTGGCCAAGGCGCATGCGGCGCAGATGGTCAAGGCCGCGCAGCTGGTTCCCGAATTGTTGCTGCCCGGCGTGCAGCCGCTATCCCCGGCGCTGATCCGGATGACACCCGCACAGGCGGCCGACTGGTCGGCGCCTGCACCGTCGGCGGGCGAGCCGCCTTCGCCGATTTTCGTGGTCGGTTTTCCGCGCTCGGGCACGACCATGCTCGAACAGATGCTGGACGCACACCCCACGCTCGCGTCGATGGACGAGCAACCGTTCCTGCAAGGCGTCACCGAGCGCGTGCTGGCGTTGGGCCTGCAATATCCGGAAGCGCTGGGCGAACTTGACCCTGCCGCGTGCGCCGCGCTACGGCAGCATTACTGGGATCAGGTCGGCACGGTCGTCACGCTGCAACCTGGTCAACGCCTGGTCGACAAGAACCCGCTGAACCTGCTGCATCTGCCATTGATCTGCCGGTTGTTCCCCGACGCACCGATCATCCTGGCGCTGCGTCACCCATGCGACGTGATCCTCAGCAGCTACATGCAGAACTTTCGTGCGGCGGGATTCCAGGTGCTGTGCTCGTCGCTGGAACGGCTTGCGCGCGGTTACGTCAACGGCATGCAGTACTGGATCCACCACGAGCATCTGTTCAAGCCGCGTGTGCTGCACCTGCGCTATGAAGATCTGCTGGATAATTTCGACGCCGAAGTCGAGCGCATCGGCGCCTTCATCGGCATTGATGATGCGGCGTCGCTGCGCAATTTCCACCGGCACGCGCAGCAGAAGGGCTTCATCAGCACGCCGAGCTACGCACAAGTCACGCAGCCACCGAACAAATCGGCAGTGGATCGCTGGCGCCGCTACGAGCAGGAGTTCGCGCCCCTGCTTCCCATCCTGAAAGACGTCATGGAGCACTGGGGCTATGACCGTTGAACCATCGCCGGCGACCGCATTGCCGGTAGCAGACGTGCGCAGTTACGTGCAGACCTTCGATGGTGCGTTGCCGGCGGCTTTTTGCGAGCAGCTGATAGCCTCGTTCCAGCAGACCGCCGAGCGGCATATCGTGCGCAGCCCCGGCTGGCGCGCCGGCCTCGACGCCAGTTCCTGGACCGAACTGGATGTCTCGGCCTTGGCCGACGAGGCGTTCATGGGCTACTTCTACAAGCAGATCGACAACTATCTCGCCGCATACAACCAGCGCCTGGGGCTGACCATCCCGGTACCTCCGTCGCCGCTGATTTCGCAGATGCGGATCAAGCGTTACGTGGCCGGCAGCGGTGAGGCATTCCAGCCGCATTTCGACGCGATCTACGAGGTGGCCAATCGCTACCTGGTGTTCCTGTGGTACCTCAACGATGTGGCGGAAGGCGGCGAGACGGAATTCTGCGACCTCGGCATCTCGATACCGGCACGCGCCGGCAAGCTGTTGATGTTTCCGCCCTATTGGATGTACCAGCACGCTGGCCGGCCGCCGCTGTCGGGTGACAAGTACATCCTGTCGCTATATCTGCTGTTTCCACAAACGCGCTGAACGCGGGCGTTCGGCCTGGCGCGCGCGCATTGCGCGGCCGCCGACCAACGATCACGGGAATTCGCTTGAACGACAACCTCATCCCGCTATCCACCGTTGCGATGGCCGGCGCGTCACAAGCCGACTGGGGTCCGTCCAGCACCGAGCTGGCACGGGTGGACCAGTGGCTCGCCATGGCCATGGCGAGCGGATCGCAAACGGCCTTGCGCGCCTTGAACGAACAATTGAGGGCGGCCACGCCGGAAGTCTGGCTGGGCTACGGCCGCGTTGTGTTGCAGCGTGGCTATCCGCCGCTGGCGGTGGCCTTGCTCGAACTGGCGCTGGAGCACCAGCCGGCATCGGCGGCGCTGCGTTACTGGTCCGCCTATGCGTCGTGCCAGGCCGGCGACGTCGCTCGGGCGGAATCCGGATTGCGAGGATTGCTGACTGGCACGATGGACGCCGCTGCCGCCATGCTGCTTGGTCAGGTGCTGCGCGGCCAGGGCAAGCTCGACGCGGCAGCGGGCGTGCTGGCCGAACAGGCTGACGCCGTCATCGGCGACACGCAAGCCGTGCTCGACTGGGCCCAGTTCATGCGCGAATGCCAGCGCCAGGACCTGGCCGTCGAGCTGTGCGAACGCGAACTGACGCGCGGCAACGTCGACCCGCGCCTGTACGCGCTGTTGGGCAATCTCGCGCAGGAGCTGGGCCGTTTCGAATCGGCGCGCAAGCACTATCTGGACGCGATCGCGCACGGCATCGACCTGAATCTGTGGTTCGTGCTCGGCAGCCTCGCCTCGATCGAACGATACCGCGACCGCCAGCACCCGGACTTCGCGCTGTTCGAGAGCCGTGTCCGCGAATCCCGCACTGTCGCCGCGGGCGCGCGCGGCGATCCTGTTCGCGCTGGGCAAGGCCTTTGACGATATCGGCGACTTCGCGTCGGCCGCGGGCGCCTGGCGCGAGGCCAATGCGCTGATGCGCCCGCTCGGATCGTGGTCGCGAGGAACGTGGCAGGCATTCGTGACGGCACGAATCGCCAGCGCGCCGATGCCGGCGAGTCGTACCGTTGCGCGCGACGGCGTTCCCATCTTTGTGGTCGGCCTGCCGCGCACCGGCACCACCCTGGTGGCGGAGTTGCTGGGCCGTCATCCCGACATACGCAACCGCGGCGAGCTGCCCACGCTGGCTTATCTGGCCGAGCGACTGGCCGGTCTCGACGCGGCGCAGCGAACGGGGGCACTGGACGATGCGGCCGCGGTTTATCTGGCGCACCTGCGAAGGGACGATGCGCCGGCGCGCTGTTACATCGACAAGAATCCGCTCAATTTCCGCTACCTGGACACGGTTGCCGCGTTGTTTCCCAACGCCCGCGTGATCTATTGCCGCCGCCACGCGCGCGACACCGCGCTGTCGATCTGGAGCCAGTCCTTCGCCCATGACGATTATGGCTTCGCCGCCGACTTCCATGACATCGCGGCCGTGGCGACCGGCTGCGATGACTTGATGGCGCACTGGGAACGGAGTCTGTCGATTCCGATCATCACGGTCGACTACGAGCAGGTCACCACAGATCCGGCAACGACGATCGCGCAACTGGTTGCGCAACTCGGGCTGGCACCGTTCGATCTGGCACAGGCGAACCCTGATGTCGCGTCGGCGATCACGTCAGCCAGCCAGTGGCAGGCCCGTCAGCCGATTCATCAGCGTTCGGTCGAGCGCTGGCGCAGCTATGCCGACTACCTGCCCGAGTTGATCGAGTTGTTCCCGGCCTGAGTTCCCAAACCGGCGTGCGCGGTCAGATCGCGGCGTGGGTGCTGAAGTCGCCGATCGCCGCAACCAGGTCGGTGACCGCGGCCCGCTCGGCTTCGCTGAGGTCGGGATTCCAACTGTCGAGAATCAACACCACCCGGGTCTCGTCGCTGCGGTTCCATGCCTCATGCTCGAAGGTGTCGTCGAACGTGACGCACTGGTCAGGCTGCCACACATGGGTTTCCCCGCCCACGCGCAAGGCGCAATCCGGCGGCACGATCAGCGGCAGGTGGGTGACCAGGCGGGTATTGGTGACGCCGCGATGCGGCAGGATATGTGTGCCGGGGCGCAGCACCGAGAACAGCGTTTCCGGTGCGTGATCGCGGATGTGCACCAGCGCCGCACCCTCCAGCAGCGCCGCGGTTTGCGGGCAGCGCGCGCAATGCGCGTCGTAGCGTTCGCCGTGGCGGTAGAAAAAATACGCATCCCAGGCGGCGGCCCGGTCGCCGGACGCGCGCAGGTAGGCTTCGGCTTCTTCGGGCAGGCCCGATTGCAGGAAGGATTCGAGATTTTTCTCGTCGGCGATCACGGCACGCAGTTCTTCGCGGATCGACGCCGCGCCCGCCTCCAGCGCCGCCTGCCACGGAAACCGCTCGCGCGGGTAGAACGGCTGCGGCGGCAGGCCGGGGAAATACAGGAACTTGGGTTGCTGGCGTGGATCGGGCAGGTTGGCCGGCTGCTCGTTGAGATAAATCGCGAGGCACTGGTCCACGCGCGTCAGCTCGGAGCGGCCATAGCGCTGGCGCAACGGCTCGATGACCTGGTCGAACACCTGGCGTCGGCCCGCGTCCACATAGTCCATGGCGCGCTTGACCGTCTGGCGCAATTCCGGCGCGGTCGAGGCATCGCTGAGCCAGCGCCCCTGCGCCTGCGCGACCTGGATGGCATTGAAGTACGCCAGCAGTGCCTCATGCGTTTCGCCCAGCCGCTCCAGCACGATGGCCAGGCGCAGGCGCGCCATGAACATGTTCGGTGCCATCTGCAGGCAGCGCCGCAGTGTCGCGACCGCGCCGGTGAGGTCACCGCTGCTCAGCTGCACGGTGCCAAGCTGGTTCAACGTGGCGGGGTCATCCGGATTCGCCCGGTCGGCAGTCGCCAGCAGTTCGATGGCCTTGGCGTCGTCGCCGCGGGACAGATACTCGCCGGCCAGAAACCGCAATGCCTCGATGTCGTCGGGCTTTGCCGCGAGCAGGCGCAGATAGGATTGTTCTGCCAGCAGCAGGTCGCGATTGCGCAGATGCATGCGCGCCCTGTCGCGCAAGGTGGCCGGGCTGGTGCTTGACGCGTCATTCATCGTTGGAACCCACACTCGAACGGACAGCCTTCAATTATAGGCCGGATCGCCAAGGCGACCCGTGTGCAGGCCTGCCGAAAAAAGCGCCCATTGCGGGCGCTTCCTCCAGGTGTCGCTGTGGCGGCCGGTTCAGTAACGTGGAACGCTGGCATCCACTTCGCGCGCCCATGCATCCATGCCGCCCTCGACGTTGTGCGCGTTGCTGAAGCCGTGCGCGGCGAAGCGTTCGGCCATGGCGCGGCTGGACATGCCGTGGTGGCAGATGAAGGCCAGTGCGGTGTCCTTCGGCAGGTTGGCAAGGCTCTCGTAGCCTTCCTCTTCCAGTACCCGGGCCTGCGCCAGCGGTGCGGCCTGGGCGCGGCCGGCGGCGGGGCGCACGTCGATCAGGGTGATGTCGTTGGCGGCCAGCCGCTGCTTCAGCTGCTGCACGCTGAGCGGCTTGATCTCGGTGGCGCCGGGGAATTTCAGGCTCAGGCCCTCGCCCTGCACGGTGGAGACCCAGTCGATCACGATGCCCTTGGCGCGCTGTGCGCTGGCCGGGTCGAAGTGCACTTCGAGGCCGTTCGCATGGGCCACGATGTCGTGCTCGCCGGCCGGCGCCAGCTGGAAGCCGGCGCTGTGGTCGGGGCCGATCTCCAAGTGCAGTGCCACGCCCTGCGCATTTGCGGTGCCCTGGCGGATCGCCTCGGCGGCGGCGTCGGTGATGGTGATTTCCGGCGGGGTGCGGTCCGGCGCGGTGACGCCGAACAGCTGGTGCAGTTCGCCGCTGCCGTACATCTGGCGGATGATGTCGGCGCCGCCGACCAGTTCGCCTCCCACGTACAGCTGCGGGATCGTCGGCCACTCGCCGTAGGCCTTGATACCCTCGCGGATCTCCGGATCGTCCAGCACGTTGACCGTGTGGTACTCGGGCAGCAATTCATTGAGCGTGTTGGTGGCCGCGGCGGAGAAGCCGCACATCGGCTGCTGGCGGTTGCCTTTCATGAACAGCACCACGCGGTGGTCCTTGAGCAGGGTTTCGATACGTTCGCGGGTGGCGGCGTCGAGAGACATGGGGAACTCCGGCAAAGAAGGCTTCAATGATACGCCGTCCGATATGCGGGGGACTTGCCGGCCTTCAAGGTCGGCCCGCTCAGGCGGCCCGGTGCAGCTCGCCCAGGTGGCGCCGGCGGGCGCCCAGCGGCGCCA
>DATCUT010000016.1:0-6169 GCA_036561785.1 Rhodanobacter sp.
CTGAAGGACGTGCTGATTCCCATCGCCGAGGAGCTCAACGAGGTCGCGGTGCGCGGGATACCCGAAGATGACGTCAGGACATTGCATCGGGGCCTGCTGGGCATCATCGAGAATCTTGTCGAAGCACGCGCGGTATAGCCCTGCCTGATCGTCCGACACGTGTCCTGGGCCGGCGACGGAGCACCTCGTGCAATGGCGGCAACGCGCTGCGGTGACTATGGACGGCCTTGGGTTCTTTCCAGGCAGGCAAGAGGGCCGTAGTGGGTCGTTGTCATCGCATGGCGAAGCGGCGAAAGAGCGCCGGGTGCGCCATGCATGCAGGGAGAGGGTGGTTGGTCGGCGGCCTCATTGACGGCGCGTCGGTCGCCGCCGGTCCAGGGCCTGGCGTCAGTGGCCGGCCAGTGCGCTGTCCAGGTTGCCGTCGCCGGCCAGTACGGCCTGCCAAGTGGCGAGCTCGGCCTCGTCTGCGGTGCCGAGCGCGCTCAGCGCCTGCATCGCCTCGACCAGCATCGGCCGGCCGGCGGCGTCGCCGGACGAGAGCAGGATCCGGCCGCGCAAGGCGCGCAGGCGATGTTCCCACCCCGGCGTCGAGTCGCCCGCGGTCAGCGCCGTGACGTTGAGGCCTTCGAGCATGCGCATCGCTTCGTCGTACTGGTGGTCATCGGCAAGCGCCTTTGCCAGCGCGTAGCGGAAACTGTGCGCGGCAACGTTGTCTTCCCCGAAGTGCTGGCGCAGGCCGTGTTCGGCCTGTCGCAGGTAGTCCAGCCCGGCGCCGCGGTCGCCGCAGTCGTACTCCTTGAACCCGAGGTTGCCGGTTTCCACCAGCGTGCCCTGCCGGTGCTCGCCATAGCGTTTGGCCATGCGTGCGCGCACCATGCGGGCGATCGGCAGCGCTTTGGTGCAGTCGCCGGCGTAGTCGTGGATGCTGGCCACCGTCGACCACTGGATCAAGGTCGCATAGTCATCCGGGCCGAGGATGCGTTCGGTCATCGCCGCCGCCGATTCGGCCAACGGCAAGGCTTCTTCGTACTGGCCAAGGTTGCGCAGCGCGCGTGCCAGCAGGATGCGGTGGCCGGCGACCTTGCGCTCGCCGATGCGGCGGGTCTCGAACAGCGGATCGGCCAGCATCGCCCGGAGTTGGGCGATGGCGTCCTTCAGTGCGCCCTGGCGCAGCGTGCCGTCGGCGAGGTTCTCGCGAATCGTCACGGCGGTGATCGCATCGTCCGGGCGTAGCGCACGCTGCAGCTGGTCGGCCCGGCGATAGGCGGCCAGCGCCGGTTCGATCTGCAGTTGCTGGAAATGGAACACCCCGCGCGCGTAGGCGGCCGCCAGCGCGAGTTCCCCCTCTTGGTGCAGGCGCTCACCGGCCAGCGCGTCGGTGGCATCGAGCAGGGTCGCGGCCGTGGCCATCTGCGCGGCAGTATTGCCATAGGCGAGGCTGCGCACCAGCGCGTAGCGGGTGGCCAGGGTCAGCGCGTCGGCTTGGCCGAAGGCCTGCGCGTAGTAGCGTCCGGCATCTTCCAGGTGCTGGATCGCCCGTTCGCGCTCGCCCAGGGTTTGCCAGGCCTGGCCAAGCGCGGCGTGCACGCCACCGCGCGTGGCTGGATCGTCGACGAAACGGGCGCCGACCTGATTCGAGGCATGCTCGAGCACCTCGCGCATGCTCGGGTCGCGTTCGTAGCTGGCGCCCCCCGGGCTCAGTGCCCCCAGCAGGTCCTCGCTGAGGAAACGCGCCACCGCCTCGGCGCGCGAGGCCTGCATCGCGGCCGCCTGGCGCTGCTGTTCGCTGCGGTACCACAGCAGCCAACTCGCCAGCAGGCCAACGCTGAGCAGCGCGATGCTGGCGACGATCCACGGCCGTCGTGCGCGGGCGCGCTCCAGCGCACGCTGCGCCACCAGCGCCGCGCGTGCCTGTGCGTCCTGCTGTTGCGCCTGGGCACGGCGGTGCGGCAGGGCGGAGAGGCGTTCGATCAGTTCGGCCACGCTGCCGAGGCGGCGCGATGGGTCGCCGTCGGTGGCGCGCTGGATGTCCTCGACCAGCAGCGGGTCGCCGATCTCGCGCTCCCAGCCTGGCGCCATCGGCCGTTGCAGCTCGCCCGCCAGCCACTGGTACAGCAGCACGCCCAGGGCGTACAGATCGCTGCGGACGGTCGGCGGCTGGCCGGCGACGAGCTCCGGGGCGAGGTATAGCGGGGTGCCCGCGCCCTCACTGCCGCCGCTGGTGACGGTGAGCCCCAGCCCGGTGATGCCCAGTTCCGCCAGCCGCTCCGGCTGCAGCAGCCGGCTGTTGCCGAAGTCGGTCAGGCGGGCCTGCCACTGGCCATCGGGCTGCTGCCTGACCAGCACGTTGGCCGGCTTGATGTCCTTGTGCAGGACCCCGACGCCATGCGCGGCATCGACTGCGGCGGCGATCTGCAGGAAGAAGGCCAGCCGCCGCTCCCGCGGCCAGGCGGCCGGCCCGTCCGGGCGGGCGCACCAGTCCGGCAAGGCCTCGCCGCCGTATTCACATTCGAGAAAATAGGGCTCGGTCTCGAAGTTCCAGTCGAGCACCTGCACCAGGTCCTCGCGTTCACCCAGGGTGTCGCGCAGCACACGCATCAGCGTGGCTTCGCGCTTGATCGCCGACAGTTGCTCGCCATTGCGGCTGAACTTGAACACGCGTGATTGGCGGCTGCGCGGCTGCCTTGCCAGCCAGACCTCACTGCCCAGGGTGCGGCCAAGCGCGCGCTCGAGCAGGAAGTGCTCGCGTCCCGGCACCGGCTGCCCGGCCTCCAGCTTGAGGTCGCTGCCCAGCCGCTGGCCGACCGCGCTGCGTTCGACCGCCCCTTCGAAGCGGTAGCCGACGCGCGGCAGGGTGGCGATGCGGCTTTCACCGCCGGCATCGAGCGCCTTGCGCAACTTGCCGATGGCGGTGGCCAGGACGTGGTCGACGGTGACGCGGCCGGCCCACAGGGTGTCGAACAGCTCTTCCTTGGTCACCACCTCGCCGGCGTGGCGCAGCAGCAGGGCCAGGACCTGCAGCGGCTTGTGTTCGATCTCCACCGGCAGGCCGGAGACGCGTAATTCGTGGCGCGCCTCGTCGAACTCGACGGCGCCGAAACGCCAGCGATACAGGCGGCGGTCGCGTGCGCGGGGCGGCTCCGGGGGCATGGGCCCGATCATACCCGCGGCCCCGGGCCCGGGGCGGCCGGCCGCGGCCAATCGCGGCCTCGGCAGGGCGCGCTTGAAGGTTTCTTGAAGGCGTGGTGAGGACAGTGAGTGGCAGCGGGTACCAGGATCGCCCCGGCACATCCATCACCTCGGAGGTTTTCATGCGATCGATCCGTTGGCCATGCCTGCTGGCAGGCAGCGTGCTGTTGACGGCCTGCGGGGGCACCGGGCCCGCGGCAGATGGCGCAGATGCCGTGGTCCGCCCGGCGCCGACTCCGTCGCGTGCAGGCGAGGCGTGGGAACTGGCCGATGCCGCTGTCGGCCAGGCACCGTCGCCGGCGGCCGTGGCCGCCTTCGTCGAGGGCCTGCACAGCATCGTGCTCGATGGCGATCGGGTCTATGCCGGCAGCGTGCGCCGCCAGGGTGACCGGCAAGGCGATGGCAGCCTGGTGCTGGCGCTGGCCGGCGGCGGCCAGGCACGCCTGGTCCGCGACGGTGACGGCTATGCGCTGGACATGGGGGATGGTGCAGCGGCGCGACTGCAACGCCGCGCCAACAGCACCGGGGGCGCACAATGAGCGCGGGCGGCAAGGCCGTGCGGCGCATGCTGCTGGTGGTGCTCGCAAGCTTGGGCGTGCATGCGGCACTGGCGCAGGAGGCCGGCTTCGACGAGCAGCGCATCGCCTATACCTGGCACAAACTCACCGGAGAACCACTGGACCTGCGCGAGCTGGCGGAGAACTCCGCGATCGTCCGGCGTAGCAGCGGCTTCGACCGGCCCGATGCCATCGCCGCCGAACTGGCGCGGCTGCAGGGCGTGTACGACGCGGCGGATCCGGCCACCGAGTTCACCATCACCACCCGCGAGCACATCGAGGAGTACGACCACACCCGCGGTGAGTTCCCGGTGCAGGGCCTGCAGCCTGGGCGGTACCTGTCCTTCATCCATCCCGACCGCCTGTCCCCGACCCGCGAGTATCGGCTGGTGTTCAGCGGCGCCGGGCCCGCCCGCGCGATCCCGATGCCCGACAAGGAGCAGGCGCGCGCCTTCGACACCCGCCTGCGCCAGCTCAATCGCAGGCTGGAGCATCGCATGCGCTTCCGCGTCGTCGGCAAGGGTGACCCGGAAGGCGTGGTCACCGGGCAGCGCGTGGTGCGCGCACAGCTGTTGTCCTCGACCCTGCTGGGCCCTGACGGCGGCGTGGTCCACGCCACCGACCTGTCCCTGCCTGCCGAAGCCCCGGCCGCCAGCGTCGTGTTCGATCCGGCCAGCGCCGATGCCGCCGGCCTGCGCGTTGGCGTGAGCGCGGACGAACTGGCCAAGACCCTGGCGCGGCTGTATGCCGAACCGGTGCGCCGTGACTTCAAGGCACCGGACGGCAATGGTCTGGCCGGCCGGTTGAGTGCCGAGACCGGGCGTTGCCACGCGCTGGCCGGCAGCCACGATCGTCGCCGCTTCGCGCCGGGGGTGGCCTGCGTACAGGCCTGGTATGACGGCGAGGGCATCGTCCGCCACCTGCGCGTGCAGCGCGTGTTCCCCTACCACCGCAGTCCGGACGATTTCCGCAAGGCGCTGCTGCGCAAGTACGGGCCGGCCGCGCAGGGCGGTGGCGCAGGCGGCGGTGGCGCCAGGTATGCGTGGGGCGAGCCGGTGGCATTCCAGCGCGCGGCCGGCGAGGCGCCGCTGCAACGCCATCCGCTGACCGCGCACTGGTCGCAGCACAGTGGCTGGAGCGTCGGCGGCGGCAGCGTGCCGGTGCTGATGAGCGTCGAACTGCTCGACGCGGCGTGGTTTTCCGCGCGTGCGCACTGATCCCGCACAACCCAATGAGGACCCACCCATGAAGAAGCTCCCGAAGTGGTTGGCCGCGGCCTGCGGCCTGCTGACGTGCGTGCTGCTGGCCGCCACGCCGGCCATCGCACAGGTCGACCCCTGCGAAGGCAAGCCGTTGTGCGAGAACCCCGGCCCGTTCGTGGCGGAGATCGTGCAGGCCAGCCCCAGCATGCATGGCAACAACCACCACATCCGGGTCATCGTCCGGGTGCGCAATACCGGCGCAGAGCCGCTGGTGCTGGGCTACGTGCAGAACTCGGGCGTGATGGAGGACGAGCTGGGCAACCGCTACACGGTGGACTGGCGCTATCGCGAACACGTCAGCGGCATCGGCCAGGTCAGCCGCAGCCAGGCCGATGCGCAGTTCGTGCTCGCCCCCGGCGCCGCGCGCAGCTTCACCCTCATCTACCAGCGCTTCGCCGGGCGCAGCCCACAGATCGCGCGCAGCTATTCACCGGCGCTGACCCTGGCGCAACTGCAACCGTTGTCGCCGACCCAGGTGCGTACCGTGTCCGAGTACAGCCTCAACTACTCCGGCATGGGGATCGGCGGCCTGCAGTCTGCCGACGCCATCGGTCGCGGGCTGCGCGAACTGCTGCGCGGGCGCGGCCGGTGAGCACGCAGGCTGGCGGCTGGCGGCTGGCGGTGCTTGCCCTCCTGCTGCCGTGGCTTGGCGCGTGCGGCAGCGGGCTCAGCGGCACCTTCGAGGACGAGATGGGTATGAGCAGCCTCACCTTCCATCGCGACGGCAAGGTGGTGCAGTCCTCGTCCCTGGCCGGCGTGGAACTGGACATGCGCTATGAGCTGGATGGCGACAAGGTACGTGTGAGCCATGCCGATGCGCGGGGTGCGACGCTGGTGCTGACCCGGATCGACGAGGACACCCTGTCCGGCCCGATGGGGATCCGTTTCCGGCGCACCCCCTGAGTGCCGGGACGCCGGTGCAGGTGACGCGTGTCCCATGCATGCAACACCGGGTGACACCTCATGGGGGTCGGATCGCCGCCATTCCAGCGGGCAGCCGAGCGGACAGCCATGGGCGAGCTGCTGTATTTCGTCGCCGCTGGGCGTGTTCTGCGCGATCATGATCGTGCCATTCGAGATGAACAAGGTCCCGCGGGACATCGGTCACACATGATCGGGCCGACTGTGGCCCCTCGGCGCAGTCGGGGTCGTTTGCGAGGT
>DATCUT010000017.1:0-31695 GCA_036561785.1 Rhodanobacter sp.
GACGTCATCAAGCCGATTCACGAATTGGGCGCGACGCTGGGATATCTGCTGGTCGGCCTGCACGCCGCTGCGGCACTGTTCCATCACTACATCCAGCGCGACGACACCTTGCGCCGGATGCTGCCGGGGCGACGCGATCCAACGGTGGAGCGCAAGGCATGAGGCATTCAGAGCGCCACCGGACCGATCGCATCGGGTGGCTGCGCGCAGCGGTGCTGGGTGCCAACGACGGCCTCGTTTCCACGGCAAGCCTCATGGTCGGGATCGCCGCGACCCAGGCCACCAGCGCCAGTGTCCTGCTGTCCGGGATTGCAGGACTGACCGCAGGTGCGTTGTCCATGGCCGCCGGCGAATATGTCTCGGTTCACTCCCAGGCGGATGCCGAACAGGCCGACCTCGCGCGCGAGAAAAACGAGATCACCGCACATCCTGTGGCCGAGCATCAGGAATTGACGTCGATCTACGTCGCCAGGGGGCTCGATCCTGCGCTGGCAGAACAAGTGGCCGAGCAGTTGATGAGACACGACGCGCTCGGCGCCCATGCGCGTGACGAGCTCGGTATCTTCGATGCGCTGAACACCCGGCCGCTGCAGGCCGCATTGGCCTCCGCGGCCAGCTTTGCCGTGGGGGCCATGATTCCACTTGTCATCCCGGTACTTGGGCCCCAACGTGGACTCATCTACTGGATATTCGCGTTGTCTCTCTGCGCACTTGCAGGCCTGGGTTTCGTCGCGGCCAAGGCGGGCGGAGCGCGCGTAGCTCCGGGGATGTGGCGAGTGACCCTCTGGGGCGCCATCGCGATGGCTGTCACTGCAGGAGTCGGACATGTCTTCGGTGTCAGCCTTTCATAGACAGCCCACGACATGAAGAACATCAAGCTGACCTATGCCTGCCTGCTCGTCGTGCTCACTGCGCTGTGGCTGGCGGCCGACACGATCCTCTCCGCGCCCTACGAGTTCTTCGCACTGCGCTCGTCGCTCGTCAACTACACCGGGATCATCGGCATGGGCGTGATGAGCTTCGCCATGATGCTGGCCGCCCGGCCGGTACGAGCCGAACCCATGCTCGGCGGCCTCGACAAGATGTACCGGTTGCACAAATGGCTGGGCATCACCGCCCTGGTGACCGCCATCATCCATTGGCTGTGGACGCAGGCACCGAAGTGGATGGTCGGATGGGGCTGGATCGCGCGTCCCGTGCGCGGCGGTCCACCGCCAGAGCAGCCGACGGCCCTCTTCAGGGTCTTTCAGAGCCAACGCGGGCTGGCGGAATCCATCGGCGAATGGGCGTTCTATGCCGCCGTCGTGCTGATCGTGCTGGCGCTGGTCAAACGCTTCCCCTATCGCTATTTCTTCCAGACGCATCGCCTGCTGGCGATCGTCTACCTGTTCCTGGTCTTCCATTCCCTGGTGCTGATGAAGTTCTACTATTGGGACGAAGCCATCGGCCCCTTGATGGCCGTGTTGATGACCGGCGGCACCGTGGCCGCATTCGTTTCCCTGTTCAGGAAGGTCGGGCACGCGCAGCAGGCCGTGGCGCAGATCGAGGAAATCGTGCGTCACACGGACAACAGGGTCCTCAAGGTCGCGATTAAGCTGCAGGACCGATGGCCGGGCCATGCGGCGGGCCAGTTCGCCTTCCTGACTTTTGATGCGCGCGAAGGGCCGCACCCGTTCACGATTTCGTCCCCATGGACGGGCGATGGCAGGATGTTCTTTCTCATTAAGGAACTCGGTGACTACACCGGCACCTTGTCCGATACCGTGAAGGTGGGCGATTCCCTCTGGGTCGAGGGGCCCTACGGGCGTTTCGACTTCGAATGCCGGCAGCCACGCCAGATCTGGGTGGCAGGCGGCATCGGCATCACGCCATTCGTCTCCCGCATGCAAGCCCTGGCGGCCAAGCCGGATGGCCGGTCCATCGATCTCTTCTACAGCACCAGTTCTCCCGATGAAGGCTTCATCGACAAAGTCCGACAGGCGGCCGGGGAAGCCAACGTCCGGCTGCACGTTCTGATCGATGCCGAGGATGGCAGGCTCGATGCCCGACGGATCGTCCGGGAAGTTCCGGACTGGAAATTCGCCAGCGTCTGGTTCTGCGGGCCGGCCGGATTCGCCCGGGCCTTGCGCGAGGACCTGGCCACCCGCGGACTCTCCCGCGACGACTTCCATCAGGAATTGTTCGCGATGCGGTGAATGCACTTCGACGCTTCGACGAGTTGGAACATGACGCCCCGCAGCCCCCTGCAGGCGGGGCATGCAGCTGCCTGCGATGAACCGTGGGTATGAACTGAGAAGATCACAACATGAACACGCACGGCGACGGATCCTGGACGGGACTGAGCAGCGACCAGGCGGCCCGCCAGTTGGTGCTGGACGGGCCGAACGAGTTACCGCAGCAGCCGCGCCGCACGGCTTGGCGCATCCTGCTGGAGGTGGCACGCGAGCCGATGTTCCAGCTGTTGGCCGCTGCCGTGGCGATCTACCTGTTCTTCGGCGACATCTCGGAAGCGGGCGTGCTGCTGGCCTTCCTCGCCGTCATCGTGGCGATCACGCTGGTGCAGGAGCGGCGGACCGAGCGGGTGCTGGAGGCGCTGCGCGACATGACCAGCCCGCGTGCCCTGGTGTGGCGCGACAGCGAGCAGCGGCGGATTGCGGGCACCGAGGTCGTGCTCGGCGATGTCATCGCGCTGGCCGAGGGGGATCGCGTTCCGGCCGATGCCCGATTGCTGGCGGCCAACGACCTGGCGGTGGACGAATCCCTGCTGAGCGGCGAATCGCTGCCGGTGTCCAAGACCGTGGCCGTCGGCACGGACACGCCAACGGCCTCCCCGCCCGTTCTGGTCTACGCCGGCACGATGGTGGTCGCAGGCCAGGCCACTGCGGAAGTCACGGCCACCGGTGCCCGCAGCGAGATCGGGCGCATCGGAACGGCGCTGGGCGGGATCGAGACGGAATCGACGCCGCTGCATCGGCAGACACGCCAACTCGTGCGCTGGTTTTCGGTGCTCGGGCTGGCGGTCAGCATCGTCGTCGGCCTGCTCTTCGTCTGGACCCGTGGCGATTGGCTGGGCGGCGTGCTGGCCGGCATCACGACGGCTATGTCGATGCTGCCGCAGGAGTTCCTGCTGATCCTGACGGTCTTCATGGCCATGGGGGCCTGGCGCCTGTCCCGGCACCGCGTGCTGACACGCCGCGCCGCGACCATCGAGGCGCTGGGTGCGGCGACTGTCCTGTGCACCGACAAGACCGGCACGCTCACGTACAACAGGATGGCGGTCGAGGCCCTGGTGCGCTTCACGCCCACCGGGCCGGTGCGCTGGACCGCACGCGAGGGCGGATTGGCCGAGCCCTTCCACGACCTGCTGCGCCAAGGCGTGCTGGCCAGCGAACGCGAGCCCGTCGATCCGATGGAGCGCGCCTTCCACGCCCTGGCGAAGTCCTGCCTCGCCCCCACCCCGGCGGGCTGGGACCTGGTGCACGAATACGGCCTGAGTCCCAAGTGGCCGGTGATGTCCCACGTCTGGCGGACCGACGAAGGGCCCGCCTTCGCCGTCGCTGCCAAGGGCGCCCCCGAGAGCGTCGTTCGCCTGTGCCGGCTGCCGGCCGATCGGCAAGCCCGGGTGCTGGCCGAGGCCGCCACCCTTGCCGACCAGGGCATGCGCGTGCTCGCGGTGGCCTCGGCGACATGGGAGGGCACCCGCTGGCCGGCCGACCAGCAGGGTTTCGATTTCCGGCTGCTGGGTCTGGTGGCGCTGGCGGACCCCCTCAGGGACAACGTCCCGAAAGCAGTCGAAGAGTGCCGGCGTGCCGGCATCCGCGTGCTGATGATCACCGGCGATCACCCGGGCACGGCACGGGCCATCGCCCGCCAGGCGGGAATCGACGACGAAGCGGGGCTGCTGCGCGGCGACGAGGTCGCGGTGCTGGACGACGCGGCCTTGCGCCGAGAGGTTGCCGCGACGACCGTGTTCGCGCGGGTCGCGCCGCAGCAGAAGCTGCGCATCGTCCAGGCCCTCAAGGCCAATGGCGAGGTGGTTGCGATGACCGGCGATGGCGTCAACGATGCCCCTTCGCTCAAGGCCGCGCACATCGGCATCGCAATGGGCGGCCGCGGCACCGACGTGGCCCGCGAGGCGTCGTCGCTGGTGCTGCTGGATGACGACTTCGGCACGCTCGTGCAAGCCGTGCGACTGGGACGTCGTATCTATGACAACCTGCGCAAGGCCATGCGCTTCGTGTTCGCCGTTCACGTGCCGATCGCCGGCCTGACGCTGGTGCCTCTGGTATTCGGCTGGCCGCTGCTCTTCACGCCGATGCACATCGCGTTCCTCGAGATCGTGATCGATCCTGTCTGCTCGATCGTTTTCGAGGCCGAGGGCGAGGAGCGCGACGTGATGGACCGGCCACCTCGAGATCCCGCGGCGCCGCTGTTCTCGCCGGCGATGATCGCGGAGAGCCTGCTGCAGGGCCTGGTGGTCCTGGTGCTGGTGGGCCTTTTCTACTGGGGATTGCTTCAGCACGGGTGGACGGATCAGGCGGCTCGCACCTCGGCCTTCATCGCGCTGGTGACCTCGAACGTCGCGCTGATCCTTGCCAATCGCTCGCTGGGTGCGGACCTCGCGGGTGCCTTGCGCGCCCACAACCGCGCACTGTGGGGCATGGTGCTCGCCACGGCCGGGATGCTCGCCGCGGTGATCGGAATCCCGCCGCTGCGACGGCTGTTCGGCTTCGCGGTTCCCGAGCCTGCGGCCGTTGCCGCGGCGCTGGGCGTCGGTGCCGCTGTCCTGATCCTGCTGTTGATCCAGAAGCGTGTGGCGCCAGCGGTCGAGCGGGCCCTCGGCGTCATGGTGCGCTGAGCTTCATCGCATAGAGATCCGCCATCCGCCAGCGGTGCTTGGAACAACGCGCACAGATTGGGGGTGAGGGACCGGCCAATGCTTTGAACCATGGATTTGGGCTTCTTTGTTGCCATCGCGACGCTGCCTGTCTTCGTCCGCACCAGGCAGACGACTGCTGCAGCTATCGGCAACACCGCTTGTCTTGCTGGATCGCCGGGAACGGTACGGTGCCGAACGAGCAGTCAACGCAGCAGTCCCGCTCTTTCGGCCGCAATGGCGCACCGCAGCCGGCACACTCGTAGAAGAACTGGCATGCCATCGTCGGCATCGTATCCGTGGACTGATGCCCGCACTCCGGGCATGTCAACGTGCTCTGGAGTTGCACCTCAATCACCGCCAACCTTCAATTTCGCCAGAAAGCCAAAAGCACTTCACTGCGTTGATTGCAGAGTGAGCTTCGGCAGATGGCGAAGTCTACCTATGCGTTCCTGCGCAGGCGCCGTGAGGCTCTCCTGCTTGTCCCCTCGGTTACGCAGCAAGTGGCGCCATCGGATGTCATCCTGGCGTAATCCGATGATGAAGAGTCGTGCTTCACTGACACCATTGAGCACATCATTCATCTACCTTGGAGAATCCCCATGAAGGACTCGAACCGAGTCGCCCTGGTCACCGGCGCCTCTTCCGGCATCGGCGCCGCCACGGCGCAGGCGTTCATCGAGCGCGGCTTCACAGTCTATTGCGCCGCGCGGCGCCTGGACCGCATGCAGGACTTGCAGGCGCTGGGTGCGCACGTACTCGCGCTCGACCTGACGCAGGCCGATTCCATCGCGCATCTGGCTGAGACCATCATCCGCGAGCAGGGGCGCCTGGACGTGCTGGTCAACAACGCCGGCTATGGCGTCTATGGCGCCGTCGAGGACATCCCCCTCGACGAGGCGCGCCGCCAGTTCGAGGTCAACCTGTTCGGCCTGGCCGACCTGACGCGCCGCATGCTGCCGATGATGCGCGCGGCGCGCAGCGGCCGGGTGGTCAACATCACCTCCATCGGCGGCAAGATCTGGTCGCCCTTCGGCGCCTGGTACCAGGCCACCAAGTTCGCGCTGGAAGGCTTCTCGGATTGCCTGCGCATGGAACTGCGGCCCTTCGGCATCGACGTGGTGGTGGTCGAGCCCGGGGCGATCAAGACCGAATGGGCCGGCATCGCCTTCGGCAACGCGGCGCAGTTCTCGGGCCAAGGCCCCTACCTGCCGATCAGCGACAACATCACCCGGGCCTTCTCGCGCATGAACCGTCAAGGCGGCTTCGGCTCGCCCCCTCGGATGGTCGCCGATGTGATCGTGCGCGCGGCGACCGTGCGCCGGCCGCGCACGCGCTACGTCGCGCCGTTCTCCGCCCGGTTGTTCCTGCTGCTGCGCTGGCTGCTCAGCGACCGCATGTTCGACCGGATCATCGGCACGATGTTCGGTGTGCCCAAGACCATCGGCTGAACCAGGAACGGCCCGATGAGCGCGCGATGGATGACGCTGCCCCCCTTCGTGATGGAGCGGCTTGCCGCTTGCGGCGTGGATGCCGACCAGGCGCTCATGCGTGCAGGCGTTCCCGCCCGACCTTTCCACGAGGGCGGGAACCTGCGCTTGAGCGCTGCCCAGTTCCTCGCGTTCTGGTTCGCCGTCGAGGCCCTGGGTGCGCCGCCCGGCTTGGGCATCGACCTGGTCGCGCAGGTGCCGCCGGACCAGTACGACGTGGCCTCCATCGCCGCGCTGCACAGCGCCACGTTCGGCGAAGCGATCGATCGGTTGGTACGCTACAAGCGCCTGACCTGTCCGGAGACGATCGAGACCGAACGGCACGGCGGTGAGCTGCGATTGCACTTCCGCTGGGATGCCGCGGATGCCCCGCAACCCCCGCTGCTGACCGACAGTGCTTTCGCCTGGATCGTGCTGCTGGCCGCGCGCGGCTTGGGGCGAGCGGTGAAGCCGCTGCGACTCGAACTGGCGCGCCGCCCTCAACACCGCAAGCTGCTGGCGGACCACTTCGGCTGCCCGATCCGCTTCGATGCAGCGCGCGACCTGATCGTCTTCGATGCCGGCCTGCTGCAGGAACCGCTGCGCACGCAGAACGCGCCGCTGCTGGCGATGCTGCTGCCAAGCCTCGAATCCGCGCTGGAGTTGCACGACGCGAAGCGTTCCTTGCCCGAGCATGTCAAGACCCTGCTGATGCGCCGCATGCAGGGTCAGCGGCCCAACATCGGCGATATCGCCAGCGCGATGTGCGTGAGTCCACGCACCTTGCAGCGCCGCCTGGTCGAGGCGGGCACGAGCTACCAGCGCCTGCTGGACGAGGTCCGGCAGGAGGTGGCCTGTGGACTGCTGCGCGGCACCGATCTGGAAACCGGCGAGATCGCCTTCTTCCTCGGCTACGAAGAACTCAACTCCTTCTCCCGCGCGTTCCAGGGCTGGGAAGGCATGACCCCGTCGCGCTGGCGCGAGGCCACCCGACATTGAGAAAGGTCTGGCTGATGAACATTCTTCTGTTTGGCGCATCGGGCATGATCGGCGGCGGTGTCCTGCGCGAATGTCTGCTCAGTCCAGACGTCGCGCAGGTCGTCTCCGTCGCGCGCACGTCCGGCACGGTGCGGCATGCGAAGCTACGCGAGGTGGTGCATGGCGACTTCCTGGATTTCTCCGGCATCCAGGCCGATGCGTTCAGGGACATCGACGCGGTCTTCTTCTGCCTGGGCGTCTCGTCCGCGGGCATGAGCGAGGCAGACTACACCCGCATCACATACGACATGACGCTGGCGGCCGCACAGGCGTTAGTCGCAGCATCGCCCGGTGCCAGCTTCGTCTACGTGTCCGGCGTGGGTGCGGACACCAGCGAGCGCAGCCGCACGATGTGGGCCCGCGTGCGCGGCCGCACCGAGAATGCCTTGCTGGGCCTTCCACTGAAGGTGTGCATCTTCCGCTTGGGATTGGTGCAGCCGCTGGACGGAATCACATCAAGAACCCGGACCTACCGGCTCTTCTACGGCGCGACGCGACCCTTGCTGCCGCTGCTGCGCCGGCTGTTCCCCCATTCCGTAACCACCACCGGGCAAGTCGGGCGCGCCATGCTACAGGTGGCACGCCGGCATCCATCACAGGCCCTGCTGGACAGCGCGGCGATCAACGCGCTGTGAACCACATACGGTCGGAACCATCCCCCACACGAGCCAGGAGAGAAACCATGTTTGAAGCCACAAAAAAAAACCGCCATCTGTTGATCGTCGCGGCACTTGTTGTCGGTGTGTTGCAGGGCCTACCCCCGGCGATGGCTGATGAGCCGAACAAGGGCGCAGTCAATGATCGGACCCCGGCCAGCGCGAATGCCGCTGTGGTCACACGATTTCTCACCGAGGTGGTCAACGGCAGCCGCTTCGAGCTGATCGACCAACTGTGGGCGCCGGACCTGCTCTGGCATGGGGGAAGCTTGGGCGAAGTTCGCGGAATTTCGGCCTATCGGAAGATGATGGAAGCCAGCGTTGGCGGCGCCTTCACGGGCATGCGCCTGGACATCAAGGATGTCATCGACAGCGGCGACAAGGTGGTGGTCCGATTCACCAACAGCGGCACCCATACCGGCGCTTTCATGGGCTACCCCGCGACCCGCAAGCACGTCGTCTGGGAAGGGATAGGCATCTACCGGATTCGCGACGGGAAGATCGCCGAGGCCTGGTTCTCCGAGGATCTGCTCGGCATGTTCATGAACCTGGGCCTTCTGCCTGCGCGAAACTGAGTTCGTCAAGAGGTACGCGGCAACACGACATCGAACCGCGTTAGCGCATCATCGGACGCAGCACGCACCTCGCCGCCGTGCGCCTCCACGATCGACTTGACGATGGCAAGGCCCAGCCCGGCCCCCTCTCCCTTGCGTTGCCGCGAGGGATCGACACGGTAGAAGCGATCGAACAACCTGGGCAGATCCTCGTCGGGGATCTTCTTGCCCGGATTCTCGACGCTCACCACGGTGCGTTCCTCATCCTGGCTCAGCCTCACGGTCACCGCCGCACCGTGCGGGGTATGGCGGATGGCGTTGGACAGAAGGTTGCTCAGAGCCCGGCGCAGCATCTCCCGGTCGGCCGCTATCGATCCGGCCCGGCCTTGCAGATGCAAGCTCACGTTGCGGTCTTCGGCCAAGGCCTCGAAGTAGTCGAAGAGCCCCTTGACCGTTTCCCCCAGCTCCACCTCCACCCGATGCAGGTTGTGCGGGTCGTTCTCGGTCTGCGCGAGAAACAGCATGTCGCCGATCATGCGGCCCATGCGCTCGAACTCTTCCAGGTTCGAATAGAGGATTTCGCGATACTCACCGGCGGACCGAGACTGGCCCAGCGCCACCTGCGTTTGCGTGGTCAGGTTGGTGACCGGGGTGCGCAATTCGTGCGCGATGTCAGCCGAAAAGTTGGACAGCTGCGCGAATCCGTCCTCGATGCGCCCGAGCATGTCGTTGAACGATGCAACGAGTTCTGCCAGTTCGATCGGCACTTCCCGTGGGTTCAACCGCACGTCCAGTTGCGATGAACGGATCGCACGGATCCTTGCATTGACCTTGCGAATGGGACGGTGCCCCCATTGAACGGCCAGCCAGGCGACCAGCAGCGCAATGCACAGCACGATGCAGGTGGCCCACCACAGCATGCGCTTGAATTCTTCGAGAAACGAAAGATGGAGGTCGATGTCCATCGCAACGGCGACGATGTAGGGGTCACCGCTCAAGCCGGCATTGCCATCCACACGAAGTACCGCGCCACGATAGGACTTCCCGCCTTCCTGCCAGGTCGCCAGTTCCCGGGCATCGATGCGTGCCGTTGGCTGACCGCCTGCGGCGATGGGCGACAGGTTGGGGCCTTGGCCCGCATAGACCGTGTTTCCGGCGGTATCAGCGACGTAATAGAACACCCCATGATGTCCGGTCACCGCGCCGGCAAGCTGGCGGCGCAGCAGTGCGCCGTCAACGCCTCTGCCCGCTTCGCGCAATGGCTTGATGACGGCATCGGCTACGGCCCTGAGTTCCCCGGCATCCTGCTCGGCGAAGTGATGCTCCAGCGAGCGCACGATGATCCAGCTGAAAGCCAGGAATACCAGCGTGGTGGCCATGCCGACCAGGGCCGTGACCCGCAGCGCGAGCGATGCCGGGCGACGGGTCCCTGTGAACCTATTCGGCATCTGGGGCATCCAGCGTATAGCCCATGCCCCGCACGGTGTGGATGAGCTTGGGTTCGAAAGCATCGTCGATCTTCGCGCGCAGCCGGCGAATGGCGACATCGATCACGTTGCTGTCGCTGTCGAAGTTCATGTCCCAGACCTGCGAGGCGATCAATGAACGGGGCAGCACCTCGCCCTGGCGCCGTGCGAGCAGTTCGAGCAGCGCGAACTCCTTGCTGGTGAGGTTGATGCGGTGTCCCGCCCGCGTTGCCCGACGGCGTGGGAGGTCGAGCACCAGATCGGCGATCTGGATGCGATCCGGGTGGTTGGGCGCACTGCCCCGGCGCAGCAGGGTGCGCACGCGCGCGAGCAGTTCGGAAAACGCGAAGGGCTTGACCAGGTAGTCGTCGGCGCCGAGTTCCAGGCCCTTGACGCGGTCATCCACGCCACCGCGTGCGGTCAAAAACAGCACAGGGACCTGCTGGCCTGCTTCGCGCAGCGACTGCACGATGCGCCAGCCGTCCACGTCGGGCAGCATGACGTCGAGGATGACCAGATCGTAGGCTTCGCTCATGGCCAGGTGGTGGCCGTCGAGTCCGTTGCGAGCAAGGTCCACCATGAACCCCGCTTCCATGAGGCCCTGGCGAACGTAGTCCGCCGTTTTGTTCTCGTCTTCGACCACCAGCAATTTCATCGCATTCCCTAAAGGTAACGCTGTACGCGCTCACGTATCCGCTCTCCCCTGCACCTCTGAACTCGTGCGCAATTTACTTGGCGGAAGCTTCCGCGAAGATGACTCAAGCATTACATGAATGTAATGAATGGGTCATCTGATCGAAAGTCACGACTCCATAGGATGGTTCTCAGCGGTGTCAAGGCGAGTCCTCCAAGGTTTCACGGGGGTCTCGCAGGCGCCTTTTGATATCGGTTCCTGGAGAGTCTTTCCGTCATGACGCGCTATCCACCCTTGGTCTCCCATGTCTGCGACTTGCCACGTCGACGATTCGTGCAGGGATTGGCGGCAGGCGGCGTCCTGTTCGGCCTGTCGATGCAGGCATCGGGCGTTCGGGCCCAGGAGTCCCGGGCCGCCAGCGGCACTGCCGCCGTGCTGCAAGGCACGGCGTTCGATCTGGTGATCGCCGAGTCGCCGGTGAACTTCACCGGCAAGCCGGGCATGGCCACCACGATCAACGGCTCGCTGCCTGCGCCGACCCTGCGCTGGCGCGAAGGCGACACCGTCACCATCCGCGTCACCAACCGGCTGCGCGAGTCCACCTCCATCCACTGGCACGGCATCATTCTTCCGTACCAGATGGACGGTGTGCCGGGCATCAGCTTCGCGGGCATCGCGCCGGGAGAAACCTTCACCTACCGCTTCAAGGTCGAACAAAGCGGAACCTACTGGTACCACTCGCATTCCGGCTTCCAGGAGTTCACCGGCATGTACGGGGCGATCATCATCGACCCGGCGCAGGGCACCGGCATCCGGGCCGAGCGTGACCATGTGGTGTTGCTGTCGGACTGGATCGATGAAGACCCCATGCGCGTCTTCATGAAGCTCAAGACCCAGAGCAATTACTACAACTATCACCAGCCCACGGCAGTGGACTTCTTTCGCGACGCTTCGCGCGACGGTCTCTCGGCCGCGCTGGACAAGCGCAAGATGTGGAACCAGATGCGCATGAGCCCGACCGACCTGGCGGACCTCTCGGCGCAGACCCTGACCTATCTGGCCAACGGCACCACGCCCGCGGGCAACTGGACCGGCCTGTTTCGTCCCGGCGAGCGCGTGCGGCTGCGCTTCATCAACGGCGCGGGCAGCACCTTCTACGACGTGCGCATCCCCGGGTTGAAGCTGAAGGTCGTGCATGTCGACGGCGTGGACGTGGAGCCAGTCACGGTGGACGAGTTCCGTTTCGGCCCTGGCGAAACCTGCGACGTGCTGGTCGAACCGCGCGACGACGCGTATACGGTCTTCGCCCAGTCCATGGACCGCACGGGCTATGCGCGCGGCACGCTGGCGGTGCGCGCAGGGCTTGCCGCGCCGGTACCGTCGCTGGACAAGGTCGAATGGCTGTCGATGGCCGACATGATGGGGTCGATGAACCATGGCGCGGCAGGCCAAGGTGGCATGGCGGGCATGGACCACAGCGGCATGCAGGGCATGAACCATGGCGCCATGCCTGGCATGGCGATGGACCATGGCCAGCATGCGATGCACGACGCGGCAGCCGCCAACCCGCTGGCGGTGCCCAGCACCACGGCGCGGCACGCCCGCAGCGAATACGGTCCGGGCACGGACATGCGCGTGGACATGGCGCACACCCGCCTCGACGATCCGGGCATCGGGCTGCGCGACAACGGCCGGCGCGTGCTGACCCTGGCCGACCTGCACACGCCCGGCGGGCCGCTCGATGCGCGTGGCGCCGAGCGCGAGGTCGAGCTGCACCTCACCGGCAACATGGAGCGCTACACCTGGTCGGTCGATGGGCTCGACTTCGGCCAGTCCACGCCGGTGCACTTTCGCTATGGCGAGCGGCTGCGCGTGATCCTGCACAACGACACGATGATGACGCACCCGATGCATCTGCACGGGATGTGGAGCGAACTGGAGAGCCCGGACGGGCGTTTCCTGGCGCGCCGCCACACGCTGCCCGTGCAGCCGGCGCAGCGCATCAGCTTCCTGGTGACCGCCGACGCGCTGGGGCGTTGGGCCTGGCACTGCCATCTGCTGCTCCACATGGATGCGGGCATGTTCCGTGAGGTCGTGGTCTCCTGAGCACCGCATTCAGAGGAATACCCAGATGAAGAAAACGACACACGCCCGCGCACTGGCCTTGGCACTGGCAGCCTTGACGGCCTTCTCCGCACAGGCCCAATCACAGGCCGGCCCGGAAGAAGACCATTCGGCACATCGCGGTGCCGCGGCCACTCCGATGCCTGCACCCGCAACCACGCCGCCCTCCGCCGCGGCAGATCCACATGCGGGCCATGGCATGGCCCCGGTGGCGCCGGCCTCCGCGCCGACGATGGACCATGGCGACATGAAGATGCAGGGCGGCGCGGCCCCGGCCGACGCGCGCGATCCTCATGCCTATGCCGATGGACTGGTCCGCGGCGCTGGCGCCTATGCCGTTCCAGGCGTCCCCGCACTGAGCCTGGCCGACGAGCATCGCTTCGGCACGCTGCTGGTCGAACGCCTGGAGCGCACCTACACCCGCGGCGGCGACAACGCCACCGCCTACGACCTCCAGGCCTGGTTCGGGCGCGACTTCGACAAAGTGGTCGTCAAGGCCGAGGGCAACGTGGCCAGCAGCAAGCTGCAGGACGCGCGCACGGAACTGCTGTGGGGCCATGCCGTCGCCCCGTACTGGGACACCCAATTGGGCGTTCGTTACGACACTGGCACAGGCCCCGATCGCGGCTGGCTGGCCTTCGGGGTCCAAGGACTGGCGCCGTACTGGTTCGACGTCGAAGCGACGGCCTACGTCGGCAGCGGCGGCAGGACCGCCCTGCGCCTGGCGGCGAGCTACGACCTCCTGCTGACGCAGAAACTCATCCTGCAGCCGCGCGGTGAGATGCAGTTTTACGGCAAGGACGATCCGGCGCGCGAGATCGGCAGCGGCCTCTCGAACGCGACACTGGGGCTGCGCCTGCGCTACGAGTTCAGCCGCCAGTTCGCGCCCTATATCGGCGTGGAGCGCAGCGGCAGTTTCGGCAAGACCGCCGACCTGTTGCGGGTTGCGGGCGAACGCACGCAGCAGACCCGCTGGATCGTCGGGGTGCGCTTCTGGTTCTGATCCGGGCCGTTTTTTGGTTTGGGACGGCGATATCCATCCACTCACGCTTTATGGAAAGACATCCGATGAACAAGACATTGACTGCTTTGTTGTTGAGCGCCTTGCCCGCACTGGCTCTTGCTGCCGGGGAACATTCAGGCGGTCACGGCCACGACATCGCGGGTATGCAGCAGGGAGCGCACGCATCGGCCGCCGGCAAGCCGGGCGATCCGGCCAGGGTCAATCGCACCGTGGAGGTGTCGATGGACGACAGCATGCGATTCACGCCCAGCCAGATTACCGTCAAGACGGGAGAGACAGTCCGACTGTTCGTCAAGAACACCGGCAAGCTGCCTCATGAAATGGTGATCGGGACCTTGAGCGAACTCAAGGAGCATGCCGAGATGATGCGCAAGATGCCGGACATGAAGCACGCCGAACCCAACATGATCACGCTCTCCGCGGGTCAGCGCGGCGGCATCGTCTGGCAGTTCGACAAGGCCGGCCTCGTGGATTTCGCCTGCCTGGTCCCCGGCCACATGGAAGCCGGCATGGTGGGACAAGTCAAGGTCGAGTAGTGCAGATCCCAAGCGCAAACCACGATCCGGAACCGGCCATCCAGCCGGCCTCAGTCATCCGCGGAAGTCCATCATGAAATTCATTCGCCCTGTCATCGTCGCTTCAGCCTGTGCCCTCCTCGGTGTCACGGCGTGGGCTGCTGATCCTGTGGACCACACGGCTCATCACCCCGAGGGAGCCGCGCCAACCAGTCCGGCCCCGAATCCCACGCCTGGCACCGCGATGGGTAGCGAAGCCGCCAGGATGGACACGCAGATGAAGGCGATGCGCGAGATGCACGAAAAGATGATGAACGCCAAGACGCCCGAAGCTCGCCAGGCACTCATGGCAGAACACATGAAAGCCATGCAGGGCGGCATGTCGATGATGGGCGGCATGGCCGGAGCCGCCAAGGACGGCATGAAAGGCAACACACCCTCCGACCTGCCGGCACGCCACCAGATGATGGAGAAGCGCATGGAGATGATGGAAACCATGATGCTCATGATGATGGATCGCATGCCGTCTTCGCCTCCCAAGTGAAGGAGTCAACATGAACCATGACCACGGCCACAACGAATCTCCCCCACGCTTCTGGCGTTCGCGCTACGGAGTCGGACTGCTCGTCATCGGTGCGGTCGCAGGCTACTTCCTGCTCAAGGAACACTCCGCCCATGTGGTCGGCTATCTGCCCTTTCTGCTGCTGGCGGCCTGCCCGCTGATGCACATCTTCATGCACGGCGGGCACGGCCACGGTGGGCATGACCATTCCGCCAATACACCGCCTGGTACGCCGCCCAACACGCCGAATCAGGACACCGGTGGCGACGCCAAGACACGCGATCAACGCGGGGACCAGCCATGAGCCACGATCAACCCGCCTACGGCCTGTGGCTGCTGGTGTTCTTCAACTCGGCCATCTTCATCCTGTTCGCCTTCAGCTTCTTCAAGCCGGCGACGGCGCGCGACTGGCGGACCTTCAGTGCCTTCGCCGCTTTCATCGTGGCGCTGTTCGTCGAGATGTACGGATTTCCGCTGACCATCTACCTGCTCTCGGGCTGGCTGCAGACCCGCTATCCCGGTCTCGACATTCTTTCCCACGACACCGGCCATCTGTGGTCGACCCTGCTGGGCGAGAAAGGCGATCCGCACTTCGGGGTGCTGCACATCGCCAGCTACGTGTTGCTCGGCTATGGCTTCTACCTGCTGTCCACGGCCTGGCACGTGCTCTACCACGCGCAGCGCCAGGGCACCCTGGCCACGACCGGCCCCTATGCCCGCATCCGCCATCCCCAGTACGTGGCTTTCGTGCTGATCCTGCTGGGGTTCCTGCTGCAGTGGCCAACCCTGCTCACGCTGCTGATGTTCCCGATCCTTCTGATCATGTACGGCCGTCTGGCGGTGACGGAAGAAGCCGAGATGCGGACCCGGTTCGGCACGGACTTCGAGCGCTATGCGCAAGCCACGCCGCGGTTCATTCCCCGCTGGCGCCAACCCAGCACAACCTGATGCACCCCACCCATCGCAACACCATCTCTTCCACGGAGAACATGACCATGAATACCATCGATCTCGAAGTCCAAGGCATGAGCTGCGGCTCTTGCGTCAAACACGTCACGCAAGCCCTCAAGCCCCTGCCGGGTGTCAGCGGTGTAGACGTCGATCTGCACGCGGGGCGCGTGCGCGTCCATGGCGATCTCGCTCAAGGCAGCGATGCCCTGGTGTCTGCGCTGGAAGCGGCCGGCTATCCCGCGCAGGTGGCGGCTGCTTCACTCCAGACCAGCCGGGCGCCCGACAGCGATAACGGCCCTCGGCGCTGCTGCTGCGGATGAAGCAGCCCGGCACGCCCTGACGGGGCCGCAAGCCACCCATTGCCGGCCTTCAAAACCAAGAGCAACCATCATGAGCCAGCCCCCGAAGACACCGCACGAACAGGATCGCCCGCAGCACGGAACCCCGCTGTCGAGCGACCCAGTGCCGCACGCCCATGGTCATCACGTGCACGCCAGTGGACACGATGGTCATGGACAAGGCCAGGCGTCGCCGGCTGGCGCAACCTTGACAGATCCCGTCTGCGGCATGCGCGTCAACGCGGACTCCGAGCATCGGGCGTCCTACCAAGGACAGACCCACTACTTCTGCAGCGCACGCTGCAAGGCCAAGTTCGAGGCCACCCCGGCTCAGTACGCCGTGAATGCCACCGGCGCGGGGTTGCCCGGGGTTTCTCAGCCCCCTGTCTACACCTGCCCGATGCATCCGGAAGTGCGCCAGGATCACCCTGGCGCCTGCCCCAAGTGCGGCATGACCCTTGAACTCGCGCCTTCAGGGCAAGTTCCTCGTGGCAAAGCCGCGGGCGCCGGGGCTGAGGCGGTCAGCCATCCGCATCACGGCCATCACCATGAACCGGGTGTGTCCGCATCGACAGCGGCATCCGCGCCAACGCCCAAGCCCACACCCCCGGGCACGGTCTATACCTGCCCGATGCACCCGGAGATTCGTCAGGATCATCCCGGTGCCTGCCCCAAGTGCGGCATGACCCTTGAGCCGCTGCTGCCGGACCTCGACGACGACAACCCCGAGTTGCGCGACTTCTCCCGGCGCTTCTGGTGGACGCTGCCGCTGACCCTGGTCGTGCTGGCGCTGGCGATGGCGGGCGAGCGGCTGCACCTGATGGACATGGCCACGCAGAGCTGGGTGGAGCTGGTGCTGTCGCTGCCGATCGTGCTGTGGGCCGGCTGGCCCTTCTTCTCGCGCGGCTGGCTGTCGGTGATCCATCGCAGTCCGAACATGTGGACGCTGATCGGCCTGGGCACCGGCGCGGCCTTCGTCTACAGCGTGGTGGCGACCATCGCGCCCGAGGTGTTTCCAGCCTCGTTCATGTCCATGGGCCGCGTCGGCGTCTACTTCGAGGCCGCCGCCGTCATCATCTCGCTGACCCTGCTCGGGCAGGTGCTCGAACTCAAGGCCCGCTCGCAGACCTCGGCGGCGATCAAGTCGCTGCTGGGCCTGGCGCCCAAGACCGCGCGCCGCATCGGCGCGGACGGCAGCGAGGAGGACGTGCCGCTGACCCACGTGCATGTCGGCGACCTGCTGCGCATCCGTCCGGGCGAGAAGGTGCCGGTCGACGGCGTGGTGGTCGAGGGCAGCAGCGCGGTGGACGAGTCGATGCTGACCGGCGAACCCGTGCCCGTCAGCAAGCGCGAGGGCGACAAGGTCATCGGCGCCACGCTCAACACCAGCGGCGCGCTGGTCATGCGCTCCGAGCGCATCGGCTCGGACACCGTGCTCTCGCAGATCGTCCAGATGGTGGCCCAGGCCCAGCGCTCCAAGGCACCCATGCAGCGCATGGCGGATGTGGTGGCCGGCTATTTCGTGATGATCGTCGTCGCCATCGCGATCACGACGTTCTTCGTCTGGGGCTTTTTCGGCCCACAGCCCTCCTGGGTGTTCGGCTTGATCAACGCCGTCTCGGTGCTGATCATCGCTTGCCCTTGCGCGCTGGGGCTGGCCACGCCGATGTCGATCATGGTCGCCACCGGCCGCGGCGCGACCCAGGGCGTGTTGTTCCGCGACGCGGCAGCGATCGAGAACCTGCGCAAGGTCGACACGCTGGTCATCGACAAGACCGGCACGCTGACCGAAGGCCATCCCGCCTTCGACCGCGCCGTACCGGCCGAGGGCTTCACCGCCGAGGAGGTGCTGCGCCTGGCGGCCAGCCTCGACCAGGGCAGCGAGCATCCGCTGGCCGAGGCCATCGTGCAGGCCGCGCGCACCCGGGGCCTGGTGCTCGACAAGCCCGAGAACTTCGAGTCCGGCTCCGGCATCGGCGTGCGCGGCCAAGTGGCCGGGCGGCAGCTCGCACTGGGCAACACGGTGCTGATGGAACAAGCAGGCGTCACGGTCGAGCCGCTGGTGCCGCAAGCCGAAGCGCTGCGTGGTGAAGGCGCGAGCGTGATGTACCTGGCCGTGGAAGGACGGCTGGCCGGCCTGCTGGCGGTATCCGACCCGGTGAAGGCCAGCACGCCCGAAGCGCTGGCCGGGCTCAAGGCGGCGGGCCTGCGCGTCATCATGGCCACCGGCGACGGCCTGACCACCGCGAAGGCGGTGGGTGCGCGGCTCGGCATCGACGAGGTTCATGGCGAGGTCAAGCCGGCCGACAAGCTCACGCTGATCGAGCGGCTGCAGAAGGAGGGCCGCGTGGTCGCGATGGCCGGCGACGGCATCAACGACGCCCCGGCGCTCGCCAAGGCCGACGTGGGCATTGCGATGGGCACCGGCACCGACGTGGCGATGAACAGCGCCCAGATCACCCTGGTCAAGGGCGACCTGCGCGGCATCGCGACGGCACGCGGGCTGTCGGTCGGGACGGTTCGCAACATGAAGCAGAACCTGGTGTTCGCCTTCCTCTACAACGGCCTGGGCATCCCGATCGCCGCCGGGGTGCTGTACCCGTTCACCGGCTGGCTGCTTTCGCCGTTGATCGCTGCTCTGGCCATGAGCCTGAGTTCGGCCTCGGTGGTCGGCAACGCACTGCGTTTGCGGCGCACTCAGGTCTGAATGCGGCCTGCCGACATGCCCATCGATCCCTGCCGAGATCATGTCGGCAAAGCTTTGATCGATGGGCGAGGTGCCGCTGTCGGCCACCGCCGTGACACAGGCCCCTGCAGCGCTTGCGCAAACCATCAACCAAATAACTTGATGCCTAGACCGCAAAGGATCGCATCAATTCCTACTGAGGACACATCTATGAGCCCGAGGACATCGTCAACGTCGAAGGCAGCGCCATCGCCCACGGCCACCCGATCGGCGCTACTCGCCCGGTGCTTGCCCATTCGTCCGGTGTACTCGATGTGCCGCAACGGCATCCGCCGCGGCGTGTCAACGTCGTGCATCGGCAGCGGCCAAGGCATCGCACTGGCGCTCGAAGTGCTCTTCGCCTGGGCGTGGCGAACAGGTACTGGCGCTGGCGCAAGAAAGCCAAGCCAACAACCAGAAGGTGCACGGATATGAGCAACGAAAAATCGAGTGGCTCACCAAAGGTGTTCACCCCACCCGGCCTGCCATTGCTCGATGTCGCGATGGCGTACACCGTCGATGCTTGGCAGCGCAGCATCCTCTATGCGGACGTGATGCGCCAGCGCGGCAACCAGTACCAGGCCCACCTTGCCGAGGAGGTTCCGAATGTCCTGAACTTCCCGTCCGAAGTGGTCATGTCCGGCCGGGACTTGCCTCGCCCCGTGAACTATTGGCTGGTACGGATCGTACCGCCCGCCAACCGGCCTGCCGACCACATGAAGCGGCCGTTCGTGGTGGTCGATCCGCGCGCCGGCCACGGCCCGGGCATTGGCGGCTTCAAGGCCGAGAGCGAGATCGGTGTGGCGATCGGCGCCGGCCATCCCTGCTACTTCATCGGGTTCCTGCCCGATCCGGTGCCGGGGCAGACAGTCGAGGACGTGATGCGCGCCGAAGCGGCTTTCCTGGAAAAGGTGATTGCACTGCACCCGTGCCAAGAGGGCAAGCCGGCCGTCATAGGCAACTGCCAGGCCGGCTGGCAGATCCTGATGACGGCGGCGATGCGGCCGGAGTTGTTCGGCCCGATCATCGTCGCCGGCGCACCGCTGTCCTATTGGGCCGGCTGGCGCGGACGCAACCCCATGCGCTATGCCGGCGGCTTGCTCGGCGGCAGTTGGCTCACCGCGTTGACCGGCGACATCGGTGCCGGACGCTTCGACGGTGCCTGGCTGGTGCAGAACTTCGAGAACCTGAATCCAGCCAACACGTTATGGAGCAAGCAGTACAACCTCTACGCGAACATCGACACCGAGGCCCCGCGCTACCTGGGATTCGAGAAATACTGGGGAGGACACGTCTTCCTCAACGATGTGGAGATGCAGTACATCGTTGACAACCTGTTCATCGGCAACCGACTTGCGACGGCCGAACTGGTTACCTCCGACGGCGTGCGCATCGACCTGCGCAACATCCGCTCGCCGATCGTGGTGTTCTGCTCCTATGGCGACAACATCACACCGCCGCCGCAGGCGCTGGGCTGGATCACCGACTTGTATGGCGATGACCAGGACGTGCTGACGCACGACCAAACCATCATCTATGCCACCCACGATAGCGTCGGCCACCTGGGTATCTTCGTCTCCGGTGCGGTCAGTCGCAAGGAACACCACGAGTTCGCCACCAATATCGACTTGATCGACGTACTGCCAGCCGGCATCTACCGCGCAACCATCGCGGGGAACCCGCCAAAAGATGCACCGGTCTCTACCGACAGCTACGAGCTGTCCATTGAGCCCGCGGGCATAGACGACGTGCGCGAGATCGTGCAGCCGGACCCCGAGAGCGATCGGCGTTTTGCCGCGATGGCGCAAGTGTCGAAGATCAACCTGGGCCTGTACCGTCAGTTCCTGCAGCCCTGGGTGCGCGCCACAGTCACGCCCCAGACGGCGCATTGGCTGCAGACCATGCATCCGCTGCGCATCTCCTACAAAGGGTGGTCGGATCGCAGCGCACTCGCGCCGTTGGTAACCGAAACAGCAAAGAAGATTCGCGAGAACCGCGAGCCGGCTGCTGCAGACAACCCCTTTGTGCAGATCCAGGAGATTTGGTCGCAGGCCCTTGTGTCGGTGTTGGATCGCTGGCGAGACCTGCGCGACGATGCTTGCGAGAAGGTTTTTGAATGGGCCTACAGCTCGCCCGGGGTACAAGCCATCGCTGGACAAGCGACAGATGACAACAGGCCGCCGCGCTCGCACCCAAGTGTTTCACCCGAACACCGCGCTTTCGTGGCACAGGAGATAGCCGGCCTGCGCGCGTCGGTTGCCGAGGGCGGGGCGATCGAGGCGGGCATTCGGGCCGTGTTCTACATCCACCGCTTCTGCAGCACGATCGACGAGCGGCGCGCCAATCTGATGCTCGAACTGCACCAGCCCGACTGCCGCCGTGGCTTCGACATGGACTCTTTCCGGCAGGTCGTGCGCCGCCAAGCCAGCATCATCCGCCTGGACGGCGAAGCAACGATAGCCGCCTTGCCACAACTTCTGGCGCGCGCGGAGCCGGTCCGCATTCGTGAAGTCGCTCGAACATTGGAGCGTCTACGCAGCATTGGGCCGCTCTCGACGGCCGAAGAAACGAGCCTGACGCAGATGCTGGATGTCTTCGACCTTGCAGCGAAGAGTCAAGACGCTGGACTCGCCTCGCCCCCAGCACTGTCACAGACGTCAGAGCAGGTGTCGGCAGCACCCGAGAGCAGCATGCCCAACCCTCACCCCCGACAGAACAAGAGAAACATAAGACGACGCTAGAAAACGCTAGCAGGGAGATGCGCCCGATGGAACTTCGCCACTTACGCTGCTTCATCGCGGTCGCTGAGGAACTCCACTTTGCCCGTGCAGCGGAGCGCCTGCACATTGAGCAATCGCCACTGTCACGTACCATTAAAGAACTGGAGTCCGAACTGGGGACATTGCTGTTCGAGCGGACCTCGCGTGGTACGCGCCTGACCTGGGCAGGACAGGTGCTGGTGGAAGATACGCGCCGTATCTTCACTGCGCTCGATCAAGCAAGAGCAAACGTCCAAGCTGCCGCCTCCGGCTATCGTGGCACGCTGCGCATCGCGCTGTCCGATGGCATCGTTCCCCAGCGCCTGGCTGCGCTCCTGGCGCAATGTCGGGAAGACGAACCAGAGGTGGAGATCCGACTATTTGAAGTGACGTTCTCCCAGCAGGCCAAAGGTCTGCGCAACGACTTGTACGACGCAGGCTTTGCCCGTTCGGATGAAGCTGGCGACGGCCTTCATTCTCAACCGGTGTGGGACGACCACTTGATTGTGGCCGTCCCTGCGCGCCACCCGTTGTTGGTTCATAAGCACGTGCCTTTGGCCGAAGTGCTGAACTATCCGCTGATTCTCTGCAATCCGCAGACATGCGAAGGCAACTACAAGCAGATCGAACGTCTGCTGAAATCCGTGGATATACAACCAGTCATCGCCGAACACGTTTCAAGTCACGAAGTGATGTTGGCCCTAGTCGCAGCAGGCTACGGGCTAGGCCTTGCCTGCGAGGCGCAAATTGCCGCGTGCCACAGTGCCGCAATCGTCACCCGACCACTCGCTGGAAGCCGGCCCATGCTGACGACCTATCTGTTACTCCCGAACAGCGAGCCCTCCGCTCAACTGGGCCGATTCATCGAGCGAATTGCGCTTGCTGCTGATGGCGACTCTGGAGAAAATTAGAACCAATCTGAATCAAGCACTTCACGCTTACGCTTGGTTTCAAGAGCCGATATTTCTTTTTTGGTCTCAGCGAAGACTTGCACGGTATCGCGTTCTCCACCGTGTTCGCGAAGCACAGATCTCGCCAAGTTCACGCTTGGTACAAGCAAGCCGCATTTTTTCAGCGAATTGGGCTAGAACAGTCCCAACGCCGTGGCCCGCTCCCTGGCAATCCGCTAGAACCGCCTGCCCCACAGTCATGACCTGGCAGGTCTCAACTATGCCCTGTGGCGCCAGAAAACTCGTTCCTGACACGACGAGTCTTTACCCTCGAACAGCCCCAGGAATAAAACTCCTCATCAACCAAGATCCCGGTAGTTGCGGCATTCGGTCGGTCGCATGCAGCCGCTGTGAGGCTTGGCGTTGGCAGCTGAGGAGAGCTTCGCGAAATGGATGTTGTGGCACTCCATATACATCATTGCCGCTACCTGTCCTGCGCCGTCAACCTCATCATCGCCTATGTCCATGTCGAATTTTTGACCATGGCCCGATGGTGTTCGCCCTGAGAGGAATTCAGATGTTCTGAAATGGCTAGATAGGTGGAACTGGAAATGCACAAGACCCACTGCCTTCACCTTTCCAAGGTCTACTACCGCCCGATCGAAGTAGCTATCCGATGGAGTGGTCTGATCCGGTTTGAGTCGCGCATTGTCAAGGCCGTTGGAGCCAGGACAATTCCCCGCCCCGAGGACTTTCCACGCTGGCCGATGCTGCGCTTGAACGCCGAGCGGATTTTCGATGCCTTGCGAAATAGCGAATTGGCCTATGGCAGGGCTGGCATTACCTGCGATGACCCGTCCTTGTTCGATGATCCGGATCTCACCGTTCGGCATGTCGACCTCAAGGCATGGATGACGCATTTCTACCCAGACCAGAAGCCGGCGTTTCTCTTCGACATCATCGAGCGCCAGTTGCATCCAGCGATCAGCGTCGAAGCGGTTCAGTCCCTGCTTGCAGATCGGGAAGCGCTCAAGACGCAACTCGTCGCACACGAGAAAGCGCTCGAAGCCTTGCGCAAGGAAGCGAAGCGTCAGGAGCCCGCCGATCGGGCAATAGCCCCCAGGAGCGAGACCACCTACCTCAACATCATCGGAGGGTTGCTGACACTCTTGCTGGGCAGGTCGCCGAGCGGCGCACCCTATTCCTCATTCGAGACGATGGAGTCGGTGATCAGCGCCTTGATCGCCCACTACGAAGGGCGACCAGGCATCAGCGAACGGACGCTCTGGTCCAAGTTCGCGGCGGCAAAGCGGCAGGTGAACGCCGAGCCGCTCTGACTGCAATTGCAGTCACGTTTTCTGCAGTTGCAGTGCATTTGGCCAGGACGCGTTATTGAATACGAGGCACATCCAGAACAGTCGCTACCGAGCGTCAAGGAGTGCCCCCAATGTCTTCCCAACCATCGCTGATTGACGCTCCTGTCGATCGCCGCATCCTGCGCCGCGCCGAGGTCGAAGCCAAAACCGGCTTCAAGCGCGCCCATATCTACAACCTCATGAAGGAAGGCAGGTTCCCCAAGGCTATGCGCCTGGGTGTGCGTGCCGTTGGCTGGGACTCGGTCGAGATCGACCAGTGGATCACGGAACGTCTCAAAGAGCGCGGCTAAGCCGTCTCTCCTGTCACTTCTCATCAGGAGAGATGCTATGCAGGTGGTCTCCATCATTTCGACCAAGGGCGGCGTGGGCAAGACCACGACCGCGGCCAATCTCGGCGGGTTCATCGCCGATGCTGGCCTGCGCGTACTGTTGCTGGACCTCGACGTTCAACCGACGCTCTCCAGCTACTTCACCCTGGCCAGCCGTGCGCCGGGTGGCATCTATGAGCTACTGGCCTTCAACGAGCAGGATCTGGCGTGTCTGGCGTCGCGCACGGTCATCGAAGGCCTGGATGTCGTGCTCTCCAACGATGCCAACGGCCAATTGAACACTCTGCTGCTGCACGCACCAGACGGGCGCTTGCGACTGCGCAATCTCTTGCCGATCTTTCAGCCGTACTACGACCTGATGTTGGTCGACACCCAGGGCGCGCGCAGCGTGCTGCTGGAGATGGCGGTACTGGCCTCCGGCCTGGCCGTCTCGCCGGTCACGCCGGAGATCCTCGCCGCACGGGAATTGCGGCGCGGCACCCTGCAGTTGATCGAAGACATCGCGCCCTATCGGCACTTGGGCATCGCGCCACCGCCGCTGCGACTGCTTATCAACCGGGTGCACCCGGTCTCCTCCAACGCCCGGCAGATCCAGCAAGCTCTGCGCCAGATTTTCAGCGAGCAGGCTGGCGTGCAGGTGCTCGGCACCAACATCCCCGCCATCGAGGCTTATCCGCGCGCGGCCACGCTGGGCCTGCCAGTGCACCGCGTCGAATCCCGACGCCCCAGCGGGCGTCTGGCGCCGGCCGCCTTGGACACGGTCCGTGCCTTGGCTGGCGAACTGTTCCCTCAATGGCGCGAGCGCTTCGCGGGCGTGACTGGGAGAGAGCCCCATGGCAAACCCGCATGATCTTTGCCGCGGCCACAAGCGACTTCTTCCCTTGGTCGAGTTCGCGTTGCGCGAAGGCTGGGACGTCACGCGCACGCCGGGCGGCCACCTGAAGTTCGTCAAGCCAGGCTTGCCGCCGATCTACACCAGCTCGACCGCCAGCGATCACCGTGCTGGACGCAATGCCCACGCGCAACTTCGTCGGGCCGCGCGCCAGGTCGCCGTGAGGGGAGGCGGTGATGACTGATCGCAACGTCCAAGACATGGCCGACAAGCTGCTGGCCGAGGGCTTCCAGCGCAACGGCCCGATCGCCGAGGCACTGAACGATCCCATTGCCGACACGCCGATGGTGGTGACGCTCGACCAGTTGCGTCCCTACGACCTGAACCCGCGCGTCACCCGCAATCCGCTGTACGACGAGATCAAGGCTTCGATCCGCGAGCGTGGCCTGGATGCACCACCGGCCATGACCCGGCGACCGGGCGAGGCGCACTACATCATCAGGAACGGCGGCAACACCCGCTTGGCGATCCTGCGTGAGCTATGGGCGGAAACCAAGGAGGATCGGTTCTTCCGTATCCCCTGCCTGTTCCGACCATGGCCGGCACGCGGCGAGCTCATCGCGCTCACCGGCCATCTGGCTGAGAACGAACTGCACGGCGGCCTGACCTTCATCGAGCGTGCCCTGGGTGTGGAGAAGGCCCGCGAACTCTACGAGAGAGAAGACGGCGGCAAGCAGTTGTCGCAGGCGGAACTGGCGCGGCGGTTGGCCGCAGATGGCTACCCGGTGCAACAGTCGCACATCAGCCGCATGCAGGACGCCGTGCTCTATCTGCTGCCGGCGATTCCGACGGTGCTCTACGGCGGACTGGGCCGCCACCAGGTCGAACGCCTGGCCGTGCTGCGCAAGGCCGTTGAACGGGTGTGGGAACACCGTGCGCTGGGGCGACGCCTGGTCATGGACTTCGCGGCGTTGTTCCAGGACGTGCTGACAACGTTCGATGCGCAGCCCGGCGAATTCTCGCCGGAGCGGGTGCGGGACGAGCTGGTCGGACAGATGGCCCAGTTGCTGGAGGCCGACTACGACACTCTGGCGCTGGAGATTGATGGGCTAGAGAGCCGCCAGCGCGCACTGGCGAGCGAACCGCGTAGTCCTGCCGCATCGCCGCCGTCCGCTGCCCCCTCAGCCACGCCGCCGCAGGAGTCACCGGCGCTTGCGCCTGTTGCCGCGCACGCAATCCGCCCGGAAACGCAGACACCGAGCGAGCCACCGCAACCTCCATCGGCACGGATGGGTCAAGGTGAGGCAAACACGCCGACGCGCCCCTCCGAACAAGTGCCGACCTCAGAGCGGCTGCAGGGCCATATCGTCTCGCCCGCGTCCACCACCGAACGCCTGCAGTCCATCCAGAAGCTGGTCGCCGATCACACCGGCGAGCCCTTGCCGGACTTCGCCGACAACGTGCTGCGGGCAATTCCGGTGCAGGCCGGCAGCCTCTATCCCATCTCAGACGTCTGGTACATCGAGCAGAGCCTCGATACCCCGGAGCGACTGCGCGTGCATATCGCGCAATTTGCCCGCGAGATCGCCGAAGAGGCGGACTTGGCCAACCACATCGTGCCGATCGAGGACGGCATCGGCTTTGCCTGCGACGACGATACACCGGCCCCGGGCACATTCGCCCATGCCGTGCTGTCGCTGCTGCGCGCGTTGAGTGCGGGCTATGGCGTGTCAGCGCGCTCCATCGGAGGCGACTACCGCGCGTCGGCCGATGACCTTGCCCCGTTGCTGCAAGGCCCGCGAAGGAATGGCCCGTCCTGGACTCGGCTCAGCGACAACGGACTGGTCAAACTGTTCCGCCTGTTGCGGCTGTCGCGCCGGCTGGTCGACCTCGAAGTCGTCGTCAGCGGCGACCCCAATTCCTGAGCGACCGGGAACCGCCATGTCAGCACCCCATCCGCTGAACCAGGCCGTGATCGCGCAGGCACTGCACGACCTGCGCAACGGACAGTTGCGCCGAGCCAAGTCCATGGGCTTCGGCGATGCGGAACTCGATGCGCTCAAGCACCCCGAATTGATCAGCGTGCTGGTCAATGCCTCGGTCTCATGGTGCTCGGTCACGGTCAACCGCGACGTGCTGCAGCGACTGCTCGGCCAGGTCCGTGATGTGGAGCGCGAGATCGCCACCGTCGACCGCATGCTGCGCCTGGGTGCCAGCACCGAGATGGTCAGTTCCTTCTACGGCCTTACCCACCAGGAGGTCGCGCTGCGTCGGGACATCCTCGGCTTGCCCAAGCGCAAGGGCAGGCACCCGGTGCTCAGCGAAGCGCAGGACACGGAACTGTGGGAGCGCTGGCAACCTGCGCTGCGCCAGCGCGGCACCGCGTTGAACGATGACATGGCGATGCTGATCGTCGCGATGGAACTGGCCGAGACCATGGCCTTGCCTCTGTCCGTCATCTGGGCTGCGATACAGGACTGGATCGCACAAGGGCTGGTGTAGGGCATGACCAAGCCCGAGCCACTGCGGCATGCCGGCCCGCAGCCCTTGTCGGCGATCTTCGACGATGCCTTGCGCAAGCTCCAGTCGCGCGTGGGCACACCGTCCGCACGACCGACGCCGCCGGCCCCTCCCTCGCCACCCGCCACATGCATACCACCAGCAGGGCCCAACGATGGCTTCTTGTTCAGTGGCAACCGTCACGAGAGCGTGCCGCGTGCGCTGTTTCTCGATCGACGGTTGACGCCGCTGGAACGCAACGCCTGGCAGGTGTTCCGGCTGCAACTCAACGACGACGGCCTGACGGCCTTTCCGACGTATGACCAACTGCGGCCCTACCTGACCGCGATGCCATGTGGCCCCAAGGCGTCCTCCGAGACGGTGGCGCGGGCGCTGACGATCCTGCGGCTGACCCGCTGGCTCAGCTTGGTGCGCCGCCGCCGCGATGCCAGGACCGGACGCCTCCTTGGCAACCTCTACGTGCTGCACGACGAGCCGCTGACGCCTTTCGAGGCCATGCAGTTGGACCCGGATTACCTGGGCCTGGTCAGCCAGGCACTGACCCATGCCAGCAAGGCTGTGCAGCGCGTTGGCGTGCATACCCTGCAGGAGATCGCCGACGACCCGCTGCTCAGCGGCCGCATGCTGCCCACGCGCCTGCAGGTGTTGTCGCAGCGGTTGGCACAACACGATGCGGAGGATGAGGAAAGTTATCCACAGGAGGGGGTCTTCCACGAATCCGAAGACGGCTCCGACGACCTCCTTCGGAATGACGATCGCCCAACTTCGGATTCCGAAGCAAGACCCAAACCCGTGTCAGACGGCCCTCTTCGGAATCCGAATCAGGACCGTACAGTACGTAGTAGTAAATCAGAAGTACGTACAGTACCGCGCACGCGCGAACACGCCGGCATGCCCGGCATTCGTTTGCCCGAGCGCTTCCTGGCCTTGAAGGACGAACAGCAGGCCGGTGCCGTTGTCGCATTGCAGCAGGTGGACGCCGGCCAGCACCAGGCGGTGCTTGACGAATGGGCGGCACGCTGCGACAGGAGCACGGTGCGCAACCCGGCAGGCTACCTGTTCGGCATCATCCAGAAGGCGATCCGCGGAGAGTTCAAGGCATGGGCGGGGCAAGCGAGCGACACACCGTCCACGCCGCCATCGGTCCCCGCCCAGCCGCCACCGCCGCATCAAACCGCCAGTCCCGAGACCGTGCGGGCGCACTTGGAACGGTTGCGCTCGATCCTCCGCCGTCCATGAGGGCAGACTTCCCTGGCTTTCCAGAGCACTATCCCCTGGGGATAGCCGGGATTGATAGCCTTCCAGCGTCGCCGCCGATTCCACCGCTCAGGCGTCCGGCGCGCAGACTTCTCTGGCTCTCCAGAGCCCTATCCCCTGGGGATAGATGGAACACGCAACCTTCCCGCGTTCCATGAGGCATCGAAAACAGGCTCGCGCGCGATGCGGCTTGTTCACTGACAGCCTTCCGGCCCATCGCGATGCTGACAACTCGCTCATCCACTGCGAGTCGTCCCCATGGCTAACGAATCCAACGAATCCGCTCCCCTGCAACTGAACCTCGGGGCGTTGCGCAGCGCGATGGCGCTGACGCTGCACACCCACCACGCTTCTCGCATCTGGCATGGCCGCGCCCCTGCGGAAGGCCGCGCCGGCATCATCGGCTTGAACGGCTTCGTCTCCATCATGAACAAGATGAAGCGCGGCGCCGAACAGGACGACCCGTACTCGGACTGGTGGATGCTGCGCATCGAGGAGAAGCTGACCCAAACCAAGGTCAGCCTGCAGGCGCTGCGCGAGCAGGTGGATCAAGCCCTGGCTGACGTTCCACCCACGCTCAGTCTCGGCGAGAACCTGAACGTGCAGCCGGTGAAACTGCCGCTGTTCGTAAACGCTCAGCTCGGCTTCATGGCGGTGTACCTGCTGGCCGACTACGACGACCTGGCGCGCAAGCTGATCCTGGCGCACCACACGGCGCTGATCGACCGCAGCACGCTGGAACGCTGGCTCAACGAAGGCGCGCACGCGCTGCGCAGCCTGTTTTCCCTGGCCCAGCAATACCGTTACTCGGGCACCCAGCGCGATGACTTCGCCGCCAACAATGCCGCAGCGCGCGCGGCGCTTGAGAAATACGGGCCACTGCCACAGGACGTGCTCGAAGGCACCCGGCGCTCGCGCTTCGCACCACCACTGCTACGCCGCACGCCACAGAACACCACGCAGCGCGACGCGGACGAAGTCGGAGCCAGCGTACCGCCGGAGGCGCCGGGCACACCCACCACCGATGTCGCGACCGAAAGCCCTGCCAAGTCCGACAAACCCAGGAAATCAGTGAAATCCGCCAAGGCGACCGAATCCACCCACGAGGATGACCCAGCATGACGGGGGCAGACTTCATGGTGCCAAGCCACTTCCTTCCGTTGGAACAGACTGACTTCCAGCGGCTGGAACACGCAGCCTACCTAAAAGGCCTTTTGAAGCCTTTTAAAGGTAAGGGAGCGCTAGCGACCTGGGCCAGCCAGTGCGCGGTTCTACGCGACGAAGTGATTGCGCTGGGACAGCAACGTGTCCTGCAACAGGCGCGCAGCTACCCCTTCAACCTGCTCGGTGTGCAACTGGCCCAACAGACCACTGGCGCAGGCACGGTGTTTCTTCGCTGGCGCAACCTCGATCGTTCGCTGATGGGCGTGGGGCTGTGGGAGGCACTGATCGACAGCCCCAATACGCCGGCCCACCTGATCGACGACCTATATGCACTGGAACAGCAGCGCATCGTGTTGAACATGCAGATCAGCTTGCTTCACAGCATCACCCGCCAGGCCCTGGATTGCGCCAGCAAGATGGCACGGGCTCAGGCGGCCTATCAAGGCAGAGCAGGAGGCCATTCCATCGCCGGCCCAATCCAAGACGGGACTGCGCTATGAATCGGATTTCCGACCCGCGTGGTCCCGGCAGCACTCGTCCGGTGCGCATGCCGCCCAGTGAGCGGGTATCAGGGACCGCAGGAAATCTGCGCGGTGGCCTCCACAAGATCGGCGCGCGTGGCACTCGCAACAAACGCGACATCTGGACGGTGGCTACCAGGGCCTTCCGGGGCAACCATTTCGCAGTGTTTCCAGAGAAGCTGGTGATCCCTTGCATCCTTTCTGGCTCCCGCATCGGCGACACCGTACTCGATCCCTTCATGGGCAGCGGGACGACCGCTGCGGCGGCCAGGCGCCTGCAGCGACGCTTCATTGGTTGCGAACTGAACAGGTCGTACCTCGACCTCCAGCACCTGCGCTGACACCCGTTCAGGCAGGCCTTTTCAACCCGCAAGGAGTTTGCAATATGAGCACCCATTTCTACGGCGAGGGCAACATCGGCACTGCACCCGAGTACCGGGAGTTCCCCAACGGGAACGACGAGCCGCGCCGGCTGCTGCGCCTGAACGTCTATTTCGACAACCCGGTGCCGGTCAAGGACGGCTATGAAGACCGCGGAGGCTTCTGGGCACCGGTCGAGGTATGGCATCGTGACGCGGAGCGTTGGAGCACGCTGTACCAGAAAGGCATGCGCGTGCAGGTCAGTGGCCGGCAGGAGCGCGACGACTGGGAGGACAGCGAAGACAACCCGCGCGTGACCTACAAGATCAACGCACGCAGCGTAGGCATCCTGCCCTACAGGCTCGAAGCAATCACGCTGGGCGTCAAGTCGTCTGTGGCCGATTCTGACGCGGCTGCGACGTAGCCATCGGTGCCATGAGCGGCTGTAGCAATCCACGGCCGCTCATCGTGCGCCAACGAACTGTTCCACCGATTTGCACCAGCCACGTCGCCGTGCCAGTGGTATAGCGCTCTGGACGTCCATAGCGTTCCAGCGGCCTCGGCTACGAGGGAGCCTGCTGATCGACTGACCTTGTAGCGTCATTCTGCTGACCCTGCATGAGCGGTTGCAGCAGCGATCTCCCGCTCGGCATGCGCCAAGTCACGCCTTCGGTGGCATCCGCTCCACACAGCAATTTCATCTGCACCTTGTCCCGCAATTCGGGGCATTCCGCTTCCGGGTTGTTTGCTGCCTC
>DATCUT010000018.1:0-2392 GCA_036561785.1 Rhodanobacter sp.
CGGCGCTGCTCGGCGTGGGCGCGCAGGTGGGCATCCTGCTGCCGTTCTCGCGCACCCAGGAGAGCGAGGCCGACACGCTGGGCCAGCGCTACATGGCCCAGGCCGGTTTCGATCCACGCGCGGCGGCGGCGCTGTGGGACAAGATGGGCGCGCAGGGCGGCAGCAAGCCGCCGGCGTTCCTGTCCACCCACCCGTCTTCCGGCAACCGCGCGCAGGCGCTGGACAGGCAGGCGCAGCAGTTGCTGCCGGTGTACCAGCAGGCGCGCGCCAGCGGCCATGCGCCGAACTGCCGGCTGTAGACGGGCCCGGATGTAGTCGCCGGCTGAACGAAAGGCGGTACGCCGTCAACTGCGCGCGCCGCCCCTCGTTTTCCGTCCTGCCTGCCGCGGTTCGCGGCGCCGACGGAGAACACGATGACCCGCACACCTCTCAAGCTGGCCCTGCTGGCCGGACTCGGCCTGACGTTCGCCGGCGCCATGTATGCGCCGCCCGCCGCCGCGCGCGCCCAGGTGGCGGTCGGCATCAACATCGGCGTGGCCCCGCCGCCGCCCCGTTTCGAGCGGCTGCCGCCGGCGCGCCGCGGTTACGTATGGGCGCCGGGCTACTGGCGCTGGGATGGTTATGCCCACCGCCATGTGTGGACCGGCGGCAGCTGGGTCCGGGTGCATCCGGGTCGCCACTACCGCCCGGCACACTGGACGCACCACGGTCGCCAGTGGCGCTTCCAGCCCGGTTACTGGGGTCGTTGAGCACTCCATACGCCCATGGCTTGTTGCGTCGCGTCACCACCTGCGGGGGCGACGTATTAAACTTGTTGCTTTAGATTCATCGCCCCGGCTCCGGTCGGGGCGATGAGTTTCCAGCGTTTTCACACCCCCTGGCAGGGTCCCACCCGCTCCCCGCCGCCCATCTGTAGATGCCCATCGGCACCGTAAATCATGGAGTCACCGTTCCAATGATCTTTGAAACCATCGCCAACACGGGTCACGAAGAAGTCGTCTTCTGCCACAACAAGGACGCCGGCCTGAAGGCCATCATCGCGATCCACAACACGGTGCTGGGCCCCGCGCTCGGCGGTTTGCGCATGTGGCCGTACAAGACCGAGCAGGAAGCGGTGAACGACGTGCTGCGCCTGTCGCGCGGCATGACCTTCAAGAACGCCGTGGCCGGCCTGAACCTGGGCGGCGGCAAGGCGGTGATCATCGGCGATCCGAGCAAGGACAAGTCCGAGGCGCTGTTCCGCGCGTTCGGCCGCTTCGTCAACTCGTTGAACGGCCGCTACATCACCGCCGAGGACGTCGGCATCGACGTCAACGACATGGAATACGTGTTCCGCGAGACCGAGTACGTCACCGGCGTGCACCAGGTGCACGGCGGTTCGGGCGATCCGTCGCCGTTCACCGCCTACGGCTCGCTGCAGGGCCTGATGGCCGCGCTGCAGTTCAAGCACGGCAATGAAGACGTGGGCAAGTACAGCTACGCCGTGCAGGGCTGCGGCCACGTCGGCGGCGAGTTCATCAAGCTGCTGCGCGAACAGGGCGCCAAGGTGTTCGTCACCGACATCAACAAGGAAGCGGTGCAGCGCTGCGTCGACGAGCTGGGTTGCGAGGCGGTGGGCCTGGACGAGATCTACGACGTCGACGCCGACGTGTACTCGCCGTGCGCCCTGGGCGGCACGCTGAACGAGCAGACCATCGACCGCATCAAGGCGAAGATCATCTGCGGCCCGGCCAACAACCAGTTGGCCACCGACGAGATCGGCGACGAGCTGAACCGTCGCGGCGTGCTGTATGCGCCGGACTACGCGGTCAACGCCGGCGGCGTGATGAACGTGTCGCTGGAAATCGACGGCTACAACCGCGAGCGCGCGATGCGCATGATGCGCACGATCTACTACAACCTGGGCCGCATCTTCGAGATCTCGAAGACCGAGAACATCCCGACCTACAAGGCCGCCGACCGCCTGGCCGAGGAGCGCATCAACGCGATCGGCAAGCTGAAGCTGTCGCACATGGGCAACGGCGGCACCCGCTTCCAGGGCCGCATGCGCGGTCAGTAAGCCACGCCGGTACGGGCATGCTTCGGCACGCCCTGGCTTCACGAAGGCCTGCCGCCACCCGCGGCAGGCCTTTGCTTATGCGGCGCGGTGATCGAATAATCGGGGGCAGGAGGTGCCACGGGTGCGCAGGATGATGATCTGGCTGGGTTGGGGCTTGTTCGCACTGGTGTTGCTGGTGATCAGCGGGCTGTTGCTGGCCGACCACCTGACTCCGCGCGCCACCGGTGAGCCCAGCACGGCGTTGCCGCCGCAGCCCGCGCAGACCCCGATCGACCGCGAGCTGGCGCCGTACCTGGCCACGCACCCCGGCGAGACCGCGGCGACCCTGCTGCC
>DATCUT010000019.1:0-16463 GCA_036561785.1 Rhodanobacter sp.
GGCCCGCCGGCGCGGTTGGTGGCGTTCGCACAGCAGCGCGCGCAGCGTGCGGTTGGCGATCACCAGGCAGCCCAGCGGCAGCAGCAGCACGCCATAGATCGCCAGTGCGGCGATGCGCGGCTCCGCCGGCAGCACGCCGTACAGGCCGGTCAGCGCGATCGCGCCGAACGCCAGCACCAGCAGCGAGAACGCGGCCGGCAGGAAGTGGCTGAAGAAGCGTTCCTCGCGCGACAGGTGGCGGCCGAACGCGATGCTGCGCAAGGTGGCGGTGAAGATCCACGAGCCGTCGCGCTGGCTCGGGTAGGCGTCGTCCCACACGAACACCAGGCCGAACGCGGGCCACAGCCGCCACAGCGCCACCAGCGCCAGCACCATCGCCGCGGCCAGGATCAGCGCCGCGCTGAGGCTGGGCGCCTGGGTCAGCTGCAGCATCGGCCAGGCGACCAGTACGAACACCAGCACCGTGTAGCCGGTGAACATCACCAAGTGCGCGGCGCCACGGCGCAGCACGGTACGGCCGAAGCGCGGCTCGGGGTCGAAGCCGATCGCATGGCAGATCGCAGCCATGGTCAACGCATTCGCCAGCAGCAGCGGAACCAGGGTCAGCGGGTGGGTAACCAGACCGGCGACCGCGACCGCGAGCAGTCCCGGAATGAACCAGGCCAGGGCGTGCAGGAAAGGAGGGCGGCGGCGCGATTTGGGCTGGGTCATGGGGACAGTATAGAAATCGTTGGATGTGCAGGCGGTAACCAAGCGTTAACGCCGGCGACATGATGCGCGATTCACTCGTCCCGATCATCCCTCGGCGAGTGCGTATAAGCGGGATGATTGGCGGCAGCCAGGGTTTCCTGCGGCGGCAACTGCAGGTGCCAGCCTTGCAGGCGCAGATGTTCGAGTACCTGTTCGGTGTCCTCCACCGGCAGCTTGCGCTGCTCGTCCAGCTGCACTTCCATCACGAAACGCAGTTCACCGAGCAACAGCGCCAGTGGCTCGGGCAGCGTGTCGAACGCATCGCGCTGCGCCATCCACAGGTAGCTGTCGGCCTTGCGCAGGCTGGCATAGACAAAACATTGCATGGCGGCACCGTGTTGTAGGGGTGGGGCAGCAGGGTGGACGCTGGAAGGTGAGAGTAACAGCGCCTGCCGCTGGATCATCGACCCCCGGGTTTGCCTATCCGATTGAAATGCTGGCGTTAGTTATTTGTTGCGACCGCACTTGCAACACCTTGTCCAAGAGGGCTAAGTTCAGCGCAGGAAGTTCAAACGCGCGTATGAATTTGTCCTTCCGCCTGGTACACCGATGACTACCCCGAGCTGCACCAACAACATGCAGGAGCTAGCGATGCACACGTCTTTCCGTTCCCTCTCGGGCGCCGCCCGTCCACTGGCGCTCGCCGCGCTGAGCATCGCGGTTGTGGGCGCTCTGGTTGCACCCGCGAGCGCGGATGCCAGTGCGTTCCAGCTCAAGGAGAACAGCGCCAAGGGGCTGGGCCGCGCCTTTGCGGGCTCCGCCACCGCTGGCGGCGATGCCTCCGTGGTGGTCAACAACCCGGCCGCGATGACCGAGTTGAAGGGCACCTACCTGCAGGCCGATGTCACCGCCATCAATTTCAGCGCCAAGTTCAATGGCAGTGCCACGGACGTGCTTGGTCGCCCGATCGGCGGCGGCAACGGCGGCGACGGCGGTACCACCTTGCCGGTGCCGGCGCTGTTCTTCGCCACCCAGGTCAGCGACCGCGTGCATGTGGGCGCCGGCTTCTCGGTACCGTTCGGCTTCCAGACCGAATACGACCGTGATTGGGTCGGCCGCTACAACGGCATCAAGTCCAAGTTCCAGTCGCTGGACGCCACGCTGTCGGCGTCGTTCGATGTCACCGATGACTTCAGTCTCGGCGCCAGCTTCATCGCACAGAAGACCAGCGCCGAGCTGACCAGTGCGGTCAACTTCAATGCCGTGGGCCTGGGCATCCAGCAGGGCATCGCTGGGCAGACCGCCGCCGGCGTCGCGCAGATCCAGGCGGCCATCGCGGCCGGTCAGATCCCGCCGGCGCAGGGCGCCGCGATGATCCAGGCGGCCGTGCAGCAGGGCCAGGCCGCCGCTGCCGGCGTGGCGGCGGTAACGCCTCCGGGCGTGGACGGCTATGCCCGCATCAAGGGTGATGACTGGGGCTACGGCTGGCAGCTGGGTGGCTACTGGAAGCTGACGCCGAACGACAAGCTGGCGCTGAACTACCGTTCCAAGATCAGCCATCGCCTGCAGGGTACCGGCAACTTCACTACCACGCCGGGCTACGACCTGCTGCTCACCAAACCGGCGCTGGCCAGCTCGATTCCGCCGTTCTCCCACACCACGGGTACCGCCGACTTCACCACGCCCGCCGTGGCCAGCGTGAGCTACTGGCACCAGGCGGAGAAGTTCGGCCTCGGCCTCGATGTCGCGTACACCAAGTGGGACGTGTTCAAGAACCTCACGGTGAACTACGGCAACACGCTGCAGCCTTCGACCAGCGAGAAGTACAGCTGGCGCAACACGGTGTACGCCTCAGTCGGCGGTGATTATTACCTCAGCGACAAGCTGACCCTGCGCGGCGGCATCGCGGTCGACAGCAGCCCGACCTATCTGGCCACCCGCAGCCCGCGCGTGCCCGATTCGACCCGCAAGATGGCCACCGTCGGCATCGGCTACAAGGCCAGCGAGCACTTCGAGATCAATGCCTCGTATGCGCACATCTTCGTCAACAACGCGCATGTCGCCAACACCGACAGCACGGGCGACACGTTGACGGGCAACTTCGACGACTACGGCAACCTGCTGAGCCTGTCGGCGCAGTACAAGTTCTGACGTCCGACGTGCGGTAACCGTGCATTGAAACCTCCCCGCTTCGGCGGGGAGGTTTTTTTGTGCGCGGGGAATCTCAACCGCGGCGCAGCAGCAGGGCGAGCATGCGCCGGAAGCGTGCGCCGTAAGGCGGATTGAGCAGGCCGGCGCCGTTGAAGCGGGCCTGGCGGAACACCGGCTTCAGGTGCGAGAACGTGCGGAAGCCGGCCTCGCCGTGATAGCCGCCCATGCCGGACGCACCGACGCCGCCGAACGGCAGGTCGTGCTGGGCGATGTGGTAAAGCGTGTCGTTGACGCTGACGCCGCCGGCGTGGGTGCGCGCCAGCACCTGGTCGATGCGGGCCTGATCGTGTTCGAACAGGTACAGCGCCAGCGGGTGCGGGCGGGCGGCGACATAGTTGATGGCGTCGTCCAGCGAGTCGTACGGCAGCAGCGGCAGCAGCGGGCCGAAGATCTCCTCGCGCATCACCGCCATGTCGTCGTCGACGTCGGTCAGCAACTGCGGCGGCAGCAGCCGGCGCGCCGGATCTTCCGTCGCCTCGCCGAGCGGGTACACGCGTGCACCGGCGGCCAGCGCGCCGTCGCGCAGGACGGCCAGACGCTGGTACTGGCGATCGGAGACGATGCTGGCGTACTGCGTGTTGCGCTCGAACTGCGGATACATCCGCGCCATCGCCTTGCCGGCGAGGTCGATGAATTCTGCCATGCGCGCGCGCGGCAGCAGCACGTAGTCCGGCGCGATGCAGGTCTGCCCGGCGTTGACCAGCTTGCCGAACACGATGCGTTCCACCGCGTGCTCGAAGCGCGCGCCGGGGCCGATGATCGCCGGCGACTTGCCGCCCAGTTCCAGCGTCACCGGGGTGAGGTTGGCCGCGGCCGCGCGCATCACGTGGTGCCCCACCGCGGTGGAGCCGGTGAACAGAAGGTGATCGAACGGCAGGGCGGAGAACGCCTGTGCCACTTCGGCATCACCGGTCACCACCTGCACCTCGTCGGGCTGGAAGTACTGCGTCACCTGTTCGGCGAACAGCGCCGAGAAGCGCGGGGTGAACTCGCTCATCTTCAGCATCGCGCGATTGCCGGCAACCAGCGCGTCGACCAGCGGACCGGCGGCCAGGTACAGCGGGTAGTTCCATGGCACGATGATGCCGACCACGCCGCGCGGCTGCGGCCGCAGTTCGGTGCGCGCGGGCAGGAACAGCAGGCCGGCGAGGCGCCGCCGCGGCTTCATCCAGCGCCGGCCGTGGCCGAGCGCGTGACGGATCGCCGACAGGCTGGGGAAAATCTCCAGCAGGTCGGTCTCTTCGGCCGGGCGCTGGCCGAAGTCGGCGCTGATCGCCGCGGCGAAGGCTTCGCGCTGCTCAAGCAGCATCGTTTCCAGTTTGCGCAGGCGTTGCGCGCGCAGCGGCCATGCAGGCAGCGGATCGCGCTGTTGGGCGTCGCGCATGCGCTGCAGGGTGATGGCGAGATTGTCGTGGTCGGTCATCATCGTGCGCGCTCTGCGTCCAGGTACTGAGCGGAGACTGGCGGAGCCGCCCACGGCATGCAAGACGTCGAGCACGGAGCCGGCCAGGCAATGCGGCGGAGCCGGCTTCAACCCCGGCGTGCCTGATGCTCTGCGCGCTCATCCGGAACCCCGCCGCCCCGGCTCCGTGGCAGGAGCCGATGCGGCGGGGTTGGATCACTCGCCGATCGTCAGCAGCGAGGCGTTGCCGCCGGCGGCGGTGGTGTTGATGGTGAGCGTGCGTTCGCCGGCGAAGCGCAGCAGGTAGTGCGGGCCGCCGGCCTTGGGGCCGGTGCCGGACAGGTTTTCACCGCCGAACGGCTGCACGCCGACCACCGCGCCGATCTGGTTGCGGTTGACGTAGCAGTTGCCGACGCGGGCGTGGCTGGCGATGTAGTCGACGGTGTCGTTGATGCGGCTGTGGATGCCGAGCGTGAGGCCGTAGCCAGTGGCATTGATCTGCTCGACCACGCGGGCCAGCTCGCTGCCCTTCCAGCGGACGATGTGCAGCACCGGGCCGAACACTTCGCGGGTGAGCGTGGCGAGCGAGGGAATCTCGTAGGCGCGCGGGGCAAAGAAGGTGCCGTTGGCGGTGAGCGCCGGATCGAGCGCGACCTCGCCGATCTTCTTCGCCTCGGTGTCCATGCGCGCGGCATGGTCGACCAGAATCTTCTTCGCGTCCTCGTCGATCACCGGGCCGACGTCAGTGGACAGCTGGCCCGGATCGCCGACCTTCAGTTCGCCCATCGCACCGGCGAGCATCGCGCAGACCTTGTCGGCGATGTCTTCCTGCACGAACAGCACGCGCGCGGCGGAGCAGCGCTGGCCGGCGGACTGGAAGGCGGAGGCGATCACGTCCTTGACGATCTGCTCGGGCAGGGCGGAGGAGTCGGCGATCATCGCGTTCTGCCCGCCGGTTTCGGCGATCAGCGCGGCGATCGGCGCGTTGCGCGCGGCCAAGGCACGATTGATCGCCCACGCCGTTTCGGTGGAACCGGTGAAGGCGACGCCGGCCACGCGCGGATCCTTCGTCAGCGCGGCGCCGACGGTGGCGCCGTCGCCCGGCAGGTACTGCAGCACGTCGAGCGGGATGCCGGCATCGTGCAGCAGCTTCACCGCGGCATGGCCGATCAGCGAGGTCTGCTCGGCCGGCTTGGCGATCACGCTGTTGCCGGCGGCCAGCGCGGCGCTGACCTGGCCCAGGAAGATCGCCAGCGGGAAGTTCCACGGGCTGATGCAGACGAACACGCCGCGGCCGTTGAGGAACAGCTGGTTGCTCTCGCCGGTGGGGCCGGGCAACTGCTCCGGCTGGCCGAACAGGCGACGCGCCATGGTCGCGTAGTAGCGCAGGAAGTCGGCCGCTTCGCGGATCTCGGCGATCGCGTCGGGCAGGCTCTTGCCGGCCTCGCGCACGCACAGCGCGATGAACTCGCCGCGGCGCGCTTCGAGCTGCTCGGCGGCGTGTTCGAGGATCGCGGCGCGGCTGGCCGCAGGCAGGCGATCCCAACCCGGCTGGGCGGCGACCGCATTGTCCAGCGCCTTGTCGACGGTGGCGCTGTCGGCGCTGACGTAGCTGCCGACGACCTGGCGGCGATCGGCCGGGTTGGTCACCTGCACGGTCGGGCCGTTGGCGCTCGCACCCGGCACCAGCGGGCCGGCGTTCCACGGGCCGGCGTTCGCGTTGACCGCGTCGGCCATCGCCTTCAGTTCGTTGTCGTTGGAGAAGTTGATGCCCATGGAGTTCTTCCGGAGTTCGCCGTACAGATTGACCGGCAGCGGGATGCGCGGGTGAGGGATCGAAGCGAAGGCGCGCACCGTTTCGCACGGGTCGGCGACCAGCTCGCGCACCGGCAGGGTTTCGTCGACCACGCGGTTGACGAAGCTGGTGTTGGCGCCGTTCTCGAGCAGGCGGCGCACCAGGTACGGCAGCAGGTCCTCGTGGGTGCCGACCGGTGCATACACACGGCACGGCACGTCGAGGTTCTGCTTGCCGATCACTTCGCTGTACAGGTCGGTGCCCATGCCGTGCAGGCGCTGGTACTCGAACGGCCGGCCGCGCGCGATGTGGTGCACGGCGGCGATGGTATGCGCGTTGTGGGTGGCGAACTGCGGATAGACCAGCTCGACGCCGGCATCGAACAGCTTGCGCGCGCAGGCCAGGTAGGACACGTCGGTGTTCGGCTTGCGCGTGTATACCGGGTAGCCGGCCAGGCCGTTTTCCTGCGCGCGCTTGATCTCGGCGTCCCAGTAGGCGCCCTTCACCAGGCGCACGTACCAGCGACGATTTGCCGCACGTGCGGTCTCGATCAGCCAGTCGATCACGAACGGGGTGCGCTTGGAGTACGCCTGCACCACGATGCCGAGGCCGTTCCAGCCTGCGAGCGAGGGATGCGCGAAGACGTCGCCGAGGATGTCCAGCGACAGTTCGAGGCGATCGGCTTCCTCGGCGTCGACCGACAACGCGATCCCGTTCTTCATGGCGAGCTGCGACAGTTCCAACAGCTTTTCAGCGAGCTGGCGCCGTGCCAGTTCGCGCTTGGCCACTTCGTAGCGCGGGTGCAGCGCGGACAGCTTCACCGAGATCGACGGCGCGTCGGTGTGGTTGGCGAACGGGCCGCGTGCGCCGATCGCGGCGATCGCGTCGCGGTAGTCCTGCTGGTAGCGCTCGGCGGTTTCGCCGGTCAGCGCCGACTCGCCGAGCATGTCGTAGGAGTAGCGGTACACCGCGTATTCCTTCTTCGCGCAACGGTCCAGCGCCTCGTCGATGCTGCGGCCCATCACGAACTGGTGGCCCATGATGCGCATCGCCTGGCGCACCGCCAGGCGGATCGCCGGCTCGCCGGCGCGGCCGACCAGCCGCTTCAGCGCGCCGGTGACGTCGTGGCGGGTGTCCTCGGCGAGATTCACCAGGTGGCCGGTGAGCATCAGGCCCCAGGTCGAGGCGTTGACGAACAGCGATTCGCTCTGGCCCAGGTGCTTCTTCCAGTCCGCCTCGCCGAGCTTGTCGCGGATCAGCTTGTCGGCGGTGGCCTTGTCGGGGATGCGCAGCAGCGCCTCGGCCACGCACATCAGCAGCACGCCTTCCTCGGAAGACAGGTCGTACTGGCGCATGAAGGATTCGACCGCGCTCTGGTCCTTGGCGCGTGCGCGTACGCGCGAAACCAGGCCGGAGGCGAGGTCGATCACCTGCTCGCGTTCGGTCGCGGGCAGGGTGGCCTGGGCGAGCAGGTCGTTGACCGCTTCGGTCTCGTCGCGCAGCCAGGCGGCGGTGACGCGCGCACGCGCAGGCGTGCTGTCGACGGGGAGTTCGGGGCTGAGAATGGCTTGGGTCACGGGTCTATCGCAAAGATCCGCGGATGCGGAGATAAACGTGGAATTGTACGCGTGCCGTGCGATTCGCGGGAGCCGGGGTGTCGTCGAAAGGCGGTCCGGCGGCCTAGCCTGATCGCTTGATCCAGGTCAAGCCGGTGCGACATTCTTGCCCGCTGCGCCGCCGCGGCCTATCATTCCGGCGTTCCAGGCACGCCGGATCCCCATGATCGTGCTTCGACCAGCTACCGCCGGCTTGCCCCGCGTGACGATGTGGCTCAAGCCCAATCGCACGCTCAGCCGGCGCGGCCTGCGTCGACTGATCGTGGTTCTGGTAGCGCTGGTGCTGATGACGGCTGGACTGGGTGCGTGGCAGGGGAATGTGTTCGCTCCGCTGTTTGCCCTGGTGGAATCCGCCGCCGTGGCCATCGCCTTGAGCGTGGCCTGGCGGGCCGGCGACCGTAGTGAGCGCATCACCCTCGACGCGTTGTCGCTGGAGGTGCAATCCCTGCCAGGCCGGCGCCGCATGCGTTTCCAGTCGTACTGGGTGCGCGTGCTGCTGGAGTCGGGCAACGGGCGTCAGCGCCTGCTGCTGTCATCGCACGGACGCGAACTGGAGATCGGCGTTTTCCTGGCGGATCAGGAACGCGTCGAGCTGTCGAAGAAACTCATGGTGTTGCTGGCCGACTTCAACCAGCCACGCAAGTAGGTTCAACAAAGGTGCAAGACATGACATCTGGCGGCATCAGGCGATCATTCACGGCAGCGGCGGCTCTCGCCCTTGCATCGTTCGGCAGCGTGGCCCTGGCCGCCCCCGGTCCGTGGCAGCTGAACATGGAGCGCGGCGCGAGCACCTGGTCGCCGGTGCCGTACCACCTGAACAACGTTTCGCTCGCCGTGTGCACGGTGATCGGCGTGCTGGTGTTCGGCGCGATGTTCATCGCCATGTTCCGCTTCCGCAAATCGCGCGGCGCGGTGGCCGAGAAGTGGTCGCACAACACCACGGTGGAAGTGGTCTGGACCACCATTCCGGTGCTGATCCTGATCACCCTGGCCTATCTGGCCACCGGTGGCCTCACCACCTGGGCCGACACCACCGGTTCGCAGATGACCGTCAAGGTCACCGGCTATCAGTGGAAGTGGCGCTACGACTACGTCGACTACATGGGCAAGTCGATCGACAAGGTCGGCTTCATGTCCAAGCTCGACACGCGCAGCGATCAGACCCGCCAGCTCGGTTCGGGCATGGATCCGTTCGCGGTCAAGGTCGGCGACGAAAACACCTACCTGCTTGACGTCGACAAGCCGCTGGTGGTGCCGGTCGACACCAAGATCCGCTTCGTGATCACCAGCGGCGACGTGATCCACTCCTGGTGGGTGCCGGCGACCGGCTGGAAGATCGACGCGATCCCCGGAATCATCAACGCGGCGTGGGCCAACTTCACCACGCCGGGTACCTATCGCGGCCAATGCGCCGAATTGTGCGGCCAGGACCATGCCTTCATGCCGATCGTGGTGGTGGTGAAATCCAAGGCCGATTTCGCCAAGTGGCTGGCCGAGCAGGAGACGCCATCCGCGGCACCTGCTCCGGCGCCGCAAACCGCACAGGTCGCCGCTCCGGTTGCCGGCAAGCAGGGCTGAGGCCGTTTGCCGCCGTTTCCGGCACATGTTTTTTTGCAGTCGCATTCCATATTTCAGGTTAGAGGTGCAAGGCCATGTCCTACGCAGCCACCCATGATCAGCACGACGATCACCACGGCGCGCCGAAAGGTTTCTTCCAGCGCTGGTGCATGTCCACCAACCACAAGGACATCGGCACGCTGTATCTGATTTTCTCGCTGACGATGCTGTTCATCGGCGGCAGTTTCGCCATGCTGATCCGTGCGGAGCTGTTCAAGCCGGGCATGCAGCTGATGCAGCCGTATTTCTTCAACGAAATGACGGCCATGCACGCGCTGGTGATGATCTTCGGCGCGATCATGCCGGCCTTCGTGGGCCTGGGCAACTGGATGATCCCGTTGATGGTCGGCGCGCCGGACATGGCGTTGCCGCGCATGAACAACCTGTCGTTCTGGATCCTGCCGTTCGCGTTCCTGCTGCTGCTGTCCACGCTGTTCCTGCCCGGCGGTGGCCCGGCCGGTGGCTGGACGATGTACCCGCCGCTGTCGCTGCAGAGTGGCTCGCTGGCCTACGCGGTGTTCGCGATCCACCTGATGGGCATCAGCTCGATCATGGGCGCGATCAACATCATCGCCACCATTCTCAACATGCGCGCGCCCGGCATGGATCTGATGAAGATGCCGGTGTTCGTGTGGAGCTGGCTGATCACCGCGTTCCTGCTGATCGCGGTGATGCCGGCGCTGGCCGGTGCGGTGACCATGCTGCTCACCGACAAGTACTTCGGCACCAACTTCTTCAACCCGGGCGGCGGCGGCGATCCGGTGCTGTACCAGCATATCTTCTGGTTCTTCGGCCATCCCGAGGTCTACATCATGATCCTGCCCGCGTTCGGGATCATCTCGGAGATCGTGCCGACCTTCGCGCGCAAGCCGATCTTCGGCTACAAGGCGATGGTGTTCGCGATCGCCTGCATCGCGTTCCTGTCGTTCATCGTGTGGGCGCACCACATGTTCGCGGTGGGCCTGCCGCTGGGTGCCGAAATCTTCTTCATGTACGCCACCATGCTGATCTCGGTGCCGACCGGCGTGAAGGTGTTCAACTGGGTGGCCACCATGTGGGGTGGCTCGATGACGTTCGAGACGCCGATGCTGTTCGCGATCGCGTTCATCATCCTTTTCACCATCGGCGGCTTCTCCGGCCTGATGATGGCGCTGGTGCCGGCCGACTTCCAGTATCACGACACCTACTTCATCGTGGCGCATTTCCACTACGTGCTGGTCACCGGTGCGCTGTTCGCGATCATCGGCGCCGCGTATTACTGGATGCCGAAGTGGACCGGCAACATGTACAGCGAGTTCTGGGGCAAGGTGCATTTCTGGAACAGCGTGATCTGGGTGAACGTGCTGTTCTTCCCGCAGCATTTCCTGGGCCTGGCCGGCATGCCGCGCCGCATCCCCGACTACAACGTCGCGTTCGCCAACTTCAACATGATCAGCTCGATCGGCGGCTTCCTGTTCGGCGCCACCCAGCTGATCTTCGTGGGCGTGCTGATCCATTGCGCGTTCTTCTCGAAGAAGAAGGCCACCGATCGCGTGTGGGAAGGAGCCAAGGGCCTGGAGTGGACCATTCCGTCGCCGGCACCGCACCACACCTTCGAAGTGCCGCCGGTGATCAACGACGACGAACTGGCCCACGGCCACGTCAACGATTGATCGTCCATCCGTCATGCCGGCCGCGCGGCCGGCATGACCTCGGGAGCAAAGTGACATGGCGCAGCAGACGATTCATGCGGCAACGGTCCAGCCAGACGGGAAGTCCCGTCGGGGCGTGCGGTGCACGGTCACGATACTTGCCGTGGTCGCGCTGGCGGTCTACCTGTCGACGTTCCTGCAAATTCTGCTGATGAAATAGCGTTCCACGCGTTCCACGTTTTCTTCAACCGGCCGGGTTCGACGACCGGCGTGCAGTTCCCCGGTCGGTGTGACGGGGCAAAGTCATCAAGAGAAATCCACGGGGTTACACCATGGGTCAGCAACACGACGCTTACTTCGTTCCGGCCAAGAGCTACTGGCCGTTTGTGGCCGCAGTGGTCATGTTCACCACCGTGTTCGGTGCCGCACACTGGTTGAACGCGGAGCCCGGCGAGACCGGTTTCGGCAAGTCCGTGCTGATCATCGGTGTGATCGGCGTGCTGGGCATGTTCTTCGGTTGGTTCCGCTCGGTGATCAACGAGTCGTTGGCCGGCAACTACAACAGCCAGGTGGATACCTCGTTCCGCATGGGCATGATGTGGTTCATCTTTTCCGAGGTGATGTTCTTCGGCGCATTCTTCGGCGCGCTGTTCTACATCCGCATGTTCTCGGTGCCATGGCTTGGCGGTCACGGCCACGGCGTGCTGACCCACGAATTCCTGTGGAGCGACTACACGGCTGCCTGGGGCGCCAATGGCGGCAACGGCCCGGAACAGGCCGGCGGCGCATTCCGCACCGTGCCGGCGTGGGGCCTGCCGCTGCTCAACACGGTGATCCTGCTCACCTCCAGCGTCACCGTGACGATCGCGCACCACGCGCTGCGCGCCGGCCATCGCGGCAAGATCCTGCTGTTCCTGGGGCTGACCGTGTTGCTGGGCGCCACCTTTCTGTACTTCCAGGCGCACGAGTACATCGAGGCCTACAAGGAGCTGAACCTGACTCTGCACAGCGGCGTCTACGGTTCGACCTTCTTCATGCTCACCGGCTTCCACGGCATGCACGTGACCTTGGGCACGATCATGCTGGCGGTGATCTGGCTGCGCGTGCTGAAGGGCCACTTCAACAAGGACCACCACTTCGGCTTCGAGGCGGTGGCGTGGTACTGGCACTTCGTCGACGTAGTCTGGCTCGGCCTGTTCATGTTCGTCTATATCCTCTGACGCGAGATCCTTCTCGCGAAGCCAACAAAAAACCCGCCATTGGCGGGTTTTTTGTTGGCTTCGACGCCGCCGCAGCGGGGTTCGGCCGGCGGCGCCGAGGGAGCGCGCTGCCGGTACAACCGGTACAATCACTGGCCGACGTCGTGCGGGTGCAGCCAACCCATCCAGATGCCGAACGCGACCATGGCGATGAACAGCAGCGACAGGCCGATGCGACGGGTCAGCGCCCACACCGTGCGCCTGTCGTCGTCCTTGTCGGTCATCATGAAGTACAGCGCCTGGCCGAGGCTGAAGATCACCACCAGCAGCACCACTACCAGCGCAATTTTATAGATGGTTTCCACGTGATTGATCCGATCCAGTTCGACATGGCCAGTATAACGGCCGCTGGCAGGCACCCGGCGTGACCGGATTTCGCCGTCCTTCGTGGTGGGCGCTGCTGCTGACCGTGGCCGGGGCGTTGCTGTTCATACGTCTGGGCGTCTGGCAACTGCATCGCGCCGACTTCAAGGAGGCGCTTCTGCGACGGTATGCCGCGGCCGCTGCCGCGCCGCGGCAGGACTTTGCCAAGGTGGCCGACTCGCCGCCGGCCGACGGCTTCCCCCGGGTAGAAGTTGGCGGCCACTACCTGGCAGACCGCTTGTACCTGCTGGACAACCCGAAGCATGACCGGCGTGGCGGCATCCAGGTGTTCGCGCCGTTGGCGCTGGACGATCACTCACCGTTGTTGCTGGTCGACCTCGGTTTTCTGCCCGGCAACGGCAGCGACAAGGCGCCCCAGGTGCCACCGTTGCCGACCGGCAAGGTGAGCTTGCAGGGGCTGTATGTACCGCCGCCGCCGGTCGGATTCGAGATGGGCGGCAATGCGCTGGCGCGACAGGTCCAATGGCCGAAGAGCGCGATCTTCCTGGACCCGGTGCAGGTTGCCGCTGACCTCGGACGGCCGCTGTATCCGCGAGTGCTTGCGCTGGATCCGGATCCGGCGGCGATCTACGAGCGCGAGCGCAACCTCGATTTTTCCTCGATGCCGCCGGCGCGGCATCGTGCCTATGCCTTCCAATGGTTCACCTTTGCGCTTGCCGCGGTGGTGATCCTGCTGGTCGTGCATCGCAAGCGCAAGCCACGCAAATCCTGATTCCACGAAGGTCGATGAAGTCCCATGAAAGCTGCTGATCCCGCCGCCGTGCGCAAGAGCCGAATGTTCCTGCTGATGATCGTGCTGGCGTTTGTCGCGCCGATGATCGTCGCCGGCCTGCTCAGCTGGAGCGGCTGGCAGCCCGGCACCAGGGGCAACGGCGAGCCGATCCTGCCGCAACGCAATTTCGTCGACGAACAGTTGCGCGTGCAGCTGGCGAATGGCCAGCCCTACGCCTGGCGCGACAGCGAGCCGCGGCTGACCCTGGTGGCGCTGGCCGGTCCCGACTGCGCCACGCAATGCCTGGCCGCGCTGACCAGCATGGCCGCCGCGCGGGTCACGCTGAACCGCAACCAGTCGCGCCTGCGCCTGCTCTACCTGGGCACGCCGCCGGCGGACGACGCGCGCGACGGCATGCGCAACTACTGGCAGCTCGGCGAGGACGTCGACGGCAAGCTGGCCAGCTTCCGGCCGAGCGCGCCGGACAGCGTGAGCGCGCTGCTGGTGGAATCCAACGGCACCGCGTTGTCGCTGTACCGGGCCGGGTTCGATCCGTCCGGGCTGCGCAAGGACCTGCAGAAGGTGATCAAGTGATATCGCCGCGCTCCCTGCGGGTATTGCGCTGGCTGGCGCTGTTCGCGGCGGTGTTCGCGTTCGGGCTGGTGATGTTCGGCGCCTTCGTGCGGCTGTCCAATGCCGGCCTGTCCTGCCCGGACTGGCCGACCTGCTACGGCCAGGTCACCTGGCCGCAGCACGCGCAGGCGGTGGCGCACGCCGACGCGACGTTCCCGGATCGCCCGTACGAGGCGCACAAGGCCTGGCGCGAGCAGGTGCATCGCTTCCTCGCCGGCACGCTCGGCGTGCTGGTGCTGCTGCTGGCGCTGATTGCCAGCTGGCGTCGGCGCGGCACGTTGCTGGCAGTGCTCGTCGGCGCGGTGTTCGCGGCGCTTGGGGTGGGCTTGTACATGCGCGGCGAGCATATGTGGTCATCCGCGCTGGCGGCCTGCGCGATTGCGCTGCCGCTGTTCGCCGCGATCCGGCTGCAGCGTCCCGGCGCGTGGAAGATCTGCGTGCTGGCGCTGGCGGTGATTGTCTTCCAGGCGATGCTCGGCATGTGGACGGTGACGCTCCTGCTCAAGCCGGTGGTGGTGATGGGCCACCTGCTCGGCGGCATGGCCACGTTTGCGCTGCTGGCGTACGCCGCGCTGCGTTTCGCCGGCGTGGCAGCGGCGGACGAACGCCACGCCGACCTGCGTCGGCTGGTGGCGATCGGCGTCGTGCTGCTGGTCTGCCAGATCGCGCTGGGCGGCTGGACCTCGGCGAACTATGCGGCTCTGGCCTGCGGCTACGGCCCCGGCTCGTTCCCGCAGTGCCTGGGCCAGTGGGTGCCGCCGACGGACTTCCATGAAGGCTTCGTGCTGTGGCGCGGCATCGGCGTCAACTACGAAGGCGGCGTGCTCGACATGGCCGCGCGCAGCGCGATCCAGATCGCGCACCGGCTCGGCGCGCTGGTGGTGTTCTGCTACCTCGGATGGCTGTCGATCAGGACCGCGCGGCGTGGCCTGCGCGTGTGCGGCCTGGCGATCGCGCTGGCGCTGGCGGGCCAGCTGCTGCTGGGCATCAGCAACGTGTACTTCGGCCTGCCGCTGGCCGTGGCGACCGCGCACAATGGCGTGGCGGCCCTGCTGCTGTTCACCTTGCTGGCCACGCTGGCACGCACGCAGCGGCGGCATGACGAATCGATGTTCCTGTCGTTGGGGCGACACTGAAGATGAGCGTTTTTCAAGAGTACCTGCTACTGACCAAGCCGCGCATCGTCGCGCTGCTGGTGTTCTGCGCGGTGATCGGCATGTTCCTCGCCGTGCCCGGCATGCCGCCGTGGCGCGCGCTGGTGTTCGGCACGCTGGGCATCTGGCTGGCGTCGTCGTCGGCCGCCGCGTTCAACCAGTTGATCGACCAGCGCATCGACAAGGTGATGGTGCGCACGGCGCACCGGCCGCTGGCCACCGGGCATCTCAATGCGCGCCAGGTCTTCGTGTTCGCGCTGCTGCTGGGCATCGCCTCGATGGCGGTGCTGGTGCTGCTGGTCAACACGCTGACCGCGGTGCTGACGTTCGCCGGGTTGATCGGCTACGCGGTGGTCTACACCGCGTTCCTGAAGCGCGCCTCGCCGCAGAACATCGTGATCGGCGGCCTCGCCGGGGCGATCCCGCCGGTGCTGGGCTGGACCGCGGTCACCGGTGCGCTGCACCCGTACGCGTTGCAGCTGTGCCTGATCATCTTCGTGTGGACGCCACCGCACTTCTGGGCGCTGGCGATCTTCCGCCGCGACGACTACTCGCGCGCCCAGGTGCCGATGTTGCCGGTGACCCACGGCGTGGTGTTCACCCGCTGGCACATCCTGTTCTACACCGTGCTGCTGGTGCTGGTGACCCTGCTGCCGGCGCTGACCGGGATGAGCGGCCTGGTCTACCTGGGCGGCGCCGCGGTGCTGGGCGGGGCGTTCCTGTATTACGCCGTGCGCCTGCTGAATCCGCCGGACGAGCTGTACGCGATGAAGGTGTTCAACTACTCCATCGTCTACCTGATGGCGCTGTTTGCGTTCCTGCTCGCCGACCACTGGCTGGTCGAGCCGATCGTGCAGCAGGGGCTGGCGCTGCAGCCGGTCGTCTGACCGGCGCGTGCCGACGTCATGTCGGTGCGGAAAAATTCAGCTTGAACGTTGACACTCCCGCGGCGCAGCACGACAATGCGCGCGCCCTCCGGCGCGTTGCGCCGACCGGCTTCCTGTCCTGACTAACCAAGGCATATGGACGTTTACCCTAGTCGCAACGTCGACATCCGCTCGCTTCGGGTGCCGGCGCCGCATAACAAGTTGAACGCCTGCGGCGACCGCCTGCGGTCGGCTGGTGCTTTCCGCTAGGGAAAGTCCGGCCCACTCCTGAGGACGCCGACGGCGTCGTCATGAGGAGATGGGCTGATGAAGCTCCTTCACGATTTTTTCCGCCTGCGCCTTGCAGGCCTGCGTACCGCCTTCGTTCGCGGTGCTGCCGTGTCGCCCGAATTCAGCGTGACCGTGCCCGCGCCGCTGGCCGAGCCGGCCGGTGGCGGTGCAGAGCGCGTCGCTGCCGTGCCCGTGCGGCGTG
>DATCUT010000020.1:0-2476 GCA_036561785.1 Rhodanobacter sp.
GCTCGCGCCGGCGCCGGGTCGCATTCGCGCTGCCGGACTGGGAGCCGGGCAACCTGCGCGCAGGCCTGCTGCCGGACCTGGCTGCGGTCGGCGTGCAGCCGGAAGTCATCGAGGTGTTCGAAGCGGCCATGGCGAAATTGCCGCACGCGCTGGGCGACCGCCGCACGGTCGACTTCGACGACTGGGATTTCACGCGCACCCGCCGCGCCGGCCTGCTGCTGATGGAAGCGGAGATGCTCGGCACCTTCGCCGCGGACCTGGCCAATACCGAACGTCCGGTGTCGGAGCGTTTCCGCCGCATGCTCGGCTACGCCGCCAACAAGAGTGCAGCCGACTACGCGGTGGCCGACCGCGTGCTCGATGCGGCCACGCTGAAGATGCGCCGGCTGTTCTCCCAGGTCGACGTGCTGGTGCTGCCGACCACGCCGCAGGGCGCGTTCCCGCTGGATGGCCCGGTGCCCGATTCGCAGGCCGACCTCACCAGTTTCGCCAGCCTGGCCGGTTGCCCGGCGGTGAGCCTGCCGATGGGCACGCTGCCGAACGGCCTGCCGGTGGGCCTGCAACTGGTCGGCGCACGCGGCTCGGACCTGCGCCTGCTGGAACTGGCCTCGGTGTGTGCGGCCACGCTCGATGTCGAGCCGACGTATCCGGTGATCGCCTGAGGATCGCGTAACATGCCGGGTCAGGCGCGGCGTTGAACGCCGCATTACCTTGCCGCGACAAACCCCTTTCAAGTCTCCGATGGCATGACGGCCGCATTCCCGCAATCGCAAACGCATCTCGACGACCTCGAGGCCGAAAGCATCCACATCTTTCGCGAGGTGCTGGCCGGCTTTCAGCGCCCGGTGATGCTGTATTCGATCGGCAAGGATTCCTCGGTGCTGCTGCACCTGCTGCGCAAGGCGTTTTTCCCGGCGCGCCCGCCGATGCCGCTGCTGCACGTCGATACCACGTGGAAGTTCCGCGAGATGATCGCGTTCCGCGACGCGCTGGCGGCGAGCGGCGAGGTGGAAGTGCTGGTGCACATCAACCAGGACGGCGTGCGCCAGGGCATCTCGCCGCTGACCCACGGTGCCACCGTACACACCGACGTGATGAAGACCCAGGCGCTGAAGCAGGCGCTGGACCAGTACGGTTTCGACGCGGCGATCGGCGGCGCGCGGCGCGACGAGGAGAAGTCGCGCGCGAAGGAGCGCATCTTCTCCTTCCGCAACGCGCAGCATCGCTGGGATCCGCGCAACCAGCGGCCGGAGTTCTGGCACACCTTCAACACGCACATCCGCAAGGGCGAGAGCGTGCGGGTATTCCCGTTGTCCAACTGGACCGAGATGGATGTGTGGCTGTACATCCAGCGCGAAGGCATCGAGGTGGTGCCGCTGTACTTTGCGAAGCCGCGCCCGGTGGTCGAGCGCGACGGCGCGCTGATCATGGTCGACGACGAGCGTTTCGTGCTGCGCGAAGGCGAAACCGTGCAGATGCGCGAGGTGCGTTTCCGCACCCTGGGCTGCTACCCGCTGACCGGCGCGGTGGACTCCTCGGCCGACACGCTGGCGAAGGTGATCGAGGAGATGGTTCTCTCGCGCAGCTCGGAGCGGCAGGGCCGGGTGATCGACCAGGACCCGACCGCGTCGATGGAGCGCAAGAAACAGGAAGGCTACTTCTGATGGCCGCGTCGACTGCGCCGGGGCTGCTGCGCTTCATCACCTGCGGCAGCGTGGACGACGGCAAGAGCAGCCTGCTCGGGCGCCTGCTGTACGACGCCGGCATGCTGCCGGACGACCAGCTGGCCGCGCTGGCCCGCGACAGCCGCCGCCAGCATGGCGCCGGCAGCGACGTGCTCGACTTCGCCCTGCTCACCGACGGCCTGGACGCGGAGCGCCAGCAGGGCATCACCATCGACGTGGCCTACCGCTACTTCCATACCGCGCGGCGCAGCTTCATCGTGGCCGATTGCCCGGGGCACGAGCAGTACACGCGCAACATGGCCACCGGCGCCTCCAACGCCGAACTGGCGGTGGTGCTGGTCGACGCGCGCAAGGGCGTGCTGGCGCAGACGCGTCGGCATACTTATATATGTGCCCTGCTGGGGATCCGCCAGGTGGTGTTGGCGGTGAACAAGATGGACCTGGTCGATTGCGACCAGGCGACCTTCGCGGCGATCGCCGCGGAATACCGCGAACTGGCGCAGGGCCTCGGCATCGGCGAAGTGCAATGCCTGCCGGTGGTGGCGCTGAGCGGCGACAACGTGGGCTCGCGTTCGCCGCGGATGCCCTGGTACACCGGCGCCAGCCTGCTCGAACTGCTGGAGTCGGCCGACGTCGCGCCGTTCCGCGCCAGCGATTTCCGCATGCCGGTGCAGTGGGTAAATCGCCCGGACCAGGCGTTCCGCGGCTACGCCGGTACGGTCTGCGGCGGCCGCGTGGCCTGCGGCGACGAGATCGTGGTGCAGCCGGGCGGGCAGCGCGCGCGCGTCGGG
>DATCUT010000021.1:0-11781 GCA_036561785.1 Rhodanobacter sp.
CTCGGCGGCCGCGTCACCCGCGAGGCACGCCAGCCCGGCCTGGCCGAATGGGCGCGCGTGCGCGACTGGCGCGTCGGCCAGATCAACAAGCTCTCGAATATAGCCGTCTATCTCGATTCGGCCTTGACCGCACAGGACGTACTCGACTTCGGCGCTGAACACGTGGTGCTCGCTACCGGCTGCCATTGGCGCCGCGACGGCTATGGCCGCAGCAACGGCTTCGCCATTTCCGGCTTCGCGGACAGCGCGCGGGTCTATACGCCCGACGACCTGATGGACGGCCGCCTGCCCGAAGGCCGCGTGGTCGTGTTCGACGACGACGGCTTCTACTACGGCAGCGTGGCCGCCGAGCTGCTGCGTCTGCGCGGCTGCGAGGTGATCCACCTGACGCCGGACGACAGCATCGCGCCGTGGAGCCAGCACACGCTCGACTACCGGCATATCCGCAAACGGATGGCCAAGCTCGGCATCGAGGCGATGGTATCGCAGGACATCGTCGGCTTCGACGGCACGACGCTGACCGTCGAGGACGTCTGGACCCGCCAGCGCCGCGAGCTTGCTTGCGACGCGGTAGTCACGGTGACCGCCCGCGTGCCCGACGACACGCTGTACCAGGAGCTGCTGCGGCGCGAGCCGGAATGGTCCGCCGCCGGCGTGCGATCGTTGCGTTGCATCGGCGATGCCGAGGCGCCGGGGCTGATCGCGCATGCGGTCTACGCCGGCCATCGCTACGCCCGCGAACTGGAGGAACCGGCCTCCGGCGAGGTCGCGTTCAAGCGGCACTTCCATACCGCGCACGCCGACGACCTGCGGCGCGAGCCGCAGGCGCAGGAACCTTCCTGAAAACCGGCGCGACCGTCGGCAGACGCAGCTAGCGGAACTGCCGATCGCGCTGTCCGGTGTGCGCAGGGACGATCCGCCCGGCCAGTTGCCGCCCCAGCGGCGACAGCCCGCAGGCCGCTTCGCCGCGGAGCACGTCGAGGCCAGCCAACTGGCGTCGATGGAAACGCAGCGGGTACGCGTCGACCGCTGGCAGGTGCGGCGTATCCGGCATCGCGACTGCGGGCGCACCGCAAGCCAGCAGACGATCCCAGCCCAGATAGTCGGTGTCCGGCAACAGATGCAGGCGCACACAGGGGCGGCCGGTTCGATCCAGGCCGTCGACCCATTCGCGCGGCCCGTCCACCGCGATCACGCTGACCGCCATCAACCAGCGCACCCGCAGCAGCAGGGCCAGCTGCGGCGTTTCCACCAGCAGGCCGCGCGGCAGCGCCGACAACTCCGGTCCGCACGCCGCCAGCGGCATGTACAGCACGCTGTCGAGCGCCGGCAGTGCCGCGGCGAGCGGCACCGGCGCGATCCGCAGCCAGCGCCGGCACATGCCCGTGCCGGAGGCTTGCAGGCACCACGCCTGCCGTTGTCGCCACCATGGAATGAGCATCGCCTGCCTCCAGCGACACGAGCCGGCGAAGACCGTCCGGGCTCGGGGAAAACGCGCGGGCTGTTGTCGCCCGCTGCGCCAGGGAAACCGACCGTTGTGGCTACTTGGTCAGGATCAGCTTGTCGTTGCGGGTCAGGCGCAGGTGGTACTCGCTGCCCTGGTGCTGGATCACCAGCTCGCGCTCACCTTCCAGCAGCGCGTGGCTGGAGACACGTCTGGCCGTTGCCGGAGTCGGCGGCGGCAAAGCCGGCCGCGGGATCGGGCGTGACGACAGCGGTTGGCGCAAGGACAGGACAGGCATCGGGATATCCAAAGGCAGCGGCGACGCCTTTGATGATAATGATTCTCATTTGACTGTCAACTGCCCCGCCTCCCTCAGTCCGACTCGACGACCTGCCGGATCCGCTGCGCCACCGCCGCATCCAGCCGCGGCAACAGTTCCAGCGCGTCCAGGTTCTGCGCCAGCTGCTCGCGCTTGCTGGCGCCAAGCATCACGGTGGAGACGTGCGGATTGAGCAGGCACCAGGCGATCGCCAGTTGCGCCAGGCTGGTACCCAGCTCGGCGGCGATCGGCTGCAATGCGCGCACCTTGCCCAGGCGTTCGTCGCCGTGGCCCAGCACGCTCTCGCGCAACCACTCGTAGCCGGGCTGGGCCAGCCGCGAATCGGCCGGCACGCCGTCGTTGTATTTGCCGCTCAGCAAACCCGACGCCAGCGGCGACCAGATCGTGGTACCCATGCCGTAGGCCTCGTACAGCGGCGCGTACTCCAGTTCCACCCGCTCGCGGTGCAGCAGGTTGTACTGCGGCTGCTCCATCACCGGCGCGACCAGATGATTCTCGCGGGCGATCCTGTGCGCCTCGTGGATCGCCTCGGCCGGCCATTCGCTGGTGCCCCAGTACAGCACCTTGCCCTGGCGGATCAGCGTGTCCATCGCCGCCACGGTTTCCGCGACCGGCGTATCCGGATCGGGGCGATGGCAGAAGTACAGGTCCAGGTAATCCACTCGCAGGCGCTGCAGCGCCTGGTGGCAGGCTTCCATCACGTGCTTGCGCGACAGCCCGCGCTGGGTCGGCAGCGGCTTGTCGACCGCACCGAAGAACACCTTGCTGGAGACGCAGTAGCTGTCGCGCGGAAAGCGCAGGTCGGCCAGCACGTCGCCCATCACCTGCTCGGCCACGCCGTTGTTGTAGGTCTCGGCGTTGTCGAAGAAGTTCACCCCGCGATCGTGCGCCAGCGCCAGCAGTTCGCGCGCCTGCGCGCGCCCCACCTGCTTGCCGAAGGTGACCCAGGCGCCGAACGACAGCGCGGAAAGTTGCAGGCCGGAGGTGCCGAGGCGACGGTAAAGCATGGGGACGCTCCTGTGACGGAAAGACCGCCAGCATGTCCAATCCACGCGCGCGACACAACGGCGTAACCTTGGGTTTTCCCCACGACAGGAGTTCGCCATGTCCTTGATCACGGGCTGGGCCGCCAGCGCGGCCGGCCAACCGCTGAAACCGGCCACGTTCGACGTGGGCGAGCTGGGTGCCGAGGAGGTCGAGGTGGCCGTCGACTACTGCGGCATCTGCCACTCCGACCTGTCGATGATCAACAACGAATGGGGCAATGCGCGCTACCCGTTCATCCCCGGGCACGAAGTGGTCGGCCGGGTCACCGCGCTGGGCGCGCAGGCCAAGGGGCTCGCCGTGGGCCAGCGCGTCGGCATCGGCTGGACCGCCGAAAGCTGCATGCACTGCCGCCCGTGCCTGTCCGGCGACCAGAACCTCTGCGCACAGTCGGTGGCGACCATCGGCGGTCACCACGGCGGCTTCGCCGACAAGCTGCGCGCGCACTGGGCGTGGACGATCCCGCTGCCCGAGGGCATCGACCCGGCCAGCGCCGGCCCGCTGCTGTGCGGCGGCATCACCGTGCTGAAACCGTTTCTTGCTTACGACATCAAACCCACCGCACGCGTCGGCGTGGTCGGTATCGGCGGACTCGGCCACATGGCGGTGAAGTTCGCCGCAGCCTGGGGCTGCGAGGTCACCGCGTTCACCTCCACGATGGCCAAGGCCGACGAGGCGCGCGGCTTCGGCGCGCACCACGTGGTCGCCAGCCGCGACAGCGCCGCGATCAAGGCGATCGCCGGCTCGCTCGACCTGCTGCTGGTCACCGTCAACGTGACGATGGACTGGAATGCGTTGCTCAACACCCTCGCACCGAAGGGCCGCATGCACGTGGTCGGCGCGGTGCTGGAGCCGATCCCGGTGCCGGCGTTCAGCCTGATCGGCAAGCAGCGCGAAGTCTCCGGCTCGCCCACCGGTTCGCCGGTCGACATCGCCCGCATGCTGGACTTCGCTGCCCGCCACGACATCCGCCCACAGGTGGAGATGTTCCCGATGGCGAACGTCAACGAGGCGCTGCAGCACCTCGCCGACGGCAAGGCGCGCTACCGCATCGTGCTGCAAGCGGGCGGCTGAGCCTCGCTGGCACGGGCAACGATTGTCGTGTCGGCTCCGTGGGGCGGGCAGCTTCGTAGGGCGGGCACTGCCGCCGGCTCTTCGACGATGCGCACAGCCAAGAGCGGCGGGCAGTGCCCGCCCTACGAAGCTGCGTGTAGGAGCGCACCCTGTGCGCGATGCTCTTCGTCACGTCACGGAAAGCATCGCGCACAGGGTGCGCTCCTACCGGAGCAGGTACAGCCCCAGCGCCAGCATGACCGCGGCGAAAACGCCGGCGACCACGTCGTCGATCATCACGCCCATGCCACCTTTGACGCGTCGGTCCAGCCAGCTGATCGGCCACGGCTTCCACACGTCGAACAAGCGGAACAGCACGAAGCCGATCGCGATCGCCCACCACGGCGCGGGCATCGCCAGCAGCGGCAGCAGGGCGACCCACTGGCCGATGAATTCGTCCCACACCAGGCTGCGGTGGTCGGCCACGCCCAGCGCGCGGCCGGCCACGTTGCACGCCCATACGCCCGCGCCAAAACCGACCAGCAACACCGCCAGATAGATCGGCAACGGCAACTCGCGCAGCAGCAGCCACGGCAGCAGCGCGGCCAGCGAACCGAACGTGCCTTGCGCCACCGGCGCCAGGCCCGCACCGAAACCGCAGGCCAGCCAGCCGGCCGGCGTGGCCAGCAGGGCGCGCCGCTGGTCTGCGCTGAGGTTCTTCTTCGCGCTCACGCGAAATGCTCCCAACCCGGTCGATCCGTCGCCAGCCACGAGCCGTCGGCGGTACGCACGCGCACGCCTTCGCCTTCCACGATGCGGCCGATCTTCGTGGCGCCGCAGCCGAGCCGGGCCAGGCCGGCCTGCAGCTCGGCCACGCGCGCGGCCGGCACGGTGAAGCACAGCTCGTAGTCGTCGCCGCCGCTCAGGGCAAAGTGCAGCGCCGTGGTGTCGTCGTACAGCTCCAGCAACGCCGATGAACGCGGCAGCAAGGTGGCCTCGATCTCCGCCGCCACGCCGCTGGCGGTGCAGATGTGGCCGAGATCGGCGAGCAGGCCGTCGGAGACATCGACGCATGCCGTAGCCTGCCCGCGCAGTGCCGTACCGACCGCCAGTCGCGGCGTCGGCCGGTTCAACCGCTCGATCAGGAAACCGCGCAGACCGGCGCGGCCGTCGTCTTCGCGCGGCGGATGCTGCAAGGCATGCAGGCCGGCGGCGGCATCGCCCAGCGTGCCGGTCACCAGCACCGCATCGCCGACCCGTGCGCCGGCGCGGGTGAGCGCCTGGCCCGGCGGCACGAAGCCGTGCACGGCCACGCTGATCGTCAGCGGCCCGCGGGTGGTATCGCCGCCGACCAGGGCCAGCCGGTGCGGCTGCGCCAGCTTCGCGAAGCCTTCGGCAAAACCCTCGACGAAGGCCGCGTCCGCGCTGGGCAAGGTCAACGCCAGCAGAGCCCAGGCCGGGCTTGCACCCATCGCCGCAAGGTCGGACAAATTCACCGCCAGCGCCTTCCAGCCGATGTCGGCTGCCGCCGTGCCGGGGGGAAAATGCACGCCCTCGACCAGGGTGTCGATTGCCACCGCGAGCTCCTTCCCCGACGGCGGCGCCAGCACCGCGGCGTCGTCGCCGATGCCGATGCGCACGTCGTCACGCGGCTGCGCGGTGAGTTCGCGGAGGCGCTCGATCAGGCGGAATTCCATGGGCCGGGAATCTGAAGTCAAGGACCGGGTCCGCTGCTCAGCGGCCGTGCTGCTTCTCGGTCACGCGCAACTCGCCAGCCAGCTTGTCCAGCACGCCGTTGACGTAGCTGTGGCCGTGGTCGGCGCCGAAGCGCTTGGTGACCTCGATCGCCTCGTTGATGACCACCCGGTACGGCACGTCCGGACGGAATTTCAGCTCGTACGCGGCCAGCCGCAGTGCGGCACGCTCGATCGGATCGATCTGCGCCACTTCGCGGTCGATGTGCGGACGCAGGGCTTCGTCGAGCGCTTCGACGTTCTTCTCCACGCCGTGCAGCAGGTCCTCGAAGTACTCGAGGTCGGCCACTTCCATGTCCTGCTCGTGGCGGAACTGCTCGATCACCGCATTCATGTGGCTGCCACTCAACTGCCACGCGTACAGCGCCTGCAGCGCGCGGCGGCGGGCACGCGAGCGCGCCTGCATGTCGAGGCCCTGCGGATGCTGGGTCATGCCAGTTTGCCGTACAGGTTGACCATTTCCAGCGCGGCGACCGCGGCGTCGGCGCCCTTGTTGCCGGCCTTGGTGCCCGCGCGCTCGATTGCCTGCTCGATGCTGTCGGTGGTCAATACGCCGAACGCCACCGGCACACCGGAGCTGTAGGCGGCCTGGGCCAGGCCCTTGGCGCATTCGCCGGCGACGTAGTCGAAGTGCGGCGTGGAACCACGGATCACCGCGCCCAGCGCGATCACCGCGGCGTACTTGCCGGAGTTGGCCAGCTTGTGCGCGGCCAGCGCGATCTCCCACGCGCCCGGCACGCGGACCAGCTCGATCGCGTCGTCCTTCACGCCATGGCGCACCAGCGCGTCACGCGCCCCGGCCACCAGCGGCTCGACGACGAAGCCGTTGAATCGGCCGGCGACGATGGCAAAGCGGCCTTTCGGCGTGGCGAAATCGCCTTCGATGATCTTCATTGCGGATTTCCTTGGTTGGACGCGCGGCCCATGCAGATCGGTCATTTTACGGGTTTGTCCGCCCGCCTGCTCATTCGGCTCCCTCCCCTGCTTGCAGGGGGAGGAGCCAATGCGTCAGGGCTGCGGCGGCAAATGCGGATAGCCGCTAAAAGACAGCTGCGCCTTGCCACCGGCGACCTGCAGCCGCGCCGGCGCGCCGAATGGCAGGGTGAACTTGTCCGGCTCGTGGCCGATCGGCAGGCCGTCGATCACCGGCATCGCGCTGGCGCGGCGGATCTGCGCGAAGCTGTCGGCCAGGCCGTAGCCGTTGTCGTAGCCGCTGGGTCGGCACTGGCTGAAATCGCCCAGCAGCAACGCGCGCTGGCGCCCCAGCACGCCGGACAGGTGCAATTGGTACAGCATCCGCTCGATCCGGAACGGCGGCTCGCCGACGTCCTCGACGAACAGGATGCCGCCCTCGATCGCCGGGAAATATGGCGTGCCGAGCAGGCTGCACAGCACGGCCAGGTTGCCGCCCCACAACGGTCCTTCCACGTCGAGATGATCGGCGTCGGATGTGGTGGCCCATTCGACCTGCGTTGCCGGCGCGCGCACGGTGTCCCAGAAATGCCGCCAGGTGAATTCGCTGAGCGTCTCGGCACCGAAATCGGCGCCCAGCATCGGGCCGCTGAACGTGCACAGGCCGCTCTTCGCATGCAGCGCCAGTTGCAGGGCGGTGAAATCGCTGTGGCCAACCAGCAAGGTATGGCTGTCGCCGAGCCGTTCGCGCAAGGCGTCGTAATGCAGTTGCGTCAGCAGGCGCGTGGCGCCGTAGCCGCCGCGGATCGCCAGCGCGATATCCGGCAGCTCGTCCCGCGTGGCCAGCGCATTGAGGTCGGCGGCCCGCTCCGCGTCACTGCCGGCATAACGCTGTTCGCTGCGATCGAGCACCTCCAGCCCGTCCAGTTCGCAACCGGCCTCGCGCAGCCGCGCCACGCCGCGCGCCATCGCGGCGCGATCGTGCGGGTAACCGGAGGGGGCGATCAGGCGGATACGGGTGTCGGACATGAGTTCGATCATACGGTGCCGAAGCGATGGCTGCAGGGCGGCGTCATGGCGGATCGGAGCCGTTTCGCAGGGCGGGCACCGTCCGCCGCTCTACGTCAAGCACATGACAACTGCAAAGGCCGGCGGGCAGTGCCCGCCCTACGCGGCGGAAGTGGTTTCAGACGTATTCGACGACTTCCAGACTGAAACCGCCCAGCCCGACCATCTTGCGCGGCGTACCCAGCACGCGCAGGCGGTGCACGCCGAGATCGACCAGGATCTGCGCGCCGAGACCGAGCTGGCGCCATTCCTGCTGCTGCGCCTCTTCCGGCGCCTGCTTGCTGGGCTGGCGGTTGAGCCGGGCCAGCAGCGCCTCCGGGGTGTCCTCGCCGGACAGCACCAGCAGCACGCCGCGATCCTCGTCGGCGATGCGGCGCAGCGCCGAAGTCACGGTGAGGCCGAGGTCGTCGCGTTTCAGGTGCAGCACGTCGGACAGCGTGTTGCGCACGTGCACGCGGGTCAGCACCGGCGCACCGTCGCCGACCTTGCCGCGTACCAGCGCGTAGTGCAGGCCACGGCGGATCGCGTCGCGGTAGGCGACCAGGCGGAACGGGCCGAACTCGGTGTCCACGTCCTCCTCGTGCACGCGCTGCACAGTCTTCTCGGTCTCGAGGCGGTAGCGGATCAAATCGGCGATGGTGCCGATCTTCAGGCCGTGCTTCTGCGCGAAGATCTCCAGCTCCGGTCGCCGCGCCATCGAGCCGTCCTCGTGCAGGATCTCGATCAGCACCGCCGAAGGCTCCAGCCCGGCCAGCGCGGCCAGGTCGCAGCCGGCCTCGGTGTGACCGGCGCGGGTCAGCACGCCGCCGGGTTGCGCAGTGAGCGGGAAGATGTGGCCCGGCTGCGACAGGTCCTGCGGCTTCGCGTCGGACTTCACCGCCACCTGGATCGTGCGCGCGCGGTCGTGCGCCGAGATGCCGGTGGTGACGCCTTCGGCCGCCTCGATCGAGACGGTGAAGTTGGTGTGGTAGGCCGAAGTGTTGTCGCTGACCATCGGGCGCAGGCCGAGCTGGCGCGTGCGCTGCTCGGTGAGCGTGAGGCACAGCAGGCCGCGCGCCTCGCGCACCATGAAGTTGACGTCCTCCGGCCGCACCATCTGCGCCGCCATGATCAGGTCGCCTTCGTTCTCGCGGTCCTCGTCGTCGAGGATGACGACCATGCGGCCGGCGCGGATATCTTCGAGGATCTCGGGAATGGTGTTGAAAGGCATGGGGTGAGTCCGTGTCGTGGTTTCCTTCTCCCCGTGGGAGAAGGTGCCCCGAAGGGGCGGATGAGGGTTCGGTCGGAGCGGAATGCGCGGCACGCCCGAACCCTCATCCCAACCCTTCTCCCAACGGGAGAAGGGATCAAGCGGTTCAGGCGAAGCCGTGCTGTTTCAGGAACGCCTCGTCCAGCCTCGGCGTCTCGCCGCTGGACAGCAGCCGCTCGATATAACGCGCCACCACGTCCACTTCGATATTCACCGCGTCGCCCACGCGGCGCGCGTGGAACGCGGTGTGCTCGACCGTGTGCGGGATCAGGTTGACGCCGAAGCGATGCCCGGCGACTTCGTTGACGGTGAGGCTGGTGCCATCGATGCACACCGAGCCTTTCGCCGCGATGTAGCGCGAGATCGCCGCCGATACCTCGAACGTCCAGCGCTGCGAGCGCCCGTCCGGGGTGATCGAGACCACCTTACCGAGGCCGTCGACATGGCCGGAAACCAGGTGCCCGCCCAGCCGGTCGGCCAGGCGCAGCGCCTTCTCCAGGTTCACCGGGTCGCCCGGCTTGAGCTGGCCCAGCGAGGTCAGCGACAGCGTCTCGTTGGAAACATCGGCGCTGAAACCGCGCGGTTCCAGCGTGATCGCGGTGAGGCACACGCCGGAAACGGCGATCGAATCGCCCAGCTGCACGTCGGCAAGGTCGAGGTCGGCGGTATCGACGGCCAGCCGCACGTCGCCGCCTCGCGGTTCGAGCCGCGCGATGCGGCCCACGGACTGGATGATGCCGGTGAACATCAGCACGCCTCCTGACGGAGGGTGATGGACTGCATGAAGGCGCTGGATTTCATGAAACGTTCCCGCATAAAGCTAAAAGCGAGTACGCCCCAAGGCATGAGGCCAGGCGCACGCCACGAAACGTCCGCCCTGCCGTCTTCTCTTTATCCGGACTGTGAGGAAGCGGTCTCCCGCTTCCAACCGTCGGCTCCGGCATCTGACCGGATCTGCTGACCCCACGGCGGTTGCCGTGAGCGCTCGCGGGCTCGTTGTCGGGGGTGGACCCTTCAACCTACCGCCGGTGGGGAATCTCACCCCGCCCTGAAGACGCTATGTAATGTCTGCCGGCACGGCCGGCCGGCGAAGTCTAGCACCGCCGCGGCGCCGGCTCGCATGCTGTCGTAGCGAATGCAGCGTTCGCCGGCGCGCACACCTGAACGGATCAGGCGGGACGCAGTTGCAGCCGCCAGTCGGTGCCGAGCATGCGCTGATCGATCACCTGCAACTGCCAGCGCCGGGCCATGTCACTGAGCGTAGGCAACTGCAACAGTGGGCGCGCGCCGTCGCCGAGCAGCAAGGGTGCGACGTAGAGCAGCAATTCGTCGACCAGGCCAGCGGCGAACAGCGCGCCGCACAGGGTCGGTCCGGCTTCGACCTGCACTTCGTTGCAGCCGCGGCCAGCCAGCAGGGCGAGCACGGCGTGCAGGTCCATGGCACCGCCAGGCGTGGCCAGCGCGATCCGCTCGACCCGCGCGAAGCGCTCGTCCGCGCCGGACGCCTCCGTGCCATGCAACAGCAGGGTCGGTACCGATCCGTCCAGAACGTGGCTGCCGGCTGGCGTGCGCAGCTGGCGGTCGAGGATCACGCGCAACGGCGGCTTGAAGCCCTCTCCCCCGGCAGAGCCGGGGGAGAGGGAGCCAGGAGCCAGGCGCACGGTGAGCCGCGGGTCATCGGCCAGCACGGTGCCGCTGCCGCTGAGGATCGCCGAGCTGCGCGCACGCCAGCGCTGCACGTCGGCGCGCGCGGCCGCGCCGGTGATCCACTTCGATTCGCCGTTGGCGAGGGCGGTGCGACCATCCAGGCTCATCGCCAGCTTCACCCGCACCCATGGACGGCCGCGCTCGATCCGGCTGAAGAAGCCGACGTTGAGTTCGCGCGCAGCCTCGCGCATCAAGCCGACATCGACCATGACCCCGGCATCGCGCAGCTTGCCGATGCCGCGGCCGTCGACCTGCGGGAACGGATCCTCGGCCGCGACCACCACGCGTTTCACACCGGCGGCAACCAGCGCATCGGCGCACGGCGGCGTGCGGCCATGGTGCGCGCACGGCTCCAGCGTCACGTAGGCGGTGGTGCCATGTGCCCGCGCTCCCGACTCGCGCAGCGCGAACACCTCGGCATGCGGCTCGCCGGCGTGCCGGTGGAACCCCGTGCCGACCACCTCGTCGCCATGCGCGATCACGCAACCCACGCGCGGATTCGGCTGGGTGGTGCACAGGCCGCGTTCGGCCAGGCGCAGGGCGTGCGCCATGTGGGTGTGATCAACAGCCGAAAAAGAGTCGGTCACGACGCCGCGCCTTTGTAGGAGCGCACCCTGTGCGCGAAAAGCTTGCGATACGGCGACATTCTTCGCGCACAAGGTGCGCTCCTACAGGAAAGCCAAAGCCTCCTGCAGGTATCGCGTTATTTGCCTTCACGCTTGCCGCCGCCGAGCAAGGGCAACTGCAAATCGGCCAGTCCGGGCAGGTCGCGCTCCAGCTTCTCGATCTCCTCGCGGAACGCGTGCACGTCCTCGAACTTGCGGTAGACCGAGGCGAAACGCACGTAGGCAACCTGGTCGAGGTTCTTCAGCTCGCGCATCACCAGTTCGCCGAGCTGGCGCGACGGCACCTCGCGCTCGCCGCTGCGGCGCAGGTCGTTGATGATGGTGCGCACGGCGCTGTCCACGTCATGGCTGGCCACCGGCCGCTTCTGCAAGGCGCGCTCGAAACTCACCCGCAGCTTGCGCTCGTCGAATACCTCGCGCCGCTCGCCGCTCTTCACGATCGTCGGCAGCTTCAGCTCGGCCGTCTCGTAGGTGTTGAAGCGCTCGCCGCACTGCTCGCACTCGCGCCGACGACGCACGCTGGCACCGTCTTCGGTGAGCCGTGAGTCGATCACGCGGGTGTCTTCGTGCTGGCAGAAGGGGCA
>DATCUT010000022.1:0-2095 GCA_036561785.1 Rhodanobacter sp.
AGTTCCGCATCGAGCTGCGCCTGCTGCCGCGCCGCGCGTCGCCGCCTGCCGCCGCCGAGCCGTCGCCGGTGCAGATGCAGTCCGGTGCCGGCCTGCTCTGTGGCGTGATGGATGCATCGAACTACGTGGTGCTGGCGCCCGCGCAACGGCAGGCCCTGGTGGTGGCTTCCGAGGACATGCTCGATCGCCCCTACCACCTGCGCTATGAACTCATCGAATTCGCCGTGTTCACCCTGGCGACGCGCGGGTTGGGCCTGGTGCCGCTGCACGGCGCCTGCGTGGGCCGGCAGGGGCGCGGCATCCTGCTGCTGGGGGCCAGCGGTTCGGGCAAGTCGACCATCGCCTTGCACAGCCTGCTGCAGGGCCTGGACTTTCTCGCCGAAGACGCGGTCTTCGTGCAGCCGGAGAGCCTGCTCGCCACCGGCGTCGCCAATTACGTGCACGTGCAGGCCGATGCGCTGCGTTTCGTCGATGACGGGGAGATCCGCCGCTGGATCAGCCAGGCGCCGGTCATCCGCCGCCGCAGCGGTGTCGAGAAATTCGAGGCCGATCTGCGCCAGGGCCACGGCCGGCTCGCGCCGGCGCCATTGGAACTGGTCGGCGTGGTCTTCGTTTCCAGCCAGGCGGCCGACGATCCCGGCGTGCTGCTGGGCTCCGTGCCTGCGGGCGAGATCGCCGCAAGGCTGTGCGCCGACCAGCCCTACGCGTCCGGGCAGCCGGGCTGGTATCCCTTCCAGCAGCGGATGGAGCAGATCGGCGCCCACCAGCTGCGCCGCGGGCGCCATCCGCAGGACGCCGTTGACGCCTTGCGCCGACTGCTCGACTGAAGTTGCCGTGCGCGTTCGCTGCCACCCTGCACCGGAGAGGTAACGATGGGCGTGTCTGCAGCGAAGAACTTGGGAGTAGGTTGCCGGGTGTGCTTGGGCAGTTCAATGTTCAACGGGCAACGGGCCGAAGCGCGGAGGTGTTCCGTGCCGGGTCGGTGCCCTTCACGAGGGTCACGGAAATGAAAAAACGTCTTGTGGGAACGGTGGCGGCGGGTGCGTTGGTGGCGCTGGCTTTGGCGATGCCGGCCCTTGCCGCGCTCAAAACGGGTGCCATGGCACCCGACTTCACCGCCGAGGCCAGCCTGGCCGGCCAGCATTTCACCTTTTCCCTCGGGGAGGCTCTGAAGAAAGGGCCGGTCGTGGTGTATTTCTACCCGTCGGCCTTCACCGGCGGCTGCGACCTCGAAGCGCATACCTTCGCGACCAAGAAGGACCGGTTCGATGCGGCTGGCGCCACCATCATCGGCGTGTCGGCCGACAGCATCGAACGGCTCGACGCGTTTTCGTCGGACCCGAAGTACTGTGCCGGGAAATTTCCGGTCGCCTCCGATGCCGACGGCAAGGTCGCGGGTTCCTATGACCTCAAGGTGGTCGCGGCGAAGCCGGGCATGAACGATGTGCGCGGCGTGGCGATCGACCATGTCTTCATCCCGCGCACGACCTTCGTGATCGCCAGCGACGGCAGGATCGTCGCCACGCTGTCCTCCGAGGCCGATCACCTCCGGCCTGACCAGCACGTGGAAAAATCGCTGGCCATCGTGCAGCGCATGCAGGCAGGCAAGGCTCCCTAGCAGGGTGTGAAAAACATCCTGGCGCGCGCGGACCATGCACGGCCCGCCGCGAATCGGCCTGCGGCAACCTTTTCCCCTGCGGGCCGCACCTACCGGCGTGGGAATTTCGGCCCGGAGAGGTGTTGCCCTGAACCGCCACGCAGTACGTCGAAACCGTGGCCGCGTTGGCCGGCCGACAACATGGAGCCGTCATGAAGCCGGCTGAGTCGCCGCGGGCGCATGATCGGCCCCGGGATCTGCTGCGTTCGCTGGCGCGCACGCTCACCGGCGTCGAGCGGGTGGAAACAGTCGCGTACGTCGTGCTGTCGCTGGGCGCGGCTTTCGCCGGCAGCCTGGCGGCCTTGCTGCTGGTGCCGCTGGTGCAGCCGGGACAGACGTTGCCGTTTGGCGGCGCGCTGTTCGACCCGCGCCGCAGCGTCGAGATGCAGGCCGCCCTCTTCGCCGCCGCGACCGGCGCCTTTGCCCTGTTGCGCTGGC
>DATCUT010000023.1:0-7346 GCA_036561785.1 Rhodanobacter sp.
GAGCTGATGGCCGAACGCTTCATGCAATCGCCGCCGCGCGGCCTGCTGCGCGCCCTGCTCGACCGCGCCTGGTCCGACGTGTTGGCGCTGACCCTGCTGCGGCACGGCGAGGACAGCGAGCCGTTCCGCGCGCAACTGGCGATCACCGACCAGTTGCTCGGCCGCCTGCCGGTGGACGACCGCCTGCAACTGCAGGTGGAAGTGGAGTCCGGCCTGCAGCAGATCGGCATGCACGCCGAAGAAGCGGTGCAAGTGGCGCAGCGGCTGCTCGGTGCCGGCAAGCCCGACCCCACCGTGGAACTGCCCAGCGCCACCGATCTCGCACTGCGCCTGAAGCAGCACCAGCGGCTGGGCGAACAGCAAGCCGCCCAAGAGCCTGCCATCGGCCCTGTATCGACCGCTGCGCCAGCGGCTGCAACGGTCGACCCGCGCCAGCAGCGCATCGAGCAGCACCTGCGTGAGCTGCCGTTCGGCAGCTGGTTCGAGTTCATCGACCCGGCCACCGGGCAGATCGCCCGGCGCAAGCTGGCCTGGTACTCGCCGATGTCCGGGCGCTGCCTGCTGGTCAGCCGGCGCGGCCAGCGCGGCGAGGAAATGAGCCTGGCACAACTCGCCCACGAAGTGGCCAGCGGCCGCGTGTGCGAGGTGCCGGCGCAGCCGGAGAGCCTGCTCGACCGTGCCTGGCGCGGCCTCACCGGCAGCCTGCGGCAGGCGGCCGAGCCACGTCGTTCCACCCCGCCGGAGGCCGCGCGTCGATGAGCATCAGCAACCAGCGCCGCGCCGAACGCAAACGCGCCACCGTCAACGCCATCGTCACCGACGTGATCAGCGGCCTGCCGATGGGCCACCTGGGCAACCTGTCCAGCACCGGCATGCTGCTGATCAGCGCGCAGGCGCCGCGCAGCGAGGCGCTGTACCAGGTCAGCATGACCCTGCCCGGTGCGGAGCGGATGCTGGCCCAGTCGCAGCCGATCGAAGTCGGCATCCAGGAACAGTGGCACGAGTCCGCCGCCAGTTCGGGGCAGATCTGGGCCGGCTACCGCATCGTGGCGATCACCGACGCCGATGCCGCCCGGATCGAGAGCTGGCTGGCGCAGGACTGACGCCGCGCCGGCAGGCGCTTCACTGGCGATCGCGGCACGCGCGCGTCATCATGGGCGCCTGCTCTCCCTTCCCCAGTTCACCACGGGCTGCACCGGCCCTGCGCGGAGGCCGCCGGCGGCGGCCACGGCACGCGCAGACGATCCGGCAGCAGGGCAGCCCGCCGCCGAGGAATCACCATGCACGATCAACTTGCCTCGCTGTACCCACACCACCTGGCCACCGTGCGCGAACGCGCCGACAAGGCCCTCGCGCTGGGGGGTTTCGACCACCTGCTGATCGCCGCCGGCACGCCGCTGCGCAAGTTCCTCGACGACCAGGACTACCCGTTCGTGGTCAGCCCGCACTTCAAGCACTGGTTGCCGCTTTCCGGCGCGCCGGGCAGCTGGATCGCGTACACCCCGGGGACGAAGCCGAAACTGGTGTTCGTGCAGCCGCGCGACTACTGGCACGTGGTGCCGGAAGCGCCGCACGGCTACTGGGTCGAGCACTTCGACATCGTCATCGTGCGCAGCGCCGCGGAAGCCATCGCGCAACTGCCGGCCGGCAAGCGCGCGGTGATCGCGCCGGCCTGCCCCGGCATCGACGGCGCGGAGGCCAACAACCCGCCGCCGGTGCTCGACTACCTGCACTGGTACCGTTCGTACAAGACCCCGTACGAGCTGGCGCTGATGCGCGAGGCCAGCCGCATCGGCACGCGCGCGCACCGCGCCGCCGAGACCGCGTTCCGCGCCGGCGAAAGCGAATTCGGCATCCACATGGCCTACCTCGCCGCCGCACGCCAGATCGACGCCGAATTGCCCTACGCCAGCATCGTCGGCCTCAACGAACACGGCGCGGTGCTGCACTACACGAACTTCGACCGCACGCCGCCGGCGCACAGCCGCTCGTTCCTGATCGACGCCGGTGCCAGCGCCGCCGGCTATGCCAGCGACATCACGCGCACCTACGCCGCGCCGCAGGCGGCCGAGTTCCGGGCGCTGATCGGCAGTGTCGATGCCGCCCAGCAAGGTTTCGTGGCCAAGGTGCGCGCCGGGCAGACCTATCCCGAACTGCACATCCACGCCCATCACGTGCTGGCCGGCGTGCTGCGCGAGCACGGTTTCATCCGCATGAGCGCGGAGAGCGCGGTCGAGTCCGGCGTCAGCAGCGCGTTTTTCCCGCACGGCCTCGGCCACCCGATCGGCCTGCAGGTGCACGACGTCGCCGGTTTCCAGCAGAGCGAACGCGGCGGCACGATCGCGCGTCCGGACGGCCATCCGTATTTGCGCATGACCCGCGTGCTGGAACCGGGCATGGTGGTGACGATCGAGCCCGGCCTGTACTTCATCGACATGCTGCTGGCCGAACTGCGCGACAAGCCGTTCGCCGGCGACATCGACTGGGCGAAGATCGACGCGTTCCGCCAGTACGGCGGTATCCGCATCGAGGATGACGTGGTGTGCACCGACGGCGCGCCAGAGAATCTCACGCGCGATGCGTTCGCACTGAGCTGAGATTAATTGAATCCGCTCCTTTGCGGCTCTTTGTTGCTTTCATAGCGAAGAGCTTTCGCCCTCCTGCGGAGGGCGAGTTACTTTCTCTTTGCGTGGCCAAAGAGAAAGATAACCAAAGAGAAAGGCCACCCCGCTTGCGCGCCTTGCGGGCATCCCGCCCGCAAGGTCCGCGGTCGGGTTACGGGGTTTGTCGACAGCACATCCTGTGCTGACGCCAAACTGGCCGGCATCCTTGCCGGCCACCCTGCGGGCTTTTCCTCCACCCGCCCGCCGCTTCAGAGGGGGCCCGGTAGAGCAGCGGGCCATCGTGGCCCGCACTATTCAGAAGAGCCAGCTCAAAAGCAGAACAACGGCAGAGCGACGCCTTGCTCCGGCTGTTGCCCTGCTTCGCTTCTGCGTTTTATCACCGAGTGCGGGCCACGATGGCCCGCTGCTCTACCCGGGGTCCCTTGCGCGGCGGTGAGCCGGGGTCGACAGGCCGCGCAGCGGGAGTCGACAGGGATGTCGACTCCTTTTCGCCCGGACAGGCGACGGCATGGATGCCGGAGTCAGAACAACGCAGGAGCAGTTGTCGGAGTCCGGTCGAAAAGCCCGGCCCCGGCTCACGGACTTGCCGCCCATGAATGGGCGGCAAGCGCCAAGCGGGGTGGCCTTCTCTTTTGGTTACTTTTCTCTTGGCCACGCAAGAGAAAAGTGACTCGGTCGCCGAAGGCGATCGACCGCTCTGCACCTGAGCTTTTGCTTCAAGCACCCGAGAGAAAATGCCTGCCCTCCGCAGACGATCGAACGCTCCGCTCTTCAGCCATCAAAATTGAGCGGAGCCTGCAAGACGCTGCTGCGACATTCGTCCACACCGCGCCCACATCCGCGCGGCGTATGCTGACGGGCAGGTAATGCACGGATTCGTCGCATGTCCCGCTCCGCGATCTCCAACGCTCCGCCCGAAAGCTTCAGCACGCCGCAGCGGCCGCTGCGGCGGCTGACGTTTGAGCTGTTCGGCATCGTCGCGCTGAAGATCGCGGCACTCATGTTGATCTGGTGGGTGGTGTTCGCGCCGCAGCCCAAACCCGACGTCAGCCCGGATGCGATCGCTCAGCGGTTGGCTCCCACCGCCCACGCGCCGCCGGAAGCCCAGCCATGATCCTGATCGACACCGATGTCGTCACGCTGTCGCGCCTGCAATTCGCGCTGACCGCGCTGTACCACTTCCTGTTCGTGCCGCTGACGCTGGGGCTGGTGTGGATGCTGGCGATCATGGAAAGCGTCTACGTGATGACCGGGCGCGAGGTGTGGAAGCGCATGGTGCAGTTCTGGGGCGTGCTGTTCGGTATCAACTTCGCGATGGGCGTGGCCACCGGGGTGACCATGGAGTTCCAGTTCGGCATGAACTGGGCGTATTACTCGCATTACGTCGGCGACATCTTCGGCGCGCCGCTGGCGATCGAGGGGCTGATGGCGTTCTTCCTCGAAGCTACACTTATTGGCGTGTTCTTCATGGGCTGGGAGCGCATCTCGCGGATCAAGCATCTGCTGGTGACGTGGTTCCTCGCGCTGGCGACCAGCCTCTCGGCGTTGTGGATCCTGATCGCGAATGCGTGGATGCAGCATCCGGTCGGGTCCGAGTTCAACCCACAGACGATGCGCATGGAGGTGACCTCGTTCTCGGAGGTGTTCTTCAACCCGGTAGCGCAGGAAAAATTCGTGCACACGGTGAGCGCCGGCTATGTGCTGGGTGCGATGTTCGTGCTGTCGATCAGCGCTTGGTACCTGCTGCGCGGGCGCAATGTGGATTTCGCCAAGCGCTCGATGACTGTGGCGGCGAGCTTCGGGCTGGCGGCGGCGTTGTCGGTGGTGGTGCTCGGTGACGCGTCCGGCTACACCGTGTCGCTCAACCAGAAAATGAAGATGGCGGCGATCGAGGCGATGTGGCATACCGAACCGGCGCCGGCTTCGTTCACCCTGTTCGGTGTTCCCGACGTGGAGCAGCGCACCACCCACTTCGCGGTGAAGATTCCGTGGGTGATGGGCCTGATCGGCACCCACTCGATCGACCAGACGATGCCCGGCATCGCGGAACTGGTGGATGCCGCCAAGGGCCGCATCGGCAACGGCATCCAGGCCTATGACGCCATGCTGATGCTGCGCCAGGACAAGGACAATGCGCAGGCCAAGGCTACCCTTGCCGCACACGACCAGGATCTGGGCTATGCGCTGCTGCTGAAGAAATACGTCGACGATCCACGCCAGGCGACACCGGCGGACATCCAGAGGGCCGCCGACAGCACCATCCCGAACGTGCCGGTGCTGTTCTGGGCATTCCGCATCATGGTCGGCTGCGGCTTCTATTTCATCGCGCTGTTCGCATTTTCATTCTGGAAAGCCAGCACGCGCACGCTGGACAGCCAGCGCTGGTACCTGCGTCTGGCGCTGTGGAGTCTGCCGCTGCCGTGGATCGCGATCGAACTGGGCTGGATCGTCGCCGAATACGGGCGCCAGCCATGGGCGATCGAGGGCGTGCTGCCAACCGCGCTGGGCGTGTCGTCGGTGAGCGCCGGCCAGGTGCTGACTTCGCTCGGCGGCTTCGTGTTTTTCTACACCGCGCTGGCGATCGTCGACGTGTTTCTGATGCTGAAGTTCGTGCGCAAGGGGCCGGAGGGGCTGGGCATCTGGCCGCCGGCGATTGCCGCCACCCCATCCGGCCAGCACTGAGGACATTGCCATGTTCGACTACGCCACGCTGCGGGTAATCTGGTGGGCCTTGCTCGGCACGCTGCTGATCGGCTTCGCGATCATGGACGGCTTCGACTTCGGCGTGGCTGGCCTGTTGAAAGTGCTGGGCCGCGACAACGAGGAACGCAAGGTGCTGCTGGAAGGCATCGAGCCGACCTGGGAAGGCAACCAGGTGTGGTTCATCGTGGCCGGCGGCGCCACGTTCGCGGCGTGGCCGATGCTTTACGCGGTATCGTTTTCCGGCATGTACTTCGCCATCGCGCTGGTGCTGCTGGCGCTGATCCTGCGCCCGGTCGGTTTCAACTTCCGCGGCAAGATCCACGACCCGCGTTGGGCTTCGTTGTGGGACTGGGTGCTCACCGGCTCTGGGCTGACGGTGATGCTGGTGGCCGGCATTGCATTCGGCAACCTGTTCCTCGGCCTGCCGTTCCGCTTCGACGACGACCTGCGCATGAACTGGCATGGCGGCTTCCTCGACCTGCTGCATCCCTTCGCGCTGCTGTGCGGGCTGGTCTCGCTCGGCATGCTGCTGGCGCATGGCGCCTGTTTCGCCGCGCTGAAGGCCGACCACGCCATCGCGGTGCGCGCGGTGGCGATCGCGCGCTGGACGACGCTGGTGTTTGCCGTGCTGTACGTGCTGGCCGGCGTATGGCTGGCCTACGGCATCCCCGGCTACGCGATCGCCGGCCCGGTGGTAACCGAGGGCGTTTCCAACCCGCTGTACAAGCAGGTCGCCCACGGCAGCAGCTGGTTCGCCGGCTACATGCAGTACCCGTGGTTCTGGGCCGCGCCGGTGCTGGCGCTGGCCGCGGCAGTCGGCGTGCAGGCGCTGATCGGCCGGCGCAGCGTGACCGGTTTCATCGCCAGCAGCCTGATGGTGGGCGGCACGATCGCCTCGGCCGGCTTCGCGCTGTTTCCGTTCCTGCTGCCGTCCAGTCTCGACCCGCGTTCCAGCCTCACCGTGTGGGACGCCTCGTCGAGCCGCGGCACGCTGCAGCTGATGCTGCTGGTCACCCTCGTGCTGTTGCCGATCGTCATCCTCTACACCGGTTGGGTATACCGGGTGATGCGCGGACGGGTCACGCTGGAGCAGGTGCGCAGGGCGCACGGCGGTTATTGACGACCCGTAGGAGCGCACCCTGTGCGCGATGCTCTTGCTCGACATGACGAAGAGCATCGCGCACAGGGTGCGCTCCTACGACCACGTTTCAATGGAGGTTTACCGATGTGGTACTTCTCATGGATCCTCGGGCTGGGCCTGGCCTGCGCCTTCGCGATCCTCAACGCGATGTGGTACGAAGTGCATGCCACCGACGAGGCGAACCGCCTGCGTGACGACTCGGCATTGCCGGACGAATTGACTTAGCGCCCGGCCAGCAGCGCCTCGATCGCCTCGGCCTCTTTCGGCGCGGCCGCGGTCAGCACCTCGTTGCCGTCGCGGGTCACCGCCACGTCGTCCTCGATGCGGATGCCGATGCCGCGCCAGCGCTCGGCCACCGAGCGGTCGTCCGGCGGCACGTACAGGCCCGGCTCCACCGTCAGCACCATGTCCGGTTCGAGCAGACGCGATTCGCCGTCGACCCGGTAGTCGCCCACGTCGTGCACGTCCAGCCCCAGCCAGTGGCCGGTCTTGGCCGGAAAGTAGCGCTGGTAGCTGCCGTCGGCGACCGCCGTGTCGGCGTCGCCCTTGAGCAGGCCGAGCTCGCACAGGCCTTCGGCCAGCACGCGTACCGCCGCCGTGTGCGCGGCGCCGAACGGCCGCCCCGGGCGCACCTCGTCGATCGCCGCCAGCTGCGCGGCCAGCACCACTTCATACAGCGCGCGCTGCTCGCGGCTGTAGCGGCCGTTGACCGGGAACGTGCGGCTGATGTCGGACGCATAGCAGTCCAGTTCGGCACCGGCGTCGATCAGCAGCAGCTCGCCGCCGCGCAGCGCCGCGCGGTTGCTCTGGTAGTGCATCACGCAGGCATTCGCGCCGCCGGCGACGATCGGCGCGAACGCCGGCACCGCGCCGCGGCT